>JBKJSN010000035.1:0-47552 GCA_046595815.1 Mycobacteriales bacterium
CACGCGGGCGGCCAGGGCGTGCTCGAGCTGACGCACGGAGAGCTTGAGCTGGCCCAGCTCGTCAGCAGGAGGGTCGCTCTTGACCGGCCGCCCCGGCGGCGCGAGCTCGGCGGCCAGCAGATCCGCCAGCACCATCGCGCTGGTCAGGTCCTCCGTCGGCTCGCCCGAGACCTCCCAGCCGCCTTCGGTCGTGCGCTGAATGACGATGCGCTCCGTGGCCAGCGGGCCGAGGTGCGCGGCGAGCACGTCCGCCAGGCCCCGCAGCACCTCGATCGCCTCGGCCGAGACCTCGACGCCAGCCCGGTCGATGCCGCACAGCGTGGCGACGACCTCTCCGCCCGGGCCCCGCACCGGCACCCCGACGTAGGACATGATGCCCAGCTCGGCACGGACCGGCACGTCCCAGTACGCCGGGTCGGCTGCGGCATCGGCTGTCGCGGTGGGCGCTCCGGAGAGCAGCCGGTGGCACATGGTGTCCAGCCGGTCGAGGGAGTGCCCTTCCGGGTAGCCGGGCCAGGTGCCCCGAGCGCGGATGTGCTCGAAGGTGAACTGCTCCTGCGTCAGCCCACCGATGAACACGACCTCCATCTCGAGCAGCGTCGCAGCGGTCGACAAGACGGCGTCGACCGCACTGCGCTGGAGGGGGAGGGGGGGCACGCGCCCGAGCATCCCACGAAAGGTCAGGCCGAGAGGCGGGAAAGCACCTGAGAGACACTCGGATTGGTGAGAGCCGTGCCGTCCTCGAAGACGACCGTGGGCACGGTCTGGTTGCCCCCGTTGACGCTCATCACGAACTCTGCCGCGGCAGGGTCGTGCTCGATGTCGACGTAGTCGTAGCTCACGCCCTCGCGGTCGAGCTGCTTGACCAGGCGGTGGCAGTAGCCACACCACTGAGTGCTGTAGACGGTGATTCCCACACCCCTAGTCAACCCCACGAGCTCGTCGGCCCTTCCGGTGTCGGAGTGCTCTGCGAAGATGGACCGGTGACCCCCGAGGACCTGCTTGCCGGGTTGGACCCTGAGCAGCGCGAGGCGGCGGAGGCCGTTCGGGGGCCAGTCGTCGTGCTCGCAGGTGCAGGCACCGGCAAGACCCGGACCATCACCCACCGCGCCGCCTACGCCGTCAAGACCGGCGCCGTCGTGCCCGGTTCGTTGCTCTGCGTCACCTTCACCGCCCGAGCAGCCGGCGAGATGCGGCACCGGCTGCGGAGCCTGGGCGTCGAGGGCGTGCAGGCCCGCACCTTCCACTCCGCCGCGCTGCGACAGCTCGGGTACTTCTGGCCCAAGGCGGTCGGGGGTGCGCCGCCGCGGTTGCTGGAGAACAAGTTCGCGCTCGTCGCCCGCGCCGCCGGCCAGCTCCGGCCGGGGACGTCGGAGATCCGCGACCTGTTGAGCGAGATCGAGTGGGCGACCTGCACCCTCACCTCGCCCGAGGACTACGTGAGCAAGGCGAAGGGGCGGACCCCGCCGTACGACGCCCCGGTGGTCGCCCAGGTCTATGACGCCTATCGCGACCTGAAGTCCAGTCAGGGGCTGGCGGACTTCGACGACCTGCTTCTCTACACCGCGGGGATCTTGGAGGAGCACCCGCTCATCGCGGAGGAGTTCCGCAGCCAGTACCGCTCCTTCGTCGTCGATGAGTACCAAGACGTCACGCCGCTGCAGCAGCGGCTGCTCGACGCGTGGCTCGGCGGGAGCAAGGAGCTGTGCGTGGTCGGGGACGCACAGCAGACGATCTACTCCTTCACCGGCGCGACGCCGGACTTCCTGCTCGGCTTCCGCCAGCGGTACCCGGAGGCGACCGAGGTCAGGCTGGTGCGTGACTACCGCTCCACGCCCCAGGTGGTCGATCTGGCGAACAAGGTGCTGGCCCATGTGCCCTCCAAGCTGGAGCTGCGCGGTCAGCGGGCGGCCGGGCCCGAGCCGACGTACCAGGAGCACCCGGACGAGCCCGCGGAGGCGGCGGCCGTCGCGCGGCGTTGCTCCGAGCTCATCGCCTCGGGCGTGCCCCCTCGGGAGATCGCCGTCCTCTACCGCGTGAACGCTCAGTCGGCGGCCTATGAGGCCGCGCTGTCGGACGCCGACGTGCCCTACCTCGTGCGCGGCGGCGAGCGCTTCTTCGACCGGCCGGAGGTTCGCGAGGCGATGCTGCTGCTGCGCGGGCAGTCCAAGGCCCGTGACGACGGTCCCGACGCCTTGCCGGACGCGGTCGCCGCGGTGCTGTCGATCCGCGGCTGGACCCCCGAACCGCCGTCCTCGTCGGGCGCCGTACGGGAGCGGTGGGAGTCCCTCGCCGCGCTGCACCGGCTGGCGGTCGACCACGCCGACCTCGACCTGCCCGCCTTCGTGGCCGAGCTGGAGGAGCGCGCCTCCTCCCAGCACGCACCCACGATCGACGGCGTCACGCTGGCCTCGCTCCACGCGGCGAAGGGTCTGGAGTGGGACGCGGTGTTCCTCATCGGACTCGTCGACGGGACGCTGCCGCTGATCCACGCCGACACCCCGCAGCAGGTCGAGGAGGAGCGCCGGCTGCTGTACGTCGGGATCACCCGCGCGCGTGAGCACCTGGCGCTGTCCTGGGCCCTGGCCCGCTCACCCGGGGGACGGCAGTCCCGCAAGCCGTCGCGGTTCCTCGACGGGATCCGGACCGCTGTGGTGTCCACGGCCAACCCGCCGGCCCGCGCGAAGAACCGCACCCCGCTCACCCCGGTGACCTGTCGGGTGTGCGGGTCGATCCTCACCGCCGCCGCTGCCCGCAAGCGGGGCCGCTGCGACGGGTGCCCGGCCGACCGCGACGAGCAGCTGTTCGAGGCCCTGCGCAGCTGGCGCGCGGAGCGCGCGAAGGACCTCGGCCAACCGGCGTACTGCGTGTTCACCGACGCCACCCTCGAGGCCATCGCGGAGCGCAAGCCGGGCTCGGTCGCCGCACTGGTCGAGATTCCCGGCATCGGGCAGGCCAAGCTCGACAAGTTCGGCGACGACGTGCTGTCGCTGGTGTCCGCTCACTGACGTTCTTCGATCACGTTCCGGTAAATACGTTGCCGGGTCTGCGACGGCGCCGTAACCTCCCGTGCACGACGACAGCAACGGCCTGCTCCCTTCAGGAGCGGCCAGGGACCGAGGGAGGTGCGACATGGCAGGAATGACCAGCATCTATGTGGCCGCCTTCGGCGCTGCCTCCGCGGCTGCCCTCTGCGCTGCCGTGTCGGCCTTCGCGCTCAAGTTCGGCAGCTCGCCGATCGTCGCTGCCCATGTGACGCCGAACGCCGTCGGTCGTAAGGCCGATGACCGGGTTCGGCCTCGAGGACGACGACTCTGAGACACCCTCAGAGCGCCGACCACGAGGCCGCGGAACCCGACAAGGGATCCGCGGCCTTTTTGTTTCCCGCAACAACCCGCCCACACCGCACCGCACGACCCAGGGGTCTACCGGCCCCACGACCAAGGAGGTGATACACCGGTGTCCGTCCTGACTGCAGTCAGCACAGACCTCGTCGAGGAGCTCGTCCTCGTCCCGGCGCCGCTCCCGTGCCACACCGTCGACCCCGACCTGTGGTTCGCCGAGGCGCCCGCCGACGTCGAGACAGCCAAGGCCTTGTGCCAGTCCTGCCCTCGCCAGTCCGCCTGCCTCGCCGGCGCTCTCGAGCGTCGCGAGCCATGGGGCGTCTGGGGCGGCCAGCTGGTGCTCTCCGGCGTCGTCGTACCCCGCAAGCGACCCCGTGGTCGCCCCCGCAAGGAAGAGGTCGCCGCCTGATGGCTACCTCCCTTCCCACCTACGTCTTGAGGAGATCTCTCATGTTGAACCCACTGGCTGAACAGCACGCTCGCGTCCTGGTGCGCGAACGACAACTGAGGGCGGAGGCCGACCACCAGGCCCGCCGCCTCGTCACTGTCCGTCGCTGGCAGCGCATTGTGATCCGCTGACCGGCCTGATGCGAACAAACAAGCACGACCCCTTGTGCAGCGCCCCGGCTCCCTTCCTCGGAGCCGGGGCGCTGCGTCTTCTCGTAGGGTTGCCGCGTGCCGCTCCCTGACCGCTCCTTCAACACCCGCGGGTACGACGGGAAGCTGGGCTCGGAGGATCTCGCGACCCTTCGGGCGCGAGCCCTGGAGATCCTGACATCGCCCGGGTTGGCGCACCTCGTGGACCTCGTCGCATGGAAGGAGGGTGAGCTCGTCCACGTGGCGGCCCACCGCGGGCACGTCACCTTGTCGCGCGACAACGCGCGGGTGGTGCTGGCGGGCGTCGACCCGGTGGGGGACCCCGACGGGTACCCCTTCGCGCACGTGCGGCTGCACTCGCTGTTCGACGAGCCACGTGCTCCGGACCTGGCCGTGGTGCACACCGGCGCCCACCACTGGCCCGAGCGCGGTGGGCACCTAGGGGAGCACGGCTCCCTGAATGAGGTCCAGTCCCGCGCCCCGCTGCTGCTCTCAGGTGCCGGGGTCAGCGCGCGCGGCACCGTGGAACGGGTCGCGCGGATCGTCGACGTGGGGGCCACCCTGGCCCACCTCGCGGGTGGCGACGTCGCGGAGATGGACGGCGTGCCGCTGGATCTCGCCGTACCCACGGGGGGTCGCGTCGTCGGGCTGCTGTGGGACGGCGCGCCCTGCGGGTCCGTCGAGGACCTCCCCAACATCAAGCGCCTGCTGGAGCGTGGCTGCACCCTGCGCGGCGGGGCGGTCGCGGAGTTCCCGAGCGTGACGCTGGTCAACCACACCTCCGCGCTGACAGGCCTCGGTCCCGGGCGGCACGGGATCGTCAACAACGCCTACTTCGACCGGGCCACCGGCGAGCAGGTGATCGCGAACTCCAGCGCCACCTGGCACGGTGCGACCGGTCTGCTCCGGCCTGGCGTGCGCACGGTGTTCGAGCGTGTCCCTGGCGCGACGGCGTGCGTCAACGACCCGGTCGACCAGGGCGCGGACTACTCCACCTTCGAGCTGATCAGGGCCGGGGGCGGTGCAACGGCGATGCTCGCGACGTTGCCCGACCCCGCCGTCGACCCGCACGTGTCTGCTGAGCACCTCGGCAACAAGGACTACTCCTGGGGATCCCAGGTCGATGCGGCCGGGCTGACGCAGGCGTTGGAGCTGTGGTCGCGCCCCGACCCGCCGTCGCTGATGTGGTGGAACACCACCCTCACCGACGGTGCCCATCACGCGGGCGGTCCCGGCTCGCCGATGGCAGCCGCCTCCCTGCACGACGCCGACCGTCGGCTGGGCGTGTGGCTCGATCTGCTGCAGTCGCGGGATCTGCTCGACACCACGACGATCCTGCTCACCGCCGACCACGGCATGGAGCGGGCCGATGAGTCATGCACCGGCGACTGGGGCGAGGCGCTGACCGCGGTCGGCATCCCCTTCCGCGACGAGGCCTACGGCTTTTTGTATCTCGGGGCCTGAGCCCGCTGGGCCGCTCCCTCACAGCGAGAGGTGCAGACGCAGGGCATCGTCGAGCTGGTTCATGAGGTCCGGCGGAACCGACCCCACCTGGTGCTGCACGCGCTCGACATCGACGGAGCGCACCTGTTCAGCATGCGCTTTGCAGTCGGTGGTCAGGCCGGTGGCGCCCGCCGGCAGGAGCACCTGGAACGGATAGATGCGTTCGACGTTGGACGTCACCGGGACGACGGTGACGACACCGCGCCCGAGTCGGGTCGCCGTGGTGTTGGCGCCGTCGTTGCTGACGATGACGGCCGGGCGGCTCTTGCGTGCTTCGGAGCCGCGGGCAGGGTCCAGGTCGATGACGCAGATGTCGCCGCGGCGCATCAGGTCGTGACGCCGTCAGCGACGGTGGCGCCCCACAACGTGTCGTCTCCCGATGCGCTCCAGTCCTGCCACGCGGCTTCGTAGTCGTCGCTGAGCTCGAGGGCGCGCAGCAGCCGAACGGCCTTGTGCAGTACGGCGGAGCGGGAGCTGATGCCCTGCTCGTGGGCGTAGGCGTCGAGGAACTCGATGTCCTCGTCCGGCAGGCTCACGCTGACCTTCACGGCGTCATGCTACTCGGGTAGTACCACTGGTAGCAACCGCGTCCGCCGCGGCGAGCGTCCTGGCAACGTCCGCGGGCTCGAATGCTAGTGAAATGTCACCCGAAGTAACTATGTCGCGTATGTCCGTGACGACCCACTCTGACCCCTAGCGGGCCGCGAGCCCGGGCGAGAAATCTGGGCGGGACCTGTCATGGATGGTGCAAGTAGCGGTGACACCCCCAACGGGTCCCGCGTCGAGCACCTCTCGCTCTTCGACGGGCGTTACCTGCTGCGAGAGCCGCTGAAGAGCGGCAACGGGGTCGAGACCTTCCTGGCGGTCGACACGACCAATGCGACCGATGTCGTCGTGAAGCTGATCGACCCCGCTGTGGTCCACGCAGCAGCCCGCCTCCGGTTCGAGCACGAGACGAAGGTGTTGAGCCATCTCCGGGGCACGGGCCTCACCGAGCTGTACGACGCGGGGCTGGCCCAGGAGCGGTTGTTCCTGGTGCAGCCCTTCGTCCAGGGGGTGACGCTGGAGCGGCTGATCGAAGACGGGCCTCTCCCCGTGGCCTCGGTGCTGCGCATCGGGATCGACGTGGCGACAGCGCTGGACTGCGCCCACGGGGCAGGGGTGTGCCATCGCGATGTCAAGCCTGCCAACGTCGTGGTGACCGAAGCCGACAGCAGCGGGCAGGGCGGCGCCGTCACCCTCATCGACTTCGGCTTTGCGCGCAGTCCGTGGCTCGACGAGTCCATTCGTGATGACCTGGTGGGCACGGTCCGTTACCTGGCACCTGAGGCGGCCGGTCTGCTCGCGGTGGCAGCGGACGAACGGTCGGACCTGTACTCGCTGGGCGTGCTGCTGTTCGAGTGCCTGGCGGGTCGGGCGCCTTTCCCCGGTCCGAGTGTCGGGGACCTCCTGCGGCAGCACCTGTCGATGGCGGTGCCCGAGCTGCGCGAGCTGGGGATCACGGTGCCGCGCTCGCTCGAGGCCGTCCTGCACCGACTGCTGGCCAAGGAACCTGCCGAGCGCTACCAGTCGGCCTCGGCGCTCGCCTCCGACCTGAGCGTCCTGCTGAGCGCTGTCGAGGCGGGTGACCCCGACCCGCGTCTGGTGATCGGCCGACTGGACAGGCGGCGCACCCTCACCGACCCCGCGTTCGTCGGTCGGGACGCCGAGCTCGCCTCGTTGCAGTCGCTCGTCTCCACGGCGAAGGACGGCGGAAGCGGCCTGGTCGTGTTGGAGGCCGACTCCGGCGGTGGGAAGAGCCGGCTCCTGACCGAGGTCGCGCTGCACGCAGGTCGGCTGGGCGTCACGGTGCTCCGGGGCCAAGGGGTCGCGCAGGTCGCGCAGCTGCCGTTCACGTTGCTGCACGGCGTGGCCCGGGATCTTGTGGCGGTCGCCGACTCCGTCGAGGGCGTCCGCAGGGAGACCGTCGAACGGGTGGGCGACAGCGCCGCCGCAGTGGCGTGCTCGCTGCCCGCGCTCGCCCCGTTGCTGGAGGTGCCCCGGCAGGAGGACGCCGGTCCCGAGCAGTTCGGCGAGCAGCGAAGCCTCGCCGCCCTGCAACGGTTGCTGGCTTCCATCGGATCGCAGAAGCGGCCGGTGCTGCTGGTCCTCGACGACTGCCAGTGGGCGGACCGCCTCACCGTGCGACTGCTGGCGGAGGCCTTCGCGGACGGCGCAACCCTCCCGCCGTACGTCGGGGTGATCGCCGCCTTCCGCTCCGAGGAGGTCGCGGCAGACCACGCCCTGCGCCGCATCCCCTTGGCCCAGTCGGTGGTGCTCGGGCCTCTTGCGCCGACCGCGATGGCGCAGCTCGCTGAGTCCATGGCGGGCCCACTGCCGGAGATGGCCATCAACACCGTGGTTCGCCTTGCAGACGGCAGTCCCTTCATGGGCGCGGCAGTCCTGCGAGGACTCGTCGAGTGTGGAGCCCTTCTGGGCGCCGATGAGGGCTGGGTCATCGACGAGGACGCGCTGCGCGACGTGCGGACCGGACGCCGCTCTGCCGCGTTCCTGGTGCAACGCCTGGAGTTGCTGTCTGAGGCCGCCCTACGGGTGCTGTCGGCAGGTGCGGTCCTGGGCAAGGAGTTCGATGTCGTCCTCGCGGTCGAGCTCGCGGACGAGAGCGAGTCGGCGGCAGCGATCCTCGAGGAGGCGAGAAGGCGCCGGTTGCTGTGGGTCGATGAGCGCAGTGGGCGCTGCAGCTTCTTCCACGACAAGATCCGCGAGGCGCTCATGGAGCGACTCGACGCCTCGACGCGCCAGGGGCTGCACCGGCGGGCGGCCGAGGCGCATCTTGCGCAGGGCACTGACGGCGCCGAGGAGACCGTCTTCGACCTCGCCTACCACCTCGACGCCGCGGGCGAGCACCGCGCGGCGTTGCCCTACGCACTTCGGGCGGCGGAGCTGGCCCGGGCACAGCACGGCTTGGACTCCGCCGTCGAGCACTACCGGATGGCCGAGCGAGGTGTTGTCGATGACGATGCCGACGACGACCTCGTGGTGAAGGTGCAGATCGCCGAGGGTCTCGGGGACGTCCTCACCCTCCAAGGCGTCTACCAAGAGGCCCAGGCGCAGTTGGCGATAGCCCGGGGGCTGGTGGGTGAGCGCCTGCACGCGGCCTCCCTGGACGGCAAGCTCGGGGACCTCGCGTTCAAGCAAGGTGACGTCCCGACCGCCCGGCTTCACCTCGAGGGCGCGATGGCCCGCCTCGGTCGGCCGGTGCCGAGGAGCGGGGCCGTGCTGCTGCTCAGGCTGATCTGGGAGGTGCTGGTCCAGACCGGCCACTCCGCCTTCCCGCGGCTCACGACGGGACGGCGCTCCCCGGCTGGCCATGAGGAGGACTTCCTGGCGATGCGGCTCTACAGCCGGCTGGCCTACCTGTACTGGTTCCACAGCGGAAAGGTGCCGTGCGCGTGGAGCCACCTGCGTGGCCTCAACCTCGCGGAGCGCTTCCCGCCAAGTGCCGAGCTGGCGCAGGCCTATTCCGAGCATGCCCCGGCGGCCACGATGCTGCCGTGGTTCAACCGCGGCGTGCGGTACGTCCAACGGTCACTTCAGATCAGGCGGGACCTTCGCGACGTCTGGGGCCAGGGCCAGAGCCTGGGCTTCACCGGCGTCGCCATGTACGCCGCCTCCCGTTTCGAGGAGGGCGAGCAGGCCTGCCGGGAAGCGATGCGGTTGCTCGACCAGACGGGCGACCGCTGGGAGGCCAACACGGCGGGTTGGAACCTTGCACTGTGCCTGTACCGCAAGGGCGAGCTCGTCGCCGCGACCGACGCCGCCCGGCAGGTGTACGCCGCAGCCACGCTCATCGGTGACCACACGTCCGCGGGGGTGGCGCTATCGGTCTGGACGCGCGCCAGCATCGGCCGCGTCGAGGTAGCCCTCATCGACGAGGAGCTGGCGAACGGCGGCGAGGACGCCAGCACCACCGCCGAGCTGCGACTCGCAGCCGGCCTGCGAGCCCTGTACGCCGAGGACCTCCCGACAGCCGAGGGCCACCTCTGCGTGGCAAAGGCGACGATCCGGAAGGCCGGTCTGCGGCAGGAGTACGCCGCCGCGGTGGCTCCGTGGAGTGCCACCGTCGCTCGGTTGCTCGCGGAGAGCTCGTCTCCGCTCAACCCGGCGGAGCGCGCTCGTCGGCTCCGTCGTACGGCGCGGGCTGTCCGCAGCGCCAGGTTCTGGGCGATGAGCTATCGCAACAACGCGCCGCACGCGCTGCGTGAAGCGGGACTTCTCGCCTCCCTCCTGGGCCGGCCGCGACGGGCCGCACGGTTCCTGCACCGAAGCCTTGCCGTGGCGCAGAGCCAAGGAGCGAGCTACGAAGTCGCCCGCACGCAGGTGGCCCAGGCAGAGCTGGCTGCCGCCTTCGGCGGAGCTGAGCAGGACGTGCTGGAGGCCCGCGCTGCGCTCAGTCTCTTCGAGGTCGCGGCAGACAAGGTGGCTGCCGCGCCCATGCCGAGTGTGTCGCTGTTCGACAGGTTCACGACGCTGCTGTCGGTGGGCAGGAGCATCACGGCGGCGCCAACGGTGGCGGCGTTGGAGGGCGCCATCCGCGACGCTGCAGTGGCCCTGCTCCGCGGCGAGCGCTGCCATCTGGTCGCGATGACCGAGTCCCTGGACGAGGACCTCACCTCCGGCTCGGGGGAGGCCGTCGACTCGCTGAGCCGTACCTTGCTCAACAGAGCGGTGGCGGACAGAACGCCTGTGGTCGCGAGCGATCTGTCCGTGATGGAGAGCCAGAGCCTGATTCTCTCCGGGGTCCGTTCGGTTCTCGCGGCTCCGATCCTCGTGCATGGGGAGATCCCGTCCTGCTTCTACGTCACCCACAGGCAGATCGGGGAGCTGTTCGGGGACGAGGAGGTGCAGCTGGCTGCCTTCATCGCCACCCTCGCCGGCGCGGCCTTCGAGCACCTTGCGGGGACCGAGAACAGGTTCCGCTCCCTCGCGCAGAACTCCAGCGACGTGCTCACCCTCATCGACCGCGACGGGACCGTCAGCTATCAGAGTCCGGCGGCGGGACGGATCTTCGCCCTCACAGGCTCCGCACTGGTCGGAAAGCACGTCACGGACTGGGTGCACCCGCACGACCTGGAAATGTTCACCTCTGCCCTGGAGCTCGCAGCCGAGTCGTCGGAGATCCGGATCGAGTGTCGTTTCCGCCACGCCGACGGTTCCTACCGCTTCGCCGAGACTGCCGTGACGAACCTGCTCGACGACCCGACAGTTGCAGCGCTCGTGCTCAACACGCGCGACGTCACCGACCGCCGCCGGCTCCAGGACGAGCTCCGCGAGCGGGCCCTCCACGACAGCCTGACCGGGCTCCCCAACCGTGCGCTGTTCCTCGAACGGGCCCAGCACGCGCTGGACAGTCGCGAACCGCGTTCCCTGGTCACGTGCTTCCTCGACGTCGACGACTTCAAGTCCATCAACGACAACCTCGGCCACGCTGCAGGCGATGAGCTGCTGTGCACCCTGGCCGAGCGGCTCGCAGCGTGTCTGCGGCCCGAGGACACGGTCGCCCGATTCGGCGGTGACGAGTTCGCGATCCTGCTGGAGGACACCGAGCTGTCGACCGCCGTGATGGTGGTGGAACGCATTCTCGAGGCGACAGCCGCTCCGATGCGACTCGGCGACACCTCTGTGGTCGTGCACACCAGCATCGGGGTTGCCCCGTCGAGGGGGTTGCACAAGACCCCGGACACGCTCCTCGCGGAGGCAGATACCGCCATGTATTCCGCCAAGGCCCGAGGCGGTCACTGCTTCGACATCTTCCGGCCGGCGATGAGGGTCGCCAGTGAGATGCGTTCGCGCATCCGGACCGAGATCACCCATGCCCTCGAGAACGAGGAGTTCCGGGTGCACTACCAGCCGATCGTCGACATCCAAGACGGCAACCAGCTCGGTGTCGAGGCACTGGTCCGATGGCAGCACCCGGAACGCGGCCTGCTCGCTCCTGGAGACTTCATCGACTACGCCGAGGAAAGCGGCCAGATCACGGCGATCGGAGGATGGGTCCTCAGCGCCGCCTGCCGGGCCGCCTCGTCGCTCGGTCCCGACGCGCACATGAGCGTCAACCTCTCCGCTCGTCAACTGCAGGAGCCCGACCTCGTCGACATCGTTGCCGAGGCCCTGCAGAGCTCTGGGTTGCCCGCCGACCGGCTGGTGCTCGAGATCACCGAGACTTCAGCCCTCATCGACCTCGAGGGGGCCATCACCCGCCTGCACGAGTTGAAGGACCTGGGCCTGCAGCTAGCGCTGGACGACTTCGGGACCGGTTACTCGCCGCTGAGCTACCTGCGCCGGTTCCCTGTCGACTACCTGAAGATCGACCGGTCGTTCGTGCGTGGCGTAGCCCAGAGCGGGGAGGACAGGGCGATCGTGCGCGGCGTCATCGACCTGGCCCATGGCCTCGGGCTGCGTTCCATCGCCGAAGGCGTCGAGGAAGTGGTTCAGCACGAACTTCTCCGCGACCTCGGCTGCGACCTCGGTCAGGGCTACCTCTGGATGGCCCCCGCGCCGCTGGAGTCCGTCGTGGCCTGGTCGATCCCCGCCCCGAGATCGTCCGAGAAGCAGCCCTCCTCCTCTGCGGGTTGAGCCTCGACGTACGGCGGTGCGCTGTCAGCCAGGGGGCTGACAGCGCGGCTCATGCGACGGATACTCCCGCGTATGGAGCTTGTTGAGCGCGACACCTTTCTGGACTCGCTGACGTCCTACGCCGACGAGGCGCTGCTCGGCCAGGGCCGCGTCGTCCTCATCGCGGGCGAGGCCGGGGTCGGCAAGACCGCCCTCGTCGAGGCCTTCCAGGAGCGGATGCCCGGGGCGACCTGGGCCTGGGGCGCCTGCGACGGGTTGTCGACTCCGCGACCGCTTGCGCCGCTGCACGACGTGGCGCGTGAGCTTGGTGGTGCGCTGCTGGCCGCTGTAGGACGGGGCGCCGCGCGTGAGGAGATCTTCGACGAGCTCGTCGGGTGCCTCACCGAGGGTGAGGACCTCATCGTGGTCGTCATCGAGGATGCGCACTGGGCCGACGAGGCGACCCTGGACCTGGTGCGCCACGTCGCCCGCCGGCTCACCAGCGCTCGCGCCCTGCTGCTGTTGACCTACCGCGACGACGGCCTCGCTGGCGACGCCATGCTTCGCACCGCTCTCGGCGACCTGTCGAGCTACCGAGGTACCCGGCGGATGTCCTTGCCGCCGCTGAGCGCGGAAGCGGTCAGCCACCTGGCGGCGGGGACCGCCTTCGCGCCAGATGAGCTGCACCGGCTCAGCGGAGGCAACCCCTACATCATCACCGAGGTCTTGGCCGGTGGCGGCGAACAGGTGCCCCCATCCGCGCGCGACGCTGTGCTCGCCCGTGCGGCGAGGCTGTCTCCACAAGCGCGGGCTGCCCTCGACCTGGCCGCACTCGTCGGCTCGCGGCAATCCCCCGTGCTGCTGCGGGTTCTGCCGGGAGTGACCGGCGAGGCGCTCGACGAGTGCGTCGCTTCAGGCCTGCTCGTCTCGCTCGGGTCGTCGCTGTCGTTCCGCCACGACCTGGCGCGCCTGGCGGTTGCGGCCGAGGTCCCCGTGCACCGGCGATCCGAGTTGCAGGCAGCGATCCTCGGCGCGCTCGAGGCGAGCGGGAGCGATGACCACGCGCAGCTGGCGCACCACGCAGAGGCGGCGGGCGACGGGGCAGCGGTCCTGCGGCACGCCCCCGTGGCGGCCCGGTCGGCCGCCGCGTTGGGCAGCCACCGGGAGGCCGCGGCACAGTGGCAGCGTGCGCTGCGCCATGCCGGCACAAGCAGCCCACGCGAGCGCGGCGAGCTGCTCGACGAGCTCGCGATGGAGCTCGCCCTTCTCGACAGGTACGACGAGACGCTCGCGGCGCGTGAGCAGGCGCTGGAGATCTGGCGCGAGCTGGGGGACGAGCTGCGGGCGGGCGATGAGCTCCGGAGGCTCGTCGTGCCCCTGTGGCGGTTGTGCCGGGGCGAGGACGCCGACCGGGTCGCTGCGGAGGCTGTCGTGCGCCTCGAACCACTCCCTCCTGGACGCGAGCTCGCCGCGGCGTGGCAGACGCTCGCCAGTGTCGTGGGAGGCAAGGGCGACTGGGAGGAGTCGGTGCGGCTCGCGCGGCTCGCCCAGGGGCTGGCGCGCGAGCTCGACCTCCCCGACGTGCTCAGCGATGCCCTCAACACGGAGTCGAGCGCCGTCGGCGTGCTGGGCGGCGACCCTCTCCCCCTGCTGCGGGAGGCCCTCCACCTCGCCCTCACCGGGGGCTTCGAGCTGCAGGTGGGGCGGGCCTACTGCAACCTGTACGCCACGCTCACGGAGACCTGGCGGGTCGAGGAGGCGCAGCCGGTGTACGCCGAGGCGACGGGGTACTGCGACCCCCGTGACATGGCGACCTACAGCACCTGCCAGCGAGGCCAGCGCACGTGGTCGCTTCGCCAGCAGGGTCGTACGGCGGAGGCGCTGGCGCTGGCGGAGGAGGTGAAGGGAGCGGGCATCCCCTCCCCGGTCAACAGGCTCAACCCTCTGATGAGCACGGGGGTGCTGCATGCACGGCAGGGTCGGCAGGCACAGGCGTGGCAGGCGCTCGACGAGACGCTGGCGCTGTCGGAGCTGCTCAACGAGGGCTCCTGGACGACGAGGGCCCACCGGACGCGCTGCGAGGCCTTCTGGATCGAGGACCGGAGGGACGACGCCGCCGAGGCGGCGCGCGCAAGCCTTCGTGCTCTCGAGGGGCCAGACGCCTGGGAGATGGGCGAGGCCCAGACCTGGTGCCGCCGCTTCGGCGTCGCCGTCGAGCCGGTCGCAGGCGCCCAGGACCCGGCGCCGCCGTGGGCTTTGGAGCTGGCTGGCGACCACCGCGCCGCCGCGCAGGAGTGGGACCGCCTCGGTGGCCACTACTACGCCGCGATGGCCCTGGCGTTCTCCGACGACGAGCTGGACCTGCGTGAGGCGTTCGCCCGCTTCACGGCCATGGAGGCCCCCGCTGCCGTGGCCCGGGTGCGGCAGCTGCTCCGCGAGCGGGGCGCAGACGCCGTACCGGCTGGTCCTCGGGCCAGCACGCGGGCGCACCCTGCTGGGCTGACCCGGCGCGAGAGTGAGGTCCTGGACGGCCTGGCGCGAGGGCTGTCGAACGCCGAATTGGCGGCTGAGCTGTTCCTGTCCGAGCGGACGGTGGAGCACCACGTGTCGTCGGTGCTGTCCAAGCTGCAGGTCACGAGCCGCATCGATGCCGCACGTGCGGCGCAGGAGCGGGGCCTGCTCGTCGCAACCTAGGTACCGGGCCGCGAAACCTCCGTACCCAGCACCCATGTGCCCTGCTTCGGGCCTTCCTAACGTCCGTCGTGTCAGCACCGACCGACACGAGGAGCACACGATGCCGCTGTTCATGGACACCCATCGCCTCGACGGGGGAGTCGCCGTCGAAGACGTCGCCAAGGCCCACATGGCCGACCTGCAGACCCAGGGCAAGCACGACGTGTCCTACCTGCGCTACTGGGTCGCCGAGAAGGAGGGGTCGATCTACTGCCTCGTCGAGGCTCCCTCCGCAGAGGCCGCGATCACCGTGCACCGGGAGGCGCACGGCCTGGTCGCGGACGAGATCGTCGAAGTCAAGGAGGGGTCATGAACAGAACCATCCTGCGCACCGCTGCCGCCGCCTTCGTGCTCGTCGGCAGCCTGGCCGTTCCGTTCGGGCCTGTCTTTGCCTACGACGGTCAGCACGGCAACGACGCCAGCCCGGCCCGCCTGGCCGCTGTCCGCAACGCCACGGCCGACTTCCGTGACTTCGCTGCTTCGCAGGCCGCCGGCTTCACCACCCTCGTCGCCCGTCAGGACAACGGCGTCTCCTGCATCGCCAACGGCTCCGCCGGCGCGATGGGTCAGCACTACGCCAACCTCGACCGCGTCGGCGACGGCCTGATCCAGCAGCAGCGGCCCGAGGTGCTGCTCTACGAGCCCCAAGCCAACGGCTCCAAGGTGCTCGTCGGCGTGGAGTACGTCGTGATCGCCTCGCAGTGGCTGGAAAAGCACGACAGCCCGCCGGTGCTGTTCAATACCGAGTTCGACTTGATCACCGCGAACCCCTTCGGGCTGCCGCCGTTCTACGCCCTGCACGCGTGGGCGTGGGAGACCAACCCCGACGGTGCGTTCTCCGGGTGGAACCGCAACGTCAGCTGCCCGTAGCGTCCAGCGCATCGGGCAGGGCCAATAGGTCGTCGAGGTGCACGTCGGCCTCGGCGGCCTCGGGCCAGTTCGCGTGCAGGTATCCCCAGGGGCCCCGGCGCAGGTGCACCGCCAGCATCCCGGTGGCCTTCGCCGGCAGCACGTCGTTGTCCACCCGGTCCCCTACGTACGCGATCCGCGCGGGTGGCGCTTGCAGCTCCTCGACGACCCTGGCGAAGAACGCCGGATCGGGCTTGTGCAGACCCCACCCGGCGGAGGTGGCGACTCGATCGACCGGCAGGGCCCGCAGCAGCGGCATCGCCTCGAGCGGCTGGTTCGCCATCACGGCCAGTGAGTAGCCCCGGTGCCGCAGCTCCGCCAGCACGGGAAGCGCATCGGCGTACAAGTCGTCCGCCTCCACCTCCCAGCCGAGCCCGGCCGCGTGCTTGGCCGCGCGTTCAGTGGCGAAGTCGAAGTCCTTGCGGAAGTAGGAGAAGACCTCGCGGTGGTCGCGTCGTTGTGCGATCACCGCACCCATCGCGGCCATGAAGGTCAGGTGCGGTACGGCGAGCCAGTCAGCCCAGCGGCCCCAACTGCGGGTCTCGTCCACCAGCGTCTCGCCGAGGTCGAACACGACCCAGTCCACGCCCCCCATGAGAGGCAGCCTGTCATGCGGCTCAGAGGGCCTGGCCGGCGAGAAGGCGGCGAGCTCCGGTGCGCCAGCTGGCCTTGGAGCAGGAGGTGTAGTGCGTCCAGGTGGCGCCGAGCTCGCGGGCCATGCAGTCGGGCGCCTTCTCGGCGCCGGCGAGGCCGCTGCCGCCGTAGTAGGCGTTCATCGCGTCGAGGGCCGCCTGGACGTCGCCGTCATAGGCCGTCATCGACAGCACGTGCGCCCACTCGTGGGCGACGACGTCGTACATGCGCTTGGCCGGGACCCGGGGCGCGATGTAGATGATGCCGTTCGTGAGGTCGGCGATGCCCCAGTTGCTCAGACCCGGCTTGAGGATGAACTCGGCGACACCGCTGCGGTAGTTGGGCAGCCGGTTGATCGCGCGGCGCATCAGCTGCTCAGGGGTGGCGGCGGGACGACGGACCCGGGGAGCGGCCGCGACAGGCGCCGGACGGGACACCTTGGGCGCCGCCGCGGGCTTGCGCACCTTGTGGGCGGCAGCGCGGGCGGGAGGCTTCGGTGCGGCCTTGCGGGCCACGGCGACGGCTACGGATATGGCCACGGGCGAGGGAGCGACGGCGTGGTGCGCGGCGAGCGCTGAGGGGCGAGCGTCGACAGGCGTAGCACCGGAGGCCTTCATCGTCGTGACGCTGAGTGCGGCCGAGGCGGCGAGAGCGAGCACCGCGAGGGTCAAGATGAGAAGTCGAGCGCTGCGTGCCATGGCGGACTCCGCGAAGCAGGCATGCCGCAGCGCACCCTGCGGGCGCGTGGCGAGACATGAGGTGGCGAGGGTCAGGGCGCCGATGCGATCCGGCAGGTGCTACCTCAAAGTGATCGGCATCCACCCATCCCGGACCCGATGGACAGTTGTGACCAAACCTGCGTGGGACAAAGGTCCCTAACCCACCCGGGACCGCTCAGAACGGCTCGCCGAAGCTCTGCCGCGCTGGATGAGCAGGCGTCACTAGCCCGAGAGGGCTACCCGGGTGCGACAAGGGGCGGAACCGACGACGGGGTGAAGTGACGCCGTGTGGCGGTGGCATTGGGGCCCGCGGGGGACGACCTTTAGGTCATGCGCAGCGAACTGACGGGACCGCAGGTCATCGACCTCGAGCAGGGCACCGTGACGTGGGAGGCCGCAGCCGGGTGCTGCGACCTGTGTCGCGGGGAGTCCGAGCTCTACAGGCTGCTCGACACCACCGACGCGCTCTGCGCCGGCTGCTTCGCGATGTGGCACGGCTGAGCAAGCACACACCCAGACACAAAGAGCGGCACCGACGCAGGGGGTCGGTGCCGCTCTTTCGTACTCAGGGCTTGCTGAGGGAGGTCAGTAGGGAAGGACCTTGCCCGACGGCGTCCGGGTGTCGAGCTCGGCCGGCGCGGCAGTGCGTCGCGTCCGCGTGATCTGCACCTGCTTCATGTCCGGTCCCTCCGTCGGTCTGATGCATCTGGCATCGGCACGCGGAGCGGATCCCTGCAGGTTCTTCATCCTGACGGGTGACATGGCGGGGTGCGGACCGGGGCGAGCCGGGCGCGTCAGCCCTCGAGCCGGAAGCCGACCTTCAGGCCGACCTGGAAGGTGAGGGTGCCGTCGGGGGCCACCGAGCCACGGGTCTCGACCACCTCGAACCACTCGACGTTCCGGACAGTCCGCCCGACACGGGCAACGCCGTTCTTGATGGCCTGGGCCACCGACTCGGTCGAGGTGCCCACGACCTCGGTGACGCGGTAGATGTGGTCGCTCACGACTGCTCCTTCTTGCTGTCATCGTGGTTGCTGTCATCGTGGTTGCGGAATCTGATGGTTCGGCCCAGCCAGGTCAACGGGTCGTACTTGCGGTCCACTACGCGCTCCTTGAGCGGGATGAGCGCGTTGTCGGTGATGTGGATGCCCTCAGGGCACACCTCGCTGCAGCACTTGGTGATGTTGCAGTAGCCCAGGCCCGCCTCCTGCTGCGCGAAGTCCTTGCGATCCACCGTGTCGAGCGGGTGCATGTCGAGCTCGGCGATGCGCATCAGGAACCGTGGCCCCGCGAAGTGCTCCTTGTTGTCCTCGTGGTCACGGATCACGTGGCAGGTGTCGTTGCACAGGAAGCACTCGATGCACTTGCGGAACTCCTGCGACCGCTCCACGTCGATCTGCTGCATGCGGTAGCTCCCGTCGGCCTCCCGGGCCTTGGGGCTGAAGGCGGGGATCGACGCGGCCTTCTCGTAGTTGAAGCTCACATCCGTCACCAGGTCCCGGATCACCGGGAAGGCGCGCATCGGCGTGACCCGGATGACTTCGTCGCGGCCGAAGTCCCCCATGCGGGTCAGGCACAGCAGCTTGGGCTTGCCGTTGATCTCGGCCGAGCACGAGCCGCACTTGCCGGCCTTGCAGTTCCACCGGACCGCGAGGTCGGGGGCCTGAGTGGCCTGGATGCGGTGGATGATGTCGAGGACCACCTCGCCCTCGTTCACCTGCACCGTGAACTGGTGCAGGTAGCCGTCCTTGTCGTCCCCGCGCCAGACGAGGATCTTCTGGTCGTGGCTCACTGCTTCTCCTCGAAGATCGACGCGAGCTCGGGGGGCATGACGGGCAACGGCTTGCGGCTGAGCGAGATGCTGCCGATGCCGTCCGCTGTTTCAGGGTCCAGCGTGCAGATGACGTTCGTCCTGCCCCACTCGGGGTCGGTCTTCGGGAAGTCGTCGCGGGTGTGCCCGCCGCGCGACTCCTCGCGCTCTAGGGCCGCCTTGGCGATGCACTCCGAGACCCGCAACATGTTCGGCAGGTCCAGCGCCAGGTGCCAGCCCGGGTTGTAGACCCGGCCTCCGGGAGCGCTGACCCGCTTGGCCTTGAGCTGCTCGATGACGTCGAGGGCTTGCTGCACCTCGCCCGCGTTGCGGATGATGCCGACGAGGGCGTTCATCGTCGCCTGCAGCTCGTGCCACACCGCGTAGGGGTTCTCCCCGCCCGGCTCCACCAGCGGCCGCAGCGCCGCCTCCTCGGCCGCCGCGAGGGCATCCTCGCTGAGCGCTGCGGCGGTGGTCTGCTTCGCGTGGGTGGCTGCCGCCGTACCCGCCCTCTTTCCGAACACCAGCAGGTCCGACAGCGAGTTGCCGCCGAGCCGGTTGGACCCGTGCATCCCGCCGGAGACCTCACCAGCAGCGAAAAGCCCTGGTACGACGGACTGCTGGCTGTCCGGGTCGACCTCCACGCCGCCCATGACGTAGTGGCAGGTCGGTCCCACCTCCATGGGCTCGGAGGTGATGTCGACCTCCGCCAGCTCCTTGAACTGGTGGTACATCGAGGGCAGCCGCTTCTTGATGTACTCCGGGGACCGGCGGTTCGCGATGTCGAGGAACACGCCGCCGTGCGGCGAGCCGCGGCCGGCCTTGACCTCGGAGTTGATGGCCCGGGCCACCTCGTCGCGGGGGAGCAGTTCGGCGGGGCGACGGTTGTTCTTCTTGTCGGTGTACCAGCGGTCGCCCTCCTCCTCGGACTCCGAGGTCTCGGAGCGGAAGAACTCCGGGATGTAGTCGTACATGAAGCGTCGGCCCTCGGAGTTCAGCAGCACCCCGCCGTCGCCGCGCACCGACTCGGTGACCAAGATGCCGCGGACCGAGGGCGGCCAGACCATGCCGGTCGGGTGGAACTGCAGGAACTCCATGTTCACCAGCGAGCCGCCGGCCTGCAGGGCGAGAGAGTGCCCGTCGCCGGTGTACTCCCAGGAGTTCGAGGTCACGACGTAGCTCTTGCCCACCCCGCCGGTGGCCAGGACCACCGAAGGGGCCTGCCAGGCGAGGAAGGAGCCGTCGACGCGGCGGTAGCCGAACGCGCCGGAGATCGCGCCGTCCGTGGTGAGCAGCCGGGTCACCGTCGTCTCCATGAAGACGTCGATGCCGAGGGCGACCGTGCGCTGCTGCAGGGTGCGGATCAGCTCCAGCCCGGTGCGGTCACCGACGTGGGCGAGGCGGGCGTAGCGGTGCCCGCCGAAGTCGCGCTGGCTGATCAGCCCGTCGGGGGTGCGGTCGAACAGCGCCCCCCACTCCTCGAGCTCCCGGACCCGGTCCGGTGCCTCCTTGGCGTGCAGTTCGGCCATGCGGTAGTGGTTGAGCATCTTGCCGCCACGCATGGTGTCGCGGAAGTGCACCTTCCAGTTGTCCTCGGCGTGGACGTTTCCCATGGCCGCAGCTATGCCACCCTCGGCCATGACGGTGTGGGCTTTGCCGAGCAGGGACTTGCAGACCACGGCGACCCGCGCGCCCTGGTCGTGGGCCTCGATCGCCGCGCGCAGGCCGGCGCCGCCGGCACCGACGACGACGACGTCGTAGGAGTGGGTCTGGACCATCAGGAGATCCACCTCGGGTCAGAGAAGACGCCGGCGCTGACGAGCCAGACGTAAAGATCGGTCAGGGCGACGCCGAACAGCGACACCCAGGCGAACTTCATGTGGTGGTGGTTGAGCTTGCTCACGAAGGTCCAGAAGCGGTAGCGGATCGGATGCTTGCTGAAGTGGTTCAACCGCCCGCCGAAGATGTGCCGGCAGGAGTGGCACGACAGGCTGTAGAGCCACAGCAGCGTCGCGTTGGTGAGCAGCACCAGTGTCCCGAGGCCGACGCCGAAGCGATGCCCGCCGTCGCTTTCGAACCGGAAGGCGATCAGGGCGTCGTAGGTGAGGATGACGTTGAAGACCAGGCCGGCGTAGAAGAAGTACCGGTGCACGTTGTTGCCGATGAGCGGCAGCCGGGTCTCACCGGTGTACTTGCCGTGGGGCTCCGCGACCGCGCAGGCGGGCGGTGACATCCAGAAAGAGCGGTAGTAGGCCTTGCGGTAGTAGTAGCACGTGAGGCGGAAGCCCAGCGGGAACACCAGGATGAAGATCGCCGGGGTGAAGAACGCGTTGCTCGGGAACAGGCTCACGTGCGGCGCCGGGGCGCAGGCGTCGGACAGGCACGGCGAGTAGAAGGGCGAGATGTACGGGTCGAGGAAGTAGTAGGTGTTGTGGAAGGCGCGGAACGTCGCGTACGCGATGAACGACAGCAGCACGGCGACGGTGATGAGGGGCTGCAACCACCACCGGTCCGTGCGCAACGTGCGTGCGTCGAGGTGCGCACGTCCTGGGGCGCCCGTGCCCTGTGGGGACGTCCTGTCGAGCGATGCCGTCACGTGCGTTCTCTCCGTCCCGTGCGTTGCTGGGTGTGGTTCACGCGCGCCCGCCGCCCATACCTTCGTCGTCCGCGTCCACCCAGAAGTCCTGGGGGTACGCGCGGTCGTCGATGACCTCGAGCTGCGGCGGGGGTTGATGGGCGGGTGGCTGCCCCACGAGCAGGTGCAGATCCTCCGCCACGCGCGCGACGTCGGACTGCAGTCGTCGGGCGTCCACGCTCTGCGGGTAGTGGCCTGCGACCGCTGCGACGGCGCGCTCGAGCGCCCGTACCGCTTCACGCGCGGCAGTGACGTCGTCCTGCACGGCCATGGGGGACCTCCGCGCCAGGCCCCCTGGAGCGGGGGCAGACGTGCCGAACCCAACACGACAACGGGCGCCCGGCGCAAGGCAGCCGCGCCGGTCGAGCGTGCCGGGCTCGCTGAGTGGGGCTGCGTGACGAGCCGGCCGCGCTGAGCCAGACTCAGCTCATGGGCGAGATGGTGACCTGTTCGGTGTGCGGCACGATGGTCGACGAGGTGCCGGTGACCTGGTCGATGCAGGTCAGCGAGCGCGGTCAGACCTGGCTGTGCGCGACCTGCGCCCGCGCGAACCTGCGCTCGATCGAGGGAAAGCTCGACGAAGCCTGGTGGTGACTGGTCTCAGGGGGTCGCGAAGCCGGGCTGCCAGCGCTCCATCAGGGAGCGGTACGGCGCCTCGCCGCCCAGCTGGCACAGCACGCCGATGGTCCCGAGCGTGACGCGGTGCAGGAGCAGGTACGACGGGGGCAGGTTCAGCTGACGGCCCAGCTGGTTGGCCGGTGAGCGCGGGTCGCCCAGGCGCAGGGCCTGTCCGCGCAGCCATTCGCGGGAGAACTGGAAGCTCTCGCCCCGGATCGGCTCGAGCAAGGGCCGCAGGTAGTCGAGCAGCCGGTCGGGGTCGATGTCGATGGTCGGCTTGACGAACCCCTCGTCCCGCAGGGCCTCCAGGACGTCGTGCGCCCTGCCCTCCAGCGCCCAGCGGGCGAGTCGGCCGATGGGCTCGGGCGCCCCCTCGGGCAGCCGGTTGACCGCCCCGAAGTCGATGACTCCCAGCCGTCCGTCCTCAAGGAGGCGGAAGTTGCCCGGGTGCGGGTCGGCGTGCAGCAGACCCGCGAGGACGGGTCCGGAGAACAGGAACGTCGCCAGGAGCCGGGACGCCAGGTCCCGCTGCGCCTGCGTGCCTTCGCGGATCACCGTCGACAGCGGTACGCCGTCGATCCATTCGGTCACCAGGACCCGGTCGGCGCCCGCGACGACTCCGGGCACCAGGATGTCGGCGTCCCCGTCGTACGCGGCCGCGAAGGTCTGCTGGTTCTCGGCTTCCAAGCGGTAGTCGAGCTCCTCCGCGACTCGGGACTCGAGTTCCACCAGCAGCGGCTTGATGTCCAAGCCGGGCGTAAACACGGCGAACACCCGTGCCAGTCGCCCGAGCTGCCGAAGATCGCTGAGCAGGGCCTTGCCCGCGCCGGGGTACTGGATCTTGACCGCCACCGCGCGCCCGTCGTGCCAGCGCGCCTTGTGGACCTGGCCGATGCTGGCCGCCGCGGCGGGCCGGTCGTCGAACTCGGCGAACTGCTCGCGCCAGTCGGCGCCGAGCTGCTCGGCGAGGACCGCATGCACAGTGACGGCCGGCAGGGGCGGTGCGGCCTCCTGCAGCTTCGTCAAGGCGGCCCGGTACGGCGCGGCCACCTCTTCAGGAAGGGCGGCCTCGAAGACGCTCATGGCCTGGCCGAACTTCATGGCCCCACCCTTGAGCTGCCCAAGCACCTGGAACACCTGCTCGGCCGTGCGGGCCTGCAACTCGGCCGTCACCAGCTCCGCCGGACGCCCGCCGATGCGACGGCCGATGCCGACCGCGCCACGGCCCGCCACACCGAGCGGCAGCGCCGCCAGTCGTGCGCCTCGAGTCACCGCGTTCTTGGGGATGTCCGCCACGTTCACAGTGTGAGGGGTGCGGGCCCGACGTACCTACGCGAGGGCCGCCCAGCGCTCGGCGTCGGCGCCGCAGTCGCACCCTGGATGGGTCGGCCAGCTGCGGCGGCGCCACCGCCAGCCGGGGAGCTCGAGCTCCAGGCTCCCACCGAGGGCGGCGGGGGCACCCTGCTCGAGGTGCTCCAGGACCTGCAGCGCGGCCTGGGAGGCCACCGCTGCGGCGAGCACTCCGTGGCTGGCCTCGGCCGGGCGCTGGCCCGGCTCGACATAGGGGATCAGGTGCGGCCAATCGGGATCGATCGCGGCCTGGACGAGGGCGACGCAGCGCAGGCACGTGGAGCGGCCGGGAAGCACGAGAGGACCGACGAGGCCGACGAGGCCCTGGGTGCGGGCGACGAGGTGCGGGACCCCGTCACGCACGAGGACCCGGGCCAGTTGCTCGGGGATGTCCTCGGTGAGCACGACCAGTGCCGGCTGCTGCGTGGAGGCGGTTGTGGCCAGTCGCTTGCCCAGCGAGGCGGCACGGGGGCGCCCCACGTCATGTGGGCGCAGCCCGCCCACGGCGAGGTCCTCCCAGCGCGTCTCGGCGGGATCCCGCAGCTCCACCGTGCCCACTCCTGCCTCCGCGAGCAGCGCTGCGAGCGGGCCTCCCACGCGTCCTGCCCCGTGCACGAGCACCCGGGCGGTACGGCGGGCTCGCAGCAGTGCGTTGCCGTCGCCGGACCCGGTCAGGGTGAGCGCGGCGGCGTCCGGCCCCAGCCGGAGGCGGTCCTCGCGTTCGGCAACGGGGACCTGCAGCGCGTCAGCATCGCGCAGCAACCCGGCGTCGGCGAGCAGCCGCAGCACACCCTCGGGGTCTGGGCAGCCTGCGGCGCGTGACTGCGCGGCCACCTGCTCGGCGGTGCGAGCCCCGTCCAGCAGCGTCAGCAGGTGGCGGGTGTGTTCGTCCAAGCCCTCGAGCAGGACGCCCCGGTGAGGGGCAAGGCAGAGCTGGAGCGTGCCGGTACCCCGCCACAGGCGGCGGGCGGCAGGGGCGAGGACGGGGCGCACGGCGGACCTCCGGGGCGTGGGTGGGCGACCACCGTGCCAGCCCCAGGCCTACGGCGGAGCCTTCGTCCACAGGCGGGGAACGCCGAAGGGCGGCCCCCATGGGGGGGCCGCCCTTCGGTGAAGCGGTGTGACTGTGCTCTGGGACTGTGCTTTTAGGACTAGGCCTTGCCGAGGATGCGGTTCATCTTGGTTCCGCAGACGGGGCACAGGCCCTGGGCCATACGGCGACCCGACTCGCTGACCTTGACCTCGCCGTCGAAGTCGCGCTTCTCCTTGCACTTCACGCAGTAGCCGTTGTAACTCTCCGCCACGGGGTCCTCCATGTCTCCGACGGGGACGTGCCCCGGCGCCGCCGACGCGGCTTCGTGAGCATGACCCTAGCGGTCAGAGGCCCGAAGCCGCCGTTGGCGCGCGGTGAGCGTCCGCGTGGCGTGGCGCGGGCAGGACGGCGCGCAGGGTCGCGGGCAGGGTCGGCCGCAGGGTGGAATCGGCAGCGCGGTCGGCGAGGCACAGCTGCAGGGTGAACACAGATCCGACACCCAGGGTCGCCCGGCAGGACAGCTCGCCCCCCATGGCGTGGGTGAGCTGGCGGGCGATGTACAGGCCCAGACCGGTGCCACCGGTGGTCATGACGAGCGGGTCCTCCACGCGGTGGAACTTTTCGAAGACCTTCTCGAGCTGGTCGGCCGGGATGCCCCGACCGTGATCGCGGACCTCGATGACGGCGTGGTCGCCCACGCGCCGCAGCCACGCCAACACGGGAGTGCCTGCGGGGGAGTACTTCAGCGCGTTGCCCAGCAGGTTCGAAAGCACCTGTGTCACCCGGACGGGGTCGCACTGCACGAACAGCTCGCTGTCCTCGGCGTCGATCGTGATGCGTGCGTTGTCGTCCCCGAAGTCGCCGGCGGACCGGTGCAGCAGGCGAACGAGGTCGTCGCTGCCCATGTCGACCTTGGCTCGGCCGCCGCTCTCGGAGATGCGGGAGGCGAGCAGCAGGTCTTCGACGAGGCGGGCGAGGTGCCCGGCCCGGTCGCTGATGATCTCCAGGCACTCAGCCCGCTTCTGCTCGGTCATGACGTGCCCGCGACGGCGGAGCAGGTCGGCGTACCCCTTGATGGGCGTGACCGGTGTGCGCAGCTCGTGTGACACGGTCGCGATGAAATCGGCCTTCAGCCGCTCCACCTGACGCTCGCGGGTCACGTCATGGACGATGACGACGTCCCGCACCAGCGCGCCCTCGTCGTCGAACACGCCCGCGTGTGCGCAGCTCACCACGCGCTGCTCGCCGTCCTCGCGGTGCAGCGTGAGCTCCACCGTGGCGTGGGGTGTCTCGGGGGTGAGCAGTTCCCGGCCGACCTGGAACGCGTCGGCCGGGTCGCCCGTGCTGGTCGTGGTGGTCTGCAGCAGCGACGCGAGCTCCAGCCCGAGTGCGAACTCCTCGGTGCAACCGGTGAGGCGGGCGAGCGCGGGGCTCCACAACTGCACCAGCCCGTCGCCGTCGAGCACGAGGATGCCATCGGAGGACTGGTCCACGACCGCCTTGAGCTTCGAGCGCTCGTCGACCAGGCGGCGCAGGTCCACGGCCCCGCGCAGGGCCACGGACAGCGCACTGGCCAGCGACGTCAGCAGCGTGAGCTCGCGGGCCGCCAGCGGGCGGTGCTTGTCGGTGCTCGCCAGGACCACGGAACCGACGTGCCGCCCTTCGGCCTCGAGCGGTGCCGAGAGCGCGCTGCGCCACTCGCGGGGGAGGTCCTCCCCGAGTGCGCGCGCGCCGAGAATCCGACTGTGGTGGACCAGGTCGCACTCGACCAGCGAGGAGGAGCGGCGGAACTGTCCGTCGCGACGGTGGTCCACGACGGTGACCGGCGAGCCCTCGTCCTGCTCGAGGATGGCCAGCGCCACATCCGCGCCGAAGGCCTGCCGCGTGAGGTCGAGGAACGCTTCGAGCATCTGCTCGCCGTCGAGCCGGCCGGCGAGGACCTGGGACAGTCGCAAAAGCTGGCCGGAGCGCTCGCGCTCCTCCGACTCCTGCGCCGCAGCCTTGAAGGCGAACGTAAGGGCCACCGCGGGCATCAGCGCAAAGGGCAGCAGGGCCGGAGCCGCTGAGGCCAGCGTGACCGCCGTACCGCCGAGCGCCACGGTGCCGATGGCCATGACGGCCGAGAGCTTCAGGCCGTCCCGCACGATCTGGGCCGGGTCGTCACCCGCGACGACGGCGAGCACCCAGGAGAGGGCCACGAGGTTGACCCCGGTGAGCCCGAGCATGCCGATCGTGAGGGCAGCAACGGTGAGCAACGACAGCCCCGCGCCGGGCGAGGCCAGCAGGTGCACCGAGAGCACGAGGACGGCGACGGCCGCGGCGAGGTTCGCGCCGTTGAACAGCACCTTCACGGCCCCGCGGCGGCGTACGACCGAGCACAGCACGGTGGCCACGACGGGTACGACGAGAGCCCACGAGGCGGGCAGGATCAAGACATCGACTACACAGGCGGCCTCGAAGAGCGTCAGTTCCTCGGTCTCCTCGCCGTGGCGGACGCGGACGGCCACCCAGTCCCCGGCGAAGGTGAGGGCGGTGCACACGAGGATCAAGGTCCAGCCGTGGGCCCAGGACAGCCAGCCGTCCTCTGCGTTCAGCGGTGCGATCGCGGGCGTCCCGTAGACGACGAGCAGCGCCACCGCCTGGGCCAGTAGGCCCACGACGGTGACGCGCGCGACGAGGCGGTGAAGCGGGCGATTCACGAAGGCCCGCTCAGGCGCCCGAGGTCAGCGGTCACGTCCAGTCCACGGCTGACCACTGACGGGCCGACCACTGACGGGCCGACCACTGGCGTGCTGCCCACTCCTGGTCTGACCACTGGCGGGCCGACCACTGGCGTGCTGCCCACTCGTCGTCGGACCACTGACGGGCTGACCACTGCCGCGCTGACCACTGACGGGCCGACCACTGGCGCGCTGCCCACTCGTCGTCGGACCACTGGCGGGCCGACCACTGACGTGCAGCCCAGCTGCTGGCCGCCCACTGACGCGCTGCCCACTGGCGGGCGTCCCAGCTGACGTCGGCCCAGCTGCTCGCCGCCCACTGGCGGGCTGACCACTGACGCGCTGACCACTGGCGGGCCGACCACTGGCGAGCGGCCGGAGAGAGCAGCGCCCAGGAGCTGGCAGCCGCGTTCTCGTCGCCGTTCAGGATCGCCTCGGCGAGCTGGTTCCAGACCGCGGGGTTACCCGGGAACGGGTCGGCGTTCTGCTCGCCCTGCGGCGTCCGGGCGTCGAGGGCTGCGGCGAGGTCGAGGCCGCCGCGCCCGGTCTGACGCTTCGTGCCGTCCACGTCGTACGCGGTGCGGGTGAGCAGCGCCTTGACCTGGTCGGGGCTGAGGGCGGGGCGGGCGGCGAGCAGCACCGCTGCTGCGCCGGAGGTCACGCCCGTGGAGAAGGAGGTGCCGGAGCCCTTGAAGTAGGACGTGCCGACCCGTGCGCTGGGGTTGGCGTTCCACACGACGCTCCCCACGGCGCCCGTGCTGACCACGTGGGCGCCGGGGGCGACCAGGTCGGGCTTCTGGACGCCCTGGGGCGCCGGGCCCTGGCCGGACCACGCAGCGACGTCGTCGTCACGGCGGGCAGCGGTGCCGTGCTCGTCGAGGCCGCCAACGGTGAGCAGGACGGGGTCGATGCCGGGGCTGGTTACCGAGCCGCGCCCGTCAGCCCCGTCGTTGCCGCTGGGCACGACGACCGTCATGCCCTTGCTCCACAGCGACTCGAGGGCGATGGTCAGCGGGTCGAGCTGGTAGGGCAGGGGGCTGCCGGACGACAGCGAGAGGTTGACGACGGAGACCTCGGGGTGGTCCGCGACGACCTCGAGGCCCTTCAGGACCGTGACGAGGTCGGAGGTGCCGTCGGAGCGGGCGACCCGGACGTCAAGGACGCGCGCCGCTGGCGCCACGCCAGCGAAGTCACCACCTGAGCTGGAGCCGTCGCCCGCAACGAGGCCTGCGACGAACGTGCCGTGCCCGTAGCCGTCGCCGGGGCCCTCGCCCGTGACATCGGTGTGGGTGACGCGCCCGGCCAGGTCGGCGATGTCGGCGACGCCCGTGTCCACGACGGCCACGGTGATACCGGCGCCTTCGCCGGCGGGGGCGCCGAGGCCCAGCGTGGCGCGGAGGGTGTTGGCGGCGCCGGAGGTGTCGGAGGTGCCTGAGACGGAGAGCGGACGGTTGGCGGACACCTGGGCCGAGGGAAGGACCGTGCCGCGCGGCAGCCGGGCCACCAGGCCGCCGACGAGGGACAGCGTGTCGACGACCGTGCCGCCGGCAGCGCGTACGGCGTAGGACAGGTCACCGGCGCCGGTGACGATGACCGTCTCCAGCGGGGTGGCAGCGGCGGGCGTCGCCAGGCCCGTCAACGCGGTGGCACTTGCCAGCGCGAGGCTCAGCAGGACAGGGACGCTCGGCCGTCGTACCGCCGTGCTGGGCGTGTCCATGAGGTGGTCCTGTCGTCGTGGGGAGGTGGCTCCACACCGTTCTTCGGCCTGCCGGGTGGTGCGTGCCGCCACACGATCGGGTGACAAGTCGTCAAGATCGACTCTGTGACCCCGGCCACGTTCGGGCGGCGTGCACCCCTTCTGACCTGGGCTTTTGCTTCATGGTGATCTCTCACACCCCCTCAAGCGCTAGCAATTGCAAGCACTACCTGCCTACCTTTTCGGTGTTGTTGTCAATTCCTTGCCGTGACCGGCCCAGCCCGGTCCTGTACCGGAAGGAGGTGAGGTCCCAGCCCGCCCGCACGGCCTCACCCAGGGGTCGCTCACCGGCCGGGCAGCGACCAGCGCCCATGTCCTTACCCCGAACCCTTGCCCGTCGCCACGTGCTCCCCGGCAGCTTTCTCGCCGGGCTCGCCCTCACCGGGACCGCCTTCTCACTCGGCGCACCCACCACTTCGCTCTCCGACTCCGAGCAGCCCACCACCGTCTCGCACGCTGCCGTTGCGCCCACCCCGATCGTGGCCGCACCTGCGCGAATCCAGCGCGCCAGCCGTGGCGCACAGCGCACGACTGTCGTCCGCTACGTCCGCAAGTACGTCGCCGTCGGTCGCACCTTCTCGGGTGAGGCCTCGTGGTACGGCGGTTCGTTCCAGGGTCAGCGCACCGCGAACGGCGAGCGCTTCAACACCTACGACCTCACCGCTGCCAGCCGGACGCTGCCGTTCGGCACCAAGGTCCGGGTGTGCCGCCACGAGCGATGCGTCGTGGTGCGGATCAATGACCGTGGGCCCTTCGTCGGCGGTCGCATCCTGGACCTGTCCAAGGCTGCGCGTGACCGGCTCGGGAGCTTCGGTGTCGCCCACGTCACGGCAACACCTGTGGAGAGGCACCGCGTGGCGGTCCGCCGCCACGTGGCCGTCCAGCCCCGCCCGATCCACACCACCGCGCCGCCGGTGACCACCTCGTTGCCGCTCACTTCGTTGCCGCTCACTTCGTTGGCTTCGCAGTCGTCCCCATTCGAGCCCAACCACGGCGGGGACAGCCTGCTCGCCGCGGGCACGCTGCTGACGACCGCCTCCGGCCTGGCCTGGCTGCGCCGCCGCCGTACCGCCTCGTAGGCTCCACACGCCCGACCGCCGACCTCCGGGAGCCCGCCGTGGTGTTGCTCGTCGATCGCCCCACCGAGGGCGTGGTCCTGCTCACCCTCGATCTGCCGGACCGCCGCAACGCGATGACCGATGCCCTCACGGCGGCGTGGGTCGAGGCGATCGACGCGCTGCGCGGTGACCGGAGTGTGCGGTGCGTAGTCGTCACCGGCGCAGGACGCGCGTTCTGTGCAGGGGGTGACCTCGGCTGGCTCGCAGAGGGCGGGGCGTCCGTGGACGACCTGCGCGACAAGATGCTGCCCTTCTACCGGGCTTGGCTGTCGCTGCGTGCGCTCGACGTCCCGTCGATCGCCGCCGTGAACGGCCCGGCGGTGGGCGCCGGCGCCGCGCTCGCACTCTCGTGCGACATCCGGTACGCCGGACCCACGGCCTCGTTGTCGGTGCCCTTCGCGCACCTTGGCATGCATGCGGGCATGGCGACGACCTACACCCTGACGGAGGTGGCTGGGGTCGCGGCCGCCCGTGAGCTGCTGCTGACCGGCAGGAGCGTGGGCGCTGAGGAGATGCTGCGCCTGGGCCTGTGTTCGGCGGTGTTCGAGGACCTGCTGCCCTCAGCGCTGGAGCGTGCCGCCCAGGTGGCTGCCGGCGCGCCCGTCGCGAGCAGGCTCCACAAGGAGGCGCTGCGTGACGGCGGCCCGGTGAGCCTGGAGCGGGCGCTGGCCTGGGAAGCCGTGGCGCAGCCCGTCACGATGACGACCCAGGACCTTCAAGAGGGTCTGCGCGCCAAGGCCGACAAGCGCCCGGCCCGGTTCACGGGCCGCTGAGCCCTCCTTACGTCCTCACACCTGGACACCTCTACGCCCAAGTCGTGAGGACGTAAAGGGGGAGGGGGCTGGAACGTTACGGAGCCCCCGGCTTCCGGCGCCGCTCGCCTTCCCCTTGCGAGCGGATCCGGAGCGCCGAGGGCTCCGTGTTCCGCAACCTAGAAGCCCCGTTCCGGACCCGTCAACGGGGGGCGCGACTGCCCTGTGGACAGCGCTGGGGACCAGGTGTTGATGGGTCGGTGTGTCGCTGTGGAAGAGCTTGTCCACCGCTTGTGGATAACTGTGTGGACGAGTGCAACAGGGCCGCTGACCTGCAGCGACGCGATCCACGGCCTGTGGGTGGAAGAAATCGGGTCCGAATCGGACAGCCCGCCCCGAGACCCGGGTGACGGTCAGGCCTCGGGGGGGCCCGCCTCACCCGGGTCGGTCTCCAGCGCACGCAGCGCGGCGTCCCAGTCGGTGCCCTCTGCCCCGCTTGCGGTGCCGAATGTGCCCGGCTCGTCGAGGTGCTCGGCCGTCGGGAGCAGGTCGGGGTGTGCCCACAGGGCGTCCCGGGCCTGCTGGCCGCGCTCCTGCGTGATCGTCGACCACAGGGCCGCAGCCTCCCTGAGGCGCCGAGGGCGCAGCTGCAGGCCGACGAGGGTGGCGAAGGTCTGCTCAGCGGGGCCACCGGTGGCGCGTCGACGCCGTACGGTCTCGCGCAATGCCGAGGCGTGCGGCAGCCGCCCGTCGGTCGCGGCGTCGACGACCACGTCGACCCACCCCTCGACCAGCGCCAGCGCCGTCTCCAAGCGCTCCAGGGCTCCCCGCTGGGCCTCGGTGGGCTCGAGCTCGAACAGGCCGGAGGCCAGCGCCTCCTGGGCGGCTGAGGGGTCGCTCAGGTCAAGGGAGCCGATCGCGCGCTCGATGGCGGTCAGGTCGACCTCGATGCCGCGCCCGTAGGCGTCCACGGCGTCGTACAGGTGCGCCTTGAGCCATGGCACATGCACGAACAAGCGCTGGTGCGCCGCCTCCCGCAGCGCGAGGTACAGCCGCACCTCGTCCGCCGGGACCTCGAGGCCGTCGGCGAAGGCCGCGACGTTGGCGGGGAGCAGCCCGCTCGGACCGAGCGGGATCCCGACCTCGGAGGAGGCCAGCACGTCCGTTGCGAGCGCGCCGAGCGCCTGGCCGACCTGCGCTCCGAAGACCACGCCGCCGACCTGCTGCATGATGCCGGAGAACGGGTTAGGGCCGCTGATCAGGCCACGCAGCTCCGGTGGCATCGCCTCGCCCGCCAGCCCGCTCTCCACGGCCTTGCCGAGCGCCGCCGTCACGCGGGACGCAACCGGGTCCACGAGCGTCTTCCATGCGGGCAGCGTCGTGGCGAGCCAGGCCCGTCGGGTCCAGGCCTGGATCTCGCCCCCGCCAGCCGGAAGGCTGGTCGCCGCGTCGAGCCACACGTCCGCGAGCCGTCCGGCGTCAGAGATCTCGCGGGCCTCGGCGGTGCTCACCTCGGGGTCGTCGACGTCGATCGCGGCGCGTGCCACCTCCTGAGCGAGGTCCCAGTTCACCGGCCCGCCCGACCAGGACAACAGCCGCTGCAGTTGGCCCATCACGTCCCCACCGAGGAAACGGGCGAGGCCGAGCGGGTCGTCAGGGTCCGGATCGGGGGACATGGCTCAAAAGTAACCCGCGTCGGGTCCGTAGGCTCGTTACGTGATCGCTCTGCTGGACCTCCGCGACGTGCCCGTGTCGGTCGAGGAGGTCCTTGCTGCCGTGGAGGACCCTGCGGCGGGCGGTGTCGTCTGCTTCACCGGCCTGGTCCGGGCGACCGACTCCGGGCGTGAGGTCGTGGCGCTGGAGTACACCGCCCACCCGAGCGCCCGTGACGCACTGCGCACCGTGGCGGAGGCGGTGGTTGCCGCCGTACCCGTGGTGAAGGTGGCTGCCCTGCACCGGATCGGACGGCTCGAGGTGGGTGACGTCGCTGTCGTGGTCGCGGCGTCTGCGGCCCATCGGGACGAGGCGTTCGTCGCTGCTCGGCGGCTGATCGACGACCTCAAGGCGCAAGTGCCAATCTGGAAGGACCAGCACTTCGCTGACGGAACCCGCGAGTGGGTCGGAACTCCTTAGCGCAGAGAGGTTCCGCTGGGCCTTCCCGGGTCTAACATGCGAGAGACGGCACCGATACGCGACGAAGGCGACCCCTCATGCCCTCCTGGATCCTGTGGCTCAGCCCGGTGATCGTCGCGCCGCTGCTCGCGGTCGTCTGGATCACGTGGGCGTCCCGGCCGAAGGGACCCGAGGAGGCTCGGGAGACGGTGCAGCAGTACGACCGCTTCCGCGCCGCGCTGAAGGACCGCCCGGGCGTCGAGCGGCGCGACAAGGCCAGCTAGTCGTTCGGGGCAGTTGGGTCCGGCAGGTAGAGGCAGTAGCCGGGCGCTGGGCCCCGAGGGTTGGACCCCGGGAACTGCACGCACAGCTTGATCGGGTCGTTGGTGGTCTCCTCGGCTGCCAGCGCTGGGGCGACAAGGCCCAGGCCTGAGAACCCGACGACGGTGAGGGCTACGAGTGCTCGACGGGTCACTGGAGAGCTCCTTGCTGGGTGGTGGTGTCGTCCTGAGGCGCGCACTTGACGATCGGGTTGTCAGGGATGTGCGCGCAGTCGATCTTGTTGCTGTTCACGGCGACGTACTTGATGCCGGTCGGGTTGTCGGGGAGCGGCTGGTTCACCCAGATCACGTTCCCCTTGACCTTGTGCCAGTCGGGGCACCGACCGTCCTGCAGCGGGCGTTCGCAGCCGACGCTGGGGGTAGGCCCGTTGCCCCGGGGCGGTGCCGCCGACCGAGGGGTCTTGGACGGGGTCACGCGCGCGGGGGAGGCGACGACGACGCGGGAGTGGAGCACCGGGTCGATGACGTCGCGGGCGACCACGACGGTGTGGGTCGGGGTGAAGGGTGTGCTGTGTCCGGGTGAGCTGGGCAGGAGGCTGAAGGGGCTGAGCACGAGGCCACCGAGTGCGGTCAGGCCAACTGCGCTGAGCGCGGCTGGGGCCGTGAGCTTGCCGGCTGCCTGCCGGAGCCGGTCCACCCAGCCGAGCCCGACGACCCAGGGGGCGAGCACGGCAAGCCCGCCGACGGGGAGGGTGCCTCCGCGGGTGGCGTACTCCTTGCGCAGCGACTTGCGTGCCCGCGTCAGCACCGAGCGCACCGCCGGCTCGCTCATGGCGAAGCGCGCACACAGCTCCTCGTAGTTCTGCCCCTCGACCTCGCGCGCCCACAGCAGCGCGGCGTGGCGGGGGTTCATGGCGTCAAGGGCGTCGAGAGCCAGGCGGGCCTCGGCGCGGGCGACGACCACGTCCGCCGTGTCACGCGACACGCGGCCCGTCTCGGGCACGTCCGCCACGCTCACCGAGCGACCTCGCACGCGGAGCCGGTCGATCACCAGGCGCCCCGTCACCACCGTCGTCCAGGCAGCCAGGTCGTCCTCCGTCAGCAGCTGGCCGCGGTGCGTGTAGGCACGCAAGAGCGCTTCCTGGACCAGCTCTTCAGCCTCGTGCAGGTCGCCGAGGCGGCGTACGGCGTACCGGTGCAGCCGGGGACGGATCCGGCGGACGGCCTCGTCGAAGTCCAGCGCTTCGCTGGGCACGAGTCGCAGGGCGGGCCCATGGGTGGGCTCGCCGTACGGGACCGGGAGGTCCTGGGCAGTCGACACTGGGTGCCTTTCCCGACGGGGGCTGGGTAGCCCCGACGACGGTTCAACGGGCGAGTTGCACAAACCTCGCAAAATTTCTTCCACGAGGCGTTCGAGCAGTCTGGCAGCACCGGAACAAGCGCGACAAGGCGCCCAGATAGGCGCTCAAGACACCTGGGCTAACGAGCCGAAGCACGAGGGGACACGGCAGCAGTACTCGCGCTTGTAGCAACCTTGTAGCAAGGAGTTCCTCATGGAGCACGTCGTCTTCTTCCCGGCCCACGACGGCAGCCCTGCCTTCCGCCGCTTGGTGAGCCTGGAAGATGCTGTCCGTTTTGTGGAGCACCTGCGCAACACCGAGGGCATCGACCAGGTGTCGGTGCACGCGCTGACCGAGGTGCCCCTCGCTTTCAAGGCCTACTTCCGGGTCGAGGTTCCCGGCGGCGCCGAGGCGCCGGTCGCCCCGTCGGCCGCTCCCGTCGCCGAGGCCCCGCCCGCAGCGGAGCCCGCTGCGGCGGCTGTGGTGCCGGAGCAGGAGCAGCCCGTCGTGGAGCCCGCGCCGGCGCGGAGCTCGCTGGGCTTCTTCGCGCGCTGACGCTGCGCAACCCGGCACCCCGTACGCTCAGAACGTGTCCCGGCGTGCTCTGACCACCCTTCTCGCTGCCTTCTTGGCGGTCGCCCTCGGCTCGGTAGGGGCGGCGATGACGGTTCCGTACGTCGTGCTGTCGCCCGGACCGGCCTTCGACACGCTCGGAACGGTCGGCCCCGAAGCAGGCGCCGATCCGGTCCTGAGCATCAAGGGCGCCAAGACCTACGCCACCGATGGGGCGTTCAACGCCACCACGGTCAGCGTCACCGACCACGTCACGTTGTTCGAGGCTCTCCAGGGCTGGGTGTCGGGCAGCGATGCCGTCGTGCCCCGCGAGCTCGTCTACCCGCCGGACCAGAGTCCTGTCGAGACCGACGAGCGGAACGCCCAAGACATGCTCCAGTCGCACGACGATGCGATCGTGGCGGCGATGCGGATCCTCGGGGTGAAGGGCACCGTGGTCGTCACGATCGCCGTGATCACGCCGAAGGGTCCGTCCGAGGGCCGCCTCGAGGTCGGTGACGTGCTCAGCACGGTCGACGGCGAGCCTGTCGCCGACGTCGAGTCGCTGCGGCGGCTGATCAGTGCACGCACGCCTGGCGAGCCGGTCCGTATCGGCTACAGCAGGAACGGCAAGGCCGACACCCTCACGCTCAGCACCGTGGCGAGTCCGGACCCGAAGCCGAGGGCGATCATCGGCATCCAGGCGGCCACGCGCTCGGACTTCCCGATCAAGGTGGACATCCAGCTCCGTGACGTGGGCGGCCCGAGCGCTGGCCTGATGTTCGCGCTGGGGATCTTGGACAAGCTCCGTCCCGGCTCGCTCACCGGTGGGCGCATCATCGCGGGTACGGGCGAGATCACCCCGGACGGCAAGGTCGGGGCGATCGGTGGCATAGCCCAGAAGATGCGCGGTGCTGTGCGCGCCCGGGCGACCGTCTTCTTGGTCCCCGCGGCGAACTGCCCCGAGGCCAAGGGCGCCCGCCCCGACGGTCTCACCTTGGTCAAGGTCGACACGCTGCGGGACGCGCTCGCGAGCTTGGAGACGCTCCGTAACGGCGGAACCGCGCCAGCCTGCTGAGCTGAGGGCCTGCACGTCCCTACACTCCGCGCATGGAGCCCGGGGTCCCGTTCGCGATCTTGGGCGCCGTCCAGATCCTGGCGGTGGTCGCTGCGGTCGGGTTGGGCGTCTCGGGCTGGCTCCGGCGTACGGGCCCTGGAGCCCTTGTCACGCTCGGCGCGTTCGTCCTGGTGGCGGTCGAGGTGCGCACGGCCCTGCGGCTCGGCGTTGCGTCCTCCGACGACCTCGCGCTGCTGCGCGCGGCCGGGTCGCTCCTGCTCGCCTCCGGTCTGTACGGCGGGGGGCTGGGCTCGCGACGCGCCGCCCCCGCGATGGCGGGTGTCGTCATCCCGCTCGCAGCTGCTGGCGGCCCGGCTGCTTTCGCGGCGGTGGGGGGTGGCCTCGCGGCGGTGGCCATCGTAGTGAACCGGCGCGATGCCATCGGGGTCTGGCTGGCGGCGGGGTTGGGCCTGTGGGCGGTCGCGTCTGCGATCACGCCCTTTGCCGACCAAGGGCAGGCGGGGTCGCTGTCCGTGCTGCTGCTGCGCGGGGGCGGTGCCCTGGCGATCATCGTGGGTCAGGTGCTGCTCGCCCAGCGCAGCCTGCTGTCCAAGGTGGTCAGCGCCATCCTGGCCGGCGTCGTCACGATGGCCGTGGCTGCGGTGGGCGTCGTGGGCAACGTGGTCGTGGACTCCTACGACCGGCAAACCCGGGAGACGGTCCAGGACGCGGCCGGGGCGAGGTTGAGCGCGCTCACGCTGCTGCACAACCAGGCCTCAGGGGTGGCGCAGTTCGCGGCCACCCCGGTGTGCGCGACGCCGCAGCGCTGTCAGGCCTTCTTGAGCCAGGTCGTGCTCAACGGACAGTCGGACTTCGTGGTGCGCCTCCGCAGGGATCGGGCTCCGGAGGCCCTCGCCGGTCGGCCGGCGCTGAAAGCCAGCGAGGTTCTGGGGCTGCGGTCGCTGCCGGTCGTGCGCCAAGTGCTTGAGGGCGCCGGCGCCAAGCGCATCCAGTTCTTGACCGACACGATTCGCCTCACCGGTTCGGAGCCTTCCGTCGCGGTGGTGGGTGTCGCCGCGGGACGTCGGCCCACCGGACAGGCCGCACCCGACGAGGTGGTGCTCTACGGCATCCGCGTCAACACCGACTACGCGCGTGCGGACCTCGACGTCGGAGGGTTCAACCTCACGCTGCTCGCCGGTGACCCCTTGCAGGTCGTGGCCTCCAACCTCCCCGAGAACCGGCAGCCGTTGCTGCTGCGCATCGTCGGCGAGCACGGCACGGTGATCTCGCGCGACGGCGTCACGATCGGCTCGCAGGGATCCAACCCGACCGTGGCACTGCGGCCGGTCACGGACAACGCCGATGGCACTGTCGCGTTGCTGGCCATCACCCGTGACCCCGGGCCGGCGCTGCGGACCGAGCGCGACGCGCTGCGCCTGCTGCTCGGCACCTCCCTGCTCGCCCTGATCGTGGTCGGGGTGATCGCGGTGCTGCTGGGTCGCCGTACAGTCGATCCGGTACGTCGATTGACTGCTGCTGCGGCCCGGGTCGCAGCAGGCGATCTCGCCGCGAGCGCCGCTGTCAGCAGTCGCGACGAGGTCGGCACCCTGTCGCGGACCTTCGACACGATGACCAGTTCGCTCGCCCAGCTCACCGGCGATCTGCGGGCCTCGGCATCCCGGCTTGAGCTGGTGCTCGCCTCGATGACCGACGGACTGCTGGCCACGGATGGTGAAGGCGTCGTCACCTCCGTGAACCGTGCGGCGCTTGAGATGCTCGGAGTCGAAGAGATCGACGTACTCGGTGAGCAACTCGACGTGGTGGTGGACGTCCGTGACGGCGCGGGCCACCGCATGCTCGAACTCGGAATGGTCCTGCTCGACGAACCGGCCGAGGTGCACCGCCCGGATCGCTCCACGGTGCCGGTGCGCGTGGCGCTCACCCCGCTCGCGGAGGGCGAGGGCGTCGTGCTCGTCCTGCGGGACACCACGCGTGAGCGGGACGTTGAGCGGATGAAGACTGAGTTCTTGTCCAACGTCAGCCACGAACTGCGCACACCGCTGACTCCGATCCGTGGGTACGCCGAGATTCTGGTGAGCAAGGCCGGGTTGCCCGAGGAGAAGGTCAGGGCCTTCGCGACGACCATCCGCGACGAGTCGCTGAAGATGAACCGCGTCGTCGATCTGCTGGTCGACGTGGCCTCCATCGAGGCGGGCCGGGTGCATGTGAACCCTCGGGAGGTCGGGGTCAGGGAGCTGCTCGACGCCCGCGTCGCGGCCTGGAGATCGCGGGTGCCGAACCGCACGTTCAAGCGCCGCGTCGCCGGTGGGCTGCCGCAGGTCTTCGTCGACCCGACGTGGTTGGCGAAGGCGCTGGACGAGCTGCTCGACAACGCCGTGAAGTACGCACCAACTGGCCCGATTACCCTGACGGCTGGGCTGTCGCCGGACGAGCGCCGGGTGCGGGTGACGGTGAAGGACACCGGGCCAGGCATCTCCGACGAGGATCAGGCTCGGCTGTTCACCTCGTTCGAGCAGGCCGATGGCTCGGCCACCCGCAAGGTCGGAGGGCTAGGGCTGGGGCTGTCCTTTGTGCGCCGCTTGGCGGAGGATGCCGGCTTCCCGCTGACAGTGCTGTCCACCGAGGGCAAGGGCGCCGAGTTCGCCTTGGACCTCCCGATCGCCTAGCCGTCGAGGGTCGCGAGGAGCGCTTCGGCCAGCCCGGGCACGAGGTCCGTTCCGGTGACGCGCTCGTCCTGCGCCTCGTCTTGACCGCGAAGTCGCAGCACCGCCTCGCGGCGACCGTCGCGCAGCACGCCGACCGCCATCCTCACCTCACGTCGATCCGGGTGTTCAGCCGCCGTGGTGGCGGGGTCGCCGACGTCCTCGAGCGCCGGCTCCGCAGAGGGCGGGAGCACCAGCACCTCATGGGCGAGCACGACGCCGAGGACCTCCGGGCCGAAGACCAGGCTCGCGAGCTGTTCGTCGAGGGCGCCGACCCCCAGCGGCTCCTGGGCGATCGGGGTGAGCGAGCCGGGGCGCGCGGCGACCAGGCCCATGGTCTGGGCGAGCTGGGGCTCGGCTCGGAGCAGCTCCTCGGTGTCGACGAGAGCGAACAACTGGGGTGGCTGATCCCAGCCGGCCTCGGCGACGTGGCTCTCCACTTCGCCGACGACGGACAGCAGGGGGGAGGAAACGTCGGGCACGTCTCCATTGTCAGGCACGTTGCGACTGAAGGGCTGTGGTTGAGTTCCCAACAGAGAAGAAAGAGGTGAGTGTCCACCGTGGCCGTACGAACCCCTGGGTTGACGATGCCTGGCCGCCCCCGCCCCCTCGCGTCGGCCGTCGCCGTCGTCCTGGTGCTGGTCGTCATCGGCGGCGTATTTGTGTCGATGTACACCGACCTGCTGTGGTTCCGCGAGGCCGGGCAGAGCGCGGTCTTCACGACGGTGCTGCGCACGAAGGCGATGCTGTTCGTCCTGTTCGGAGTGTTCATGGCGCTCGTGGTGGGCACCAACCTCGCCCTCGCCTATCGCTTCCGGCCGCCTTTTCGGCCGCTGTCGCTCGAGCAGCAGAACCTCGAGCCGTACCGCGTCGCTCTCGAACGCTTCCTGCTCCCGGTGCTGCTGGCAGTGAGCGGCCTGTTCGGCCTGTTCGCCGGGCTCTCGGCCTCCGCGCGCTGGCAGACCTGGCTGATGTGGCGCAACGCCCAGCCGTTCGGTGTCCAGGACCCCCAGTTCCACAAGGACATCTCCTACTTCGCCTTCACCTACCCCTTCCAGCGCTTCGTGCTGGGTTTCGTGCTCGCCGCGCTGGTGCTGGCGCTGCTGGCGTCGGCGATCACCCACTACCTGTTCGGCGGAGTGCGGCTGCAGACCACGAGCGAGCGGGTCAGCGTCGGGGCGCGCGTGCACCTGTCCGTGCTCATCGGCCTCGTCGTGCTCGTGAAGGCGCTCAGCTACTGGTTGGACAGGTACGGCCTCGCTTTCTCCCTCCGGGGAGTCGTGCAGGGCGCTTCCTACACCGACGTGCACGCGGTGCTCCCGGCCAAGACCATGCTCGCCGGCATCGCGGTGATCTGCGCCCTGCTGTTCTTCGCCAACGTCGTGGCCCGCAACATGCTGCTGCCTGCAGGCGCCCTGGCGCTTCTCGTGGTGAGCGCTGTCGCCGTCGGCGGGGTCTACCCGGCGTACGTGCAGCAGTTCCAGGTCAAGCCGAACGAGGTCGACCGCGAGGCGCCGTACATCGAACGCAATATCAAGGCGACCCAGGCGGCGTACGGCATCGACAAGGTCGAGCTGAAGTTCTACCCCGCAGTGGTGACGGCGACCAAGGCTGCGCTGCGCGGGGACAAGGGGACGCTGCCCAACGCACGTCTTCTCGACCCGGGCAAGCTCGGTCCGACGTTCAAGCAGCTGCAGGGCGTGCGCAACTACTACGGCTTCCGCACCGAGCTCGACGTGGACAGGTACACCGTCGGGGGAGTGACGCAGGACTTCGTCGTCGGGGCCCGCGAGCTGGACCAGTCGCAGTTGCGGCCCGACCAGCAGAACTGGATCAACCTGCACCTGACCTACACGCACGGGAACGGGTTCGTCGCGGCGCCGGCCAACCGGGTCGCCAAGGGCGGCGCTCCCGTCTTCACGGTCGGCGACATCCCAGTGACCGGACCCGGCGGTGAGCTGACGATCGACCGGCCGCAGGTGTACTACGGCGAGACCTCACCGGTGTACTCCATCGTCGACACCAAGCAGGCCGAGATCGACGGGCCCGGCAGCAACGAGGGCAACGGTTCGGACGAGGCGACGATCCACTACGACGGCCCCGGTGGCGTCACGCTCGACAGTGGTTTCCGCAAGTTGCTCTATGCCTTGAAGTTCAAGGAGAAGAACATCTTGCTGTCCTCGTCGCTGACCGACGAGAGCAAGATCATGTACACCCGCACGCCGCTGCAGCGGGTGCAGAAGGTGGCGCCGTTCCTGACCTTGGACAGCGACCCGTACCCGGCCGTGGTGGACCGCTCGCTGGTCTGGATCGTCGATGGATACACCACCTCGGCCGGGTACCCCTATGCGCAGCGCACTCGCCTCGGTGAGGTGGCGCTGGACAGCCGGGGCCGGCCGATCGCGAACAACGAGGTCAACTACATCCGGAACTCGGTGAAGGCGACCGTCGATGCCTACACCGGTCGGGTGCGGCTCTACACCTGGGACGACAAGGACCCGGTCCTGAAGACGTGGAAGAAGGTCTTCCCGGGCCTGGTGCTCGACAACTCGATGATCAGCGACGGGTTGCGCAAGCACCTGCGCTACCCCGAAGACCTGTTCAAGGTGCAGCGCGGGCTGCTCGGGGCCTATCACGTGACCGACCCCAAGTCCTTCTACAACAAGGAGGACTTCTGGGAGGTGCCGAGCGACCCGACGCAGGACATCGCCGACGTGGTGAACGGTCTGGTGCAGGCCGGCACGGGGGCCACCGGGGAGGCCGCGCAACCGCCGTACTACGTCCTGTTGCAGCTCCCAGGTGAGTCCAAGCCGGTGTTCGCCCTGACCTCGACCTTCGTGGCTCGGGGGCGGTCGAACCTGACGGCCTTCGCGTCGGTGTCCTCCGATCCGGAGGACTACGGGAGAATCCGGCTGCTGACGCTGCCGAAGTCGACGGCGATCCCCGGGCCTGGCCAGGTCGCGAACACCTTCGAGAGCAATACCGAGGTGTCAAAGAGCCTGTCGTTGCTCAGGACTGGTGGGTCCGAGGTGGTCCTCGGCAACCTGCTGACCCTGCCCGTCGGCAACGGTTTGCTCTACATCGAGCCGGTCTACACCCAGGCCAAGAAGCAGCCGAAGTTCCCGATCCTCAACAGCGTCATCGTCAGCTTCGGTGACCAGGTCGCCTACAAGCCGACGCTGGCCCTGGCGCTGGACGCGCTCTTCGGTGAGGGCTCGGTCACCGTGCCACCGGCGGGTCAAAAGCCACCGCCGCCCACCTCGACGGGTACGGCGATCGGCGATGCCCAGAAGGCCTACGACGACATGTCAGCGGCCCTGCAGCGCAACGACTTCGCGGCCTACGGCGAGGCGCTGGCGCGGCTCAAGGCGGCGTTGGACAAGGCCTCGCCTGCCCCGACTCCTTCTGGCTAGCGCAGGTCCAGCACCCGCTCCGGCGGGCGTCCCAGGACGGCCCGGTCGCCGAGCACGGCGATCGGGCGCTCGATGAGCTCCGGGTGCGCGGCCATCGCGTCGAGAAGCTCGTCGCGGGAGGCTTTTTCCAGGCCTGAGTACGCCGCTTCGCCGGTCCGCACGATGCTGCGCGGGTCGTCGGTGCCCAGCTTGGCCAGCACGTCCTCGAGCTCGGCGCGCGAGGGCGGGTCCTGCAGGTAGAGCCGCACCTTCACCTGCCCGCCGAGCAACTCGTGCGCTGCCCGGCTCTTGCTGCAACGTGGGTTGTGCCAGAGCTCGATCCGTTCCATGGCAGGCAGTGTGCCCGGTCCCAGCGGACTACCTCGGACCACCCGTCGGAACTATGCCGGCGAGGCCCTTCGTGCCGAAGGGGAGGTGAAGAACTTCCCTGGTCGCGTTCGCCGCGCCCGACTTCCCCCGGAGTGACGTATGAGCCTGTCCCGCAAGGTCAAGGCGGTGGCCTCGGTCGGGGTGCTGTCCTCCGCAGTCTGGGCCTCGACGTACGCGACCTTCACCGACAGCGGCACGGCCGACTCCACCTTCACGGCCGGCACGGTCGACCTGCTGCTCAACGCCGAGGTCGATGACGCCTACGCCTTTACGGCGCTGGAGAGCAGCAACCTCAAGCCGGGTGACACCGTCTACGCCCCGCTGACGGTGGCCAACAACGGGACGCTCGGCTTCACCTACGTGATGGCCAGCTCCTCCACGAACGCCGACGCCAAGGCGCTGCGGGACACCTTGCTGCTCGGGGCGAAGGTCGTCGCCAACGCCGGCGCCTGCGACGCAACCGGGTACAGCAACTCGGGCACGACTGTGCTGGCGGAGGCGGCTATCTCGGGTGCGGCGATCTCGAGCCGCTCGTTGGCTGCCAGCGCCAGTGAGGTCCTGTGCTTCCGGATCCTGCTGCCCTCCGGCGCCGGCAACTCGCTGCAGGCAGCGACCACCACGACCACGATGACCTTCACCGCCACGCAGAGCTAGGAGCGCGCCGACTCCGATGACCCTGACCGTCCTGGACGTCCCACCGTCGGCTGAGCCGGCGGTGCGGGTCCTGGGCGGCGGGTTCGTCGTACCCGCACCTCGTTCGTCAGGGCGGCCCAAGAGCCACGCCAAGCCGGTACGGCGGCGCTGGCTCGACCACCTGCTGACCGTCGCGGCGGTCCTGGGAATCGCGAGCACCGTGCTCACCGTCGTGGCGACGGTGGCGGGATTTCGGCCGCTGATGGTGCGGTCCGGGTCGATGGAACCCACGATCTCCACCGGCTCGCTGCTGCTCGTGCGGACGATCCCGGCGCGGCAGGCGCGGGTCGGTGACGTGGTTGCCGCCGTACGACCGGACGGCACGCGCGTCACGCACCGCGTGGTCTCCACGAAACCGCTCGGTACGGCGACCCAGCTGGTGCTCAAGGGCGACGCCAACAGCGACCCTGACCCCGCTCCGGTGGCCGCGCGGGAGGTGGGACGCCTCGTGACGACCGTGCCTGTGGTGGCGTCGGTGACCGTCTTCCTCGTGAGCGCCAAGGGCGGCTTCGTCCTCGGCTGGTTGGTCGCGGCGGTCATGCTGGCGGTGCTGCGAAGGGACTCCTAGTGAGGCGCCCCGCCGGCGCTGTGATGGTCGCCGTCACGATCGCCGTATTCGCCGCCGCAGCTCCGGCCGTGGCGACGATGGGAGACAGCGCGACCGCGGACTCGTCGTTCACCACGTCCTCCCTGGCGGCGCCGACGGCAGTCACTGCGACGGCGGGGTGCAACGGGCTGCTCCCCAGGGTCACGCTGGGATGGACCGCCTCGAGCACGACCTATGCGACCGGGTACGACGTGTACCGAGCCGTCGGGGCGGGACCGTCGACGCTGCTGACCTCGCTCACGCCCCGGACGACCGTGAGCTACGTCGACGATGCGGTGGTCGTGTTGACGTCGTACACCTACACCGTGGTGACGCGGTTCCAGTCCTGGACGAAGGCCTCGGCGACCGCCTCGGCGACGACCCCGGTGCTGTGCCTGTGAGCCGGCCGGGGAGTTCGTGTAGTCTGGTCCTACCGACGCGGGGTGGAGCAGCTCGGTAGCTCGCTGGGCTCATAACCCAGAGGTCGCAGGTTCAAATCCTGCCCCCGCTACAAGAGAAACCGCAGGTCAGGGCCATGATCACCAGATCACGGCCCTGACTGCTTTTCGGGCCGTTGCCCATCAGTTCCCCATTGCCGGTTCGGCTGAGCGTGCGCCTGCGAGGGGCGTGTGGCGCTGAATGGCACTGAGCGGCAGGCGGCCTGGCTCTCGGCCTTGTGACTATGCCGAGCTCGCGGCTTCGAAGACCAGCTCGCCAGCCGCAGCCAAGCAAAGGTCGGCATAGTTCGAAGGTCGGCATAGGACATCACCTTCGTCCGGACCTTCGCGGGGTGGGTCTACTGCGCCTTCGTCCTGGACGTGTTCAGTCGCCGCGTCGCCGGCTGGCAGGTCTCGACCTCGCTACGCACCGACCTGGCCCTGGACGCGCTCAACATGGGATTGTGGACCCGCCGGCGCGACGGCCACGACACCGGCTGAAGCCTTCAACGAGCACCTACGGTTGCTCCAACAAGCCGGTGTTGCATCGACTGGTTGAACCTGGTCAGTACGTCGCCATCCGCTACACCGAGCGCCTCGCCGAGGCCGGTGCCGTCGCGTCCGTCGGAAGCAAGGGCGACTCGTACGACAACGCGATGGCCGAGGCGTTCAACAGCCTGTTCAAGGCCGAACTCGTCCGCAACCGCGGGCCCTGGAAGAAGATCGACGACCTCGAGATCGCGGTCGCCGAGTACATCGACTGGTTCAACTTCCGACGGCTACACGGCGAGCTCGGACTCATCCCGCCGGTCGAGTACGAAGTCCTGCACCGCAGTCACAACCTCATCGGAGCAACCGGCTCCGCGTGAGTTCAGACCCTCCATCAAACCCGGTACGAGACACGACAGCTTCGCATGGGAAGTCATCGCGCCCTTCACGGTTGCTGCCATCGTTGGCTCCTTAGCCGGCAAACGGCTGGCCGACCGTCTCAGCGCCAGCAGGCTCTCGGTCTCCTTCGCGGCCCTGCTCGTGGTCGTCGCGGCCTACGTCGCGCTCCGAGCCGTGCTCGCCCTCACCTGACCCGCTATCTGCGCCGCTCGGCCCGGGTCACTGAATGAATGGATGCGGCTAGCCGAAGAACGGACGGCCCCGGCGCGGGGGCTGGCCGGGGGAGTACTTCTGCCCCTCCCGGCGCACAGATCTCATCTTGCCGGGCGGGAGGATCTGGATACCCCGGCGGGTAGGGACCTTCGACCCTGCCTGCACTCCGTCCGGGCGCCGAGGATGGACCTCAACGAACAGCCGATCACGGGAGTTCTCATGCAGCGGTTAGTGGTTCTGGGTGCCGGTACGGCGGGCACGATGGTGGTGAACAAGCTCCGCCACAAGCTCGATGCCGAGGATTGGACGATCACGATCGTCGACCAGAACGACACGCACCTGTATCAGCCTGGGCTGCTGCTGCTCCCGTTCGGGGTTTATACCCCGGAGGAGCTCGTCAAGCCGCGCACTCGTTTCATCCCGGACGGGGTCGAGCTGGTGCTCGGCGAGATCGACCGAGTGGATGCGGTAGCGAACCAGGTGCACCTGGCCGACGGCAGCGTGGTGGGCTACGACTACCTCGTCGTCGCCACCGGGACATCGCCGCGCCCGGACCAGACTCCCGGCATGGACGGGGACCAGTGGCGCACGAGCGTCTTCGACTTCTACACACTTGAGGGCGCGACGGCCCTGCGCGACAAGCTCGCCACGTGGGAAGGTGGCCGCCTGGTTGTGCAGGTCGTCGAGATGCCCATCAAGTGCCCGGTCGCGCCGCTGGAGTTCACGTTCCTCGCGGATGCGTTCTTCGAGGAGAAGGGCATCCGCGACAAGGTCGACATCACCTACGTCACGCCGCTTGAGGGGGCCTTCACCAAACCGATCGCGTCCCAGCACCTCGGTGCGATGTTCACCGACCGCAACGTTGGGCTCGAAGGCGACTTCATGGTCGACCGGATCGACAACGACACCAAGACGCTGATTTCGATGGACGAGCGGGAGGTCCCGTTCGACCTGCTGGTCACGGTGCCCCTCAACATGGGTGCGGAGTTCGTCGCCAGATCCGGCCTGGGCAACGAACTCAACTACGTCCCGGTCGACAAGCACACCCTGCTCTCCAAGGCCTACGACAACCTGTTCGCGATCGGTGATGCCGCTGACCTCCCGACCTCTAAGGCTGGGTCGGTTGCGCACTTCTCGGTCGAGCTGTTCGTCGAAAACTTCCTTCAGCACATTGCCGGCGAGCCGATGACGCACCCCTTCGACGGGCACGCGAACTGCTTCATCGAGTCCGGGCATGGCAAGGGCCTGCTGATCGACTTCAACTACGACACCGAACCGCTGCCCGGGAAGTACCCGTTGCCTGGTGTTGGGCCGTTCTCGTTGTTGCAGGAAACCCATGCCAACCACTGGGGAAAGCTCGGGTTCCGCTGGGCCTACTGGCACCTGTTGCTTCCCGGCCATCCCATGCCCGTGCCGACGCTGATGTCCATGGCCGGCAAGCACACCGAGTCCTAAGGAGCACGTCATGCCTGTCACTGAGCTCAACGGCCACCAGATCCACGTCAACGACGAGGGCTTCCTGACCGACTACGCCGAGTGGGACGACGACCTCGCCAAGGTCCTCGCGGCCCAGATCGGGATCGACCTCACCGAAGCTCACTGGAAGGTCATTCGGTTCCTGCGCGAGGACTTTAAAGCCCAGGGCGAGACGGCCACCGCCCGCCGCGTCCAGACCGTAGGAGGGATCCCGGTCAAGGAGCAGTTCGTGCTGTTTCCCAAGAAGCCCGCCAAGAAGATGGCCTACATCGCCGGGCTGCCCAAGCCGCACGGCTGCGTCTAACAGGAGACCGCTATGACCATGACCGCACCAGTACTCGTACCGAACTTCGATGACGACGCCCAGACCGACCGCAAGCTGGCGATCATCTGCTCCAAGGGCAACCTCGATATGGCCTACCCCGGCTTGATCTTGGCCAACGCCGCCCTCGGCGAGGGCATCGAGACGATGATCTTCTTCACCTTCTGGGGCTTCGACATGATCACCAAGTCTCGGATGAACGATCTCCAGTTCAGCCCCGCCGGCAATGCCGCCATGCATCT
>JBKJSN010000134.1:0-3907 GCA_046595815.1 Mycobacteriales bacterium
CTGGCGCTGGGATTGGTGGCGGCCAAGCTCTGGACCGGCGACCTGTCGGTGTCCGAGGCGGGCGTGCGCATCGCCGTACTCACTGCGGCGCTCGTCGCCGTCGAGCGGGTCCTGCTGCCTGTGGCCCGGACCCTGGTGTCCTCCGGGCACCAGAACCGCTGACAGCGACCTGACTGTCGGTCAGGTATTTCCCGAAGGCCGGACCAGATCTGGTCCGATCGCACCAGATCTGGTGCACACGTTGGCGAGCACCACCCTCCGGCGCGCTCCGACACGCTGCCTAGCGGGCGTACGCGCGACGGCGGCGCAGGGCGACCGCCGGCAGAGCAAGGGCGAAGCCACCCGCCCACGGCGCGGCGGGTAGGGCGATCTCGCTGAAGGCCTTCGGAACGTGCAGGATGCCCGCACGTCCGAAGGGGTAGACGACCGAGAAGGCCCGGCCGACGACCTTGTCCTCGGGGACCGTTCCGCGGTGCGAGTCGTTGAGGTGGAAGCGGGAGTCCGAGGAGTTGCCGCGGTGGTCGCCCATGACCCACAACCGGCCAGCGGGGACCTCGATGCCCGGTGACCCCACGGGGCACAACTGACGACCGGTGCCGGCGTCGCAGAAGTAACGGGTGTCCGTGGTGTCGTTCTGGAAGATGTAGGGCTCGTCGAGCGACGTCGGCTGCCCTCCCTGGGGCGTGACCACGACGCGGCCTGTGCTGTCGCAGCACATCACCCGGTCGCCGGGGATGCCGATGACGCGCTTGATGTAGTCCTTCTCGTCAGGAGTGCCGAGGCCGATGACTCCGGTGACGGCACGCAGCGCCTTCGCGATGGGGTTGGTGGGCTTGGCGAAGGTCACGCCCTCGTCGAAGTTGTCGAGGCCGTTGAAGACCACGACCTCGCCGCGCTCTGGCCCTCGGAAGTGGTACGGCACCTTGTTGACCAGCACGCGGTCGCCGACCAGCAGCGTCTGCTCCATCGACCCGGACGGGATGTAGAACGCCTGCACCAGAAAGTGCTTGATGAGCAGCGCGAGGACGAACGCGATGATGACGAGCACCGGCAGCTCGCGCAGGAAGGACCGATGCTGGTCCTTGGGCTTGTCGTGCCGCGCCTTCGTCGCAGGCGATGCCAGGGCAGGGGCTTCGTCGGTCACCGGCCCACCCTACGGGAGACCGAGCCGTCAGCCAGCGATGCTCGCGACCGCATCTGCCGAGCGGCGAGGGGCCGGCAGCTGAGACAGGCGCGAGGCGTAGGAGGAGCGAGCGGCCAGCGCCGCTGCGTAGGAGGCGGTCCGGTGCGCCCCACGGGCGGAGGCCTCCGCCGAGGGCGACTCCTCGGCGTACTGCGCCTCGATACCGGCCCGCATCAGCTTGAGCGCGTCGGTGCGCATCTGCGACACCCGCGACTCCGTCACCCCGAGCCGGGCCGCGAGGTCCGCCGAGCTCTGCCCCTCCAGGAAGTAGCCGACGACGACCTCCTTGAGCCGCTCAGGCAGGCAGCCGAGTGCGTCCCGGACGTAGGTCGCCCGCTCACGCTGCTCCAGGACCTCGATCGGCTGGCGCTGGACGTCGTCGAGCAGCGAGCTGGCGAGCGTCAGCGGGTCACCTTCTGCCTCACCGCTGGGGGCGTCCAACGAGAGCACGACGGAGCGGTGCACCTGACCCTGCAGCTGGTCCACCTCAGCCACCGGCACACCGAGGGTGTGTGCGATGTCCTCCGAAGAGGGCAGCCGACCCAGCTTCGCCGTCAGGTCCGAGCGGACTGCCTCGACCTCACGGGAGGCTGCTCGAAGGGCGCGGGGTGCGAAGTCCAACGCCCGCACCGCGTCGAGGATCGCGCCGCGGATCCGCAGTGCGGCCCAGCGGTCGAACGGCACGCCCCGCTCCGCGTCGTACCGTGCGGCTGCCTCGACCAGTCCCAGGCTCGCGGCCTGCGCCAACTCCTCGCGGTCTGCGTGCCGGGGGAAGTGCGCCGCGACACCGGCAAGTACGTGCCGGACCATCGGGAGGTGCTTCTCGACGAGAGAGCGGGCCTCGGGAGTCAGGGCAGAGGTCGTCACAGCAGGGGCTCCTCAGCGGGGGGACGTGCAGGGATCAGGCAGGAGCGAACGGGGAAGGTTCAGGCGACGCGACGAGGTCGGGCACGAAGACCCTCGGCGCCGGGGGGTGCCGGCGGGGCGGCGGACGCAGCTCCCTCACCCAGTACGGCGGACCGGTTGGCCTCGGTGAGGTCTGCGAGCAGCTCCTCGCGGTAGACCTGGACATCGCGTGGGGCGGTGATGCCGAGCCGGATCTGGTCGCCCTTGACCTCGAGCACCGTGACGATGATCTGGTCGCCGATGACGATGCTCTGGTTCTTGCGGCGGGTGAGGACGAGCATGGCGAGAGTTCCTTCCATGGATGAGGGACTGAGGGGAATGCGGGTCAAGCGGCCGAGCTGAGGGGCGTGCGCGTGCTGTACCCGGACTCGGCGAGCACTGCCTGCGCGCCCTCTCGGGTCTTGAGGTTGATGACCACCGGACCCAGCAGGTTGGCGGTCGCCTCGTCCGGTCGGCCCGTGAGGGTCACGATGACCAGGAGCAGGCAGTCCTCCGCGCGCTCCAGGTGCACCTTGGCCGCGATGGCGTCATCGAGGTCCACGACGTAGTCGGGGAAGAACAGGTACGGCGGCATCACGAGGAAGCGCACCTCCGGATCGTCAATGTCGACCAGGAGCGAGTAGGGGCCTTCGAAGGCGCCCCACCGCACGAGGGCGAAACGGCGCTCGCCCGGGAAGCCGGGCAGGCCGTTCGCGAAGTGCAGCTCAGGGACGTCGACCGGCGGCACAGGAAGCGTGCTCACGGGGCGGGTGCTCTGCACGAGAGGGATCCTCCGTCTGCCTTGGTGTGCTGGCAGACAAGGGTTCGACTCGCGCGGTCGAGGGCTGTATGGCACCCCAGGACCAACTTGGAACACCGTCCGTGCAGGGCCATCTGCCGAGCACAATGCCGGGTTTACCGGGGACGACAGGATCTGCCCCGGGCCGACGGTCCCGAAGTTGCTCCGCGTGGCGAGCGCACCTAGTCAGGAAGGACCATGCGCGTCCCCTGCCAACGCACCAGATGGGCCAGGGTCTTTAGTCGCGGCCCAGCTTCCGGTAGGTGACCCGGTGCGGACGCGCAGCCTCCAGGCCCATCCTTTCGACCTTGTTCTTCTCGTATGACTCGAAGTTCCCCTCGAACCAGAACCACTTCGCGGGGTTCTCGGCGTCGCCCTCCCAGGCCAGGATGTGGGTCGCGACCCGGTCCAGGAACCACCGGTCGTGAGAGATCACGACCGCGCAGCCCGGGAACTCCAACAGCGCGTTCTCCAGCGATCCCAGCGTTTCCACGTCGAGGTCATTGGTGGGCTCGTCGAGGAGCAGGACGTTGCCGCCCTCCTTGAGGGTCAGCGCCAGGTTCAGGCGGTTGCGCTCACCGCCGGACAGAACGCCCGTGGGCTTCTGCTGGTCCGGGCCCTTGAAGCCGAAGGCGCCGATGTAGGCGCGCGAGGGCATCTCCTGCTGCCCGACCTGGATGTAGTCGAGGCCCTCGGAGACCGCCTCCCACACCGACTTGGCCGGGTCCAGACCGGAACGCCCCTGGTCGACGTAGGACAGCTTCACCGTCTCGCCCACGGTGACGTCGCCGGTGTCCGGCTGCTCGAGGCCGACGATGGTCTTGAACAGGGTCGTCTTGCCGACGCCGTTCGGACCGATGATCCCGATGATGCCGCCGCGCGGCATGGAGAACGACAGGTCGTCGATGAGGACCCGGTCGCCGAAGCCCTTGGTGAGTCCCTTGGCGTCGATGACGACCGAGCCCAGGCGCGGGCCCGAGGGGATCTGGATCTCCTCGAAGTCCAGCTTCTTCGTCTTCTCCGCCTCGGCGGCCATCTCC
>JBKJSN010000195.1:0-13774 GCA_046595815.1 Mycobacteriales bacterium
GTAGGACAGCGCCCACAGCTCCTGGTCGGTCCAGCCCTTGGCCTTGAAGGCGTCCCTGACGGGGTACCAGTCCGCGGCGTCGACGTTGTTGCCGTGCACGAAGATCACCGGGACGTGCTTGAGGGGGTAGCCGCGCTTGATGCCGCCGAAGCCCCCGACCTTCCACTTCCACTCGCTGTCGATGATGACCGGCACCGTCTTGGCGAACTTCCAGGCGGCCGCACCCTGCGGCTTGGTGCGCGCAGGTTTGCCGGGACCGGCGTACGACGGGGCAGAAGCCAGGAACAGCAGGGCAAGTCCTGCTGCCAGCAGTCGCCTCATGGGAGCACCAGGTCGGCCAGCGCGGCGCGCAGGACCTTCTTGTCGTACTTGCCCACGCTGGTCTTCGCCACCTCGTCCACGATCACGAGCTCGTCCGGCAACCACCACTTCGCAACCCTCTCGGCCAGGAACTCTCGCAACTGCTCCAACGACAACGACTCACCCGGGGCGAGCGAGGCGACCACGACCGGCCGCTCGTCCCACTTCTGGCTGCGCACACCTACGACGGCGGCCTCGCGTACGGCGGGGTGGCCGAGGCAAGCGCCCTCCAGCTCGACCGAGCTGATCCACTCACCGCCGGACTTCACCAGGTCCTTGGACCGGTCCACGATCCGGAAGTACCCATCGGGTTCCATCGACGCCATGTCCCCGGTGCGCAGCCAGCCGTCGTGGAACTTCTCCGGCGCACCCCCGGCGTAGTCGGTGGAGACCCAGGGACCGCGGACCTCGAGCTCGCCGACGCTCTCGCCGTCCCACGGCACCTGTGTGCCGTCGTCGGCGACGATCCGCGCCTCGAGGCCGGGCAGGACGTACCCCGTCTTGGCCCGCACGTCGCGCAGCCCCTCGACATCGAGGCCGGCGTGCCTGCGCCTTGGCCGGGACACCGCCGCGACCGGACCCGTCTCCGTCATCCCCCAGATCTGCAGCACCTCGACCCCGAGCTCGTCGTAGGCCTCCAGCAGCGCCCGCGGTGTTGCGCTGCCGCCGATGACGATGGTGCGCAACGACGACAGGTCGTGTGTGCGGCCCAGCGGCAGCAGGGCGGTCCAGATCGTCGGCACACCGGCGGTCCAGGTGACCTGCTCCTCGGCGATGACGCGCGCCAAGTGCCCCGGAGAGGTGTCGCCCCCGACCAGCACGAGGTCCGCTCCGGTCAGCGGCGCGGCGTACGGCAGCCCCCAGCCACAGGCATGGAACAGAGGTACGACGGGCAGCACCCGCTCCGACTCCCCCAACCGCAAACCGTCGACCATGCAGACCGCCATCGCGTGCAGGTACATCGCCCGGTGGGTGTAGACCACGCCCTTGGGCATGCCGGTCGTCCCGCTGGTGTGGCAGATGCCGGACGCCTGGTGCTCGCCCAGCTCCGGCAGCGAGGCCAGCAGCGCCGGGACGGCCGAGGTCAGCAGCGCCTCGCCGTCGAGCAGCCCAGGCAGGCCCTCGGTGTCGCCCTTGCCCAGGCGCACGAACGCCCGGACCGACGGCAGTGACAGCTCGGCGATCCGGGGGATCAGGTCGTCGTCGACGAACAGCACGCTGTCGCCCGCGTCGGCCACGACGTACTCGAGCTGGTCAGGGTGCAGGCGGATGTTCACCATGTGCAGCACCGCCCCCAGCAGGGGTACGGCGTAGTACAGCTCGACATGCCTGCTGGAGTTGTTGGCGAACGACGCGACCCGGTCGCCGGGCTGCACCCCCAGCTCGCGGAGGACCGTGACCAGACGCAGCACCCGCTCCGACAGCTCGCCGTACGTCTGCCGGGTGGTGCCGTCGGCGAGGGCGTCCACGACGACGCTGCCCGCGTTGACGGTGCGCATCCGCTCGAAGATGGTGCCGATCGTCAGCGGCATCTGCCCCATCAGCCCCATCACGTCTGCTCCTCCTGAGGAAGTCCAAGGCCGAGCACGAGCAGCGTGCTCTCCTGCGGCACCCGCGGGTCCAGGCCCGTGAGGTCGCGCACGCGCCCCAGGCGGTACCCCACGGTGTTGGCGTGCACGAGCTCGCGTCGTGCGGTCTCCGGCACGGATCCGGTCTCCAGGTAGGTGCGCAGGGTCGCGGTTACCACCCCGCCCGGGTCGCGGGCGGTCAGGACGTCGAGCACCCGTCGGCGCAGCGCCGCAGCGACCCGCTCGTTGCCCAGCAGCAGTTGCTCCACGAGCAGGTCATCCGGCCCGAGCACCCCCTGCGTGTGCCCCTCGGCGAGGGCCGTCAGCAGCAGGCGCTCGACCTGGTGCACCTCATCGAGCAGCGCCCGGCCGCAGGACGCCGGGCGTCCCCAGCAGGTGAGCACGCCTGAACGCTCGCGGGGGGCTTCGGCGCGCGTGGGCACGAGCAGCAGCACGCGGTCTCCGCGGTGACCCCCGAGAGTCCCGGGTGGCGCGTCGGCCAGCAGTGCGTCGATGCCGGCCGCGGCGCCCGCACCCGCGACGATCACGGGGACGTACTGCGCCGACAGCATCGTGGAGAAGCGCAGCGACACGGCCGCGACCTCGCTGGGGTCGGTCGCCGACAGCAGCGCCTCGACGAGCTCGCGGCGGCGCGCGTCGACGTGACGCAGCCGCTCGTGCGAGGCCGCGAGGTAGGCCTGTGCCAGCAAAGAGGAGGTCCGGTCGACGATGTCCATCCAGCGGGTGCCGAGGTCGGCGAGCACGGCCGTCTCCCCGACGTCCACGGCAGCGCACATCGCCGCCCATGCCTCGCGGCCAGCGATGCGGTAGGCGTGCAGAACCGACTCCAGAGGCATGCCCATCGCGAGCCGCTGACGCCCCGACTGCTCGAAGACCTCGAGCTCGCGCGGTGTCGGCGAGCGACTCTCGACGACACAGCCGAGGAAGGTCGTGACCAGGCGACGGGAGACCGGCAGCACCTCGACGGCGAACTGCCCAGGCGACAGCTCGGCGTACTCCGGGATCTCTTCCCTGTACGCCGCGCCCATCCGCTCCAGCAGCCCGTCCAGGTCAGCCAGAACCCGCTCGGCCAGCGCCGCGACGCCGTCGGAGCGGACCGCCCGCAGCCTGCTCACCCGTCGTTCTCCGCGAACCACGCGAGCAGGATCCGGTTGACCTCGGCGGTCTGGTCGGTGGTGAGGATGTGGTTCGCACCCTCGACCAGCACGAGCTTGGCGTCGGGCACGGCCGCCGCGATCCGCTCACCGTTCTCGGGGACCACGAGGCGGTCCTGGGCACCGTGCACGACGAGCGTCGGGACACCCATGGCCGGCAGCCGCTCGAAGCCGGACCACAGCGCCGTACCGCCCTGCGCTGCATAGCCTTCCGGACCCGCGGTGCCGGCCTCGCGCGCCGCCCAGTCCTGCTCCACGAGGTGCCGGGGAGTCATCGGGTGGAAGTTGAACGGGATCGAGAACTCGCCCCGCTCCTGGGCCGGCATCCCCATCCTCGCGGCGAGGAAGTCCTGCACCTCCTGCGGCCAGACACCGTGCGCGACCCCCGGGTGCGTCGCCATCAGCGTGAGCGAGCGGACCCGGTCCGGGTGCGACAGGCCGAGCTCCTGAGCCATCAGGCCGCCCATCGAGACGCCGACCACGTGAACGTCCTTCACACCGGCCTCGTCCAGCACCGCGAGGCAGTCGTCGGTCATCATCTCGACGGTGTACGGCGCCCCCGGAGCGCCCGCGCTCGCGCCCGCTCCGCGGTTGTCGACCGACAGCACGCGGTGCTGCTCAGCCAGAACGGGCATCTGGCGGAACCACGCAGCCGCGGGGTAGGCCAGGCCCATGATGAGCAGGACCGGCGTGCCGGATCCCTCGTCGTACCAGCCGATCTGGGCTCCATCGGGCCGGGTGAGGGTGCCCATCAGGCCCCCTTGCGGGCGGACAGGGCGGAGCCGGTCGCGCTGGCGAGCACGCGCCCGATGCCCAGGTGAGTCGCCAAAGTGGCGTCGTCGAGCTCGGCGACCGGGCCGCTGTGCACGACGGTGCCTGTCTGGAGCAGGTTCGCGGTGTCGACCAGCGACAGACCGAAGGCGATGTTCTGCTCGACGAGCACCATGGTCACGCCGCTGTCCTTCACGACCTGCAGCACCTCGCGCAGGTCGTGCTGCATCTTCGGGGACAGGCCCGCCGAGGGCTCGTCGACCAGGATCAGTCGCGGCTCGTTGACGAGCGCACGAGCGACCGAAAGCGACGCCTGCTGCCCGCCGGACATCGTCCCGGCGAGCTGGTTGCGCCGCTCCCGCAGGACCGGGAAGCGGTCATAGACCGAGTCCAGGGACGCCGCGTAGCGGCTCTTGGCCCGGCGGCGCAGCGTGTAGGCGCCGAGCCGGATGTTCTCCTCGACGGTGAGCTGCGGGAACACCTGGCGTCCCTGCGGGACATGCCCCATCCCGCGAGCCACTCGCTTCTCTGCCGACAGGCGGGTGATGTCCTCACCCTCGAACAGCACAGTCCCGGTGCGCGCGGGCACGAGGCCGGCGATGACCTTCATCGTCACGGACTTGCCGGCGCCGTTGAGGCCGAAGATGCCGGCGATGCTGCCTGGCTCGACGGCCAGCTCGATCCCGTGCAGGACCGTGACAGGCCCGAAGCCCGCGGTCACCCCTTGCAGCTCGAGCATGCTCACGCTGTCACGTCCTGTCCCAGGTAGGCCCGGACGACGTCGGGGCGGGTGACGACCTCGACCGGTTCGCCGTCGGCGATCACCCGGCCGGCGTCCATGACGTAGAGCTCGTCGGCGGTCGCGAGCACGAGCGGGATGTTGTGCTCGATGAGCAGCACGGTCCGTCCGAGCTGGTCGCGGATGTCGAGCAGCGTGGCCGCGAGGTCCTCAGCGGCGGCCGGGCTCATCCCGGCACTCGGCTCGTCGAGCATCACCAGCTCGGGGCTGGTGACCAGCGCGCAGCCGATCTCCACGATCCGCTGCTGCCCGTGCGACAGCCGGCCGACCGGGGTGTCCCGGAAGCGCTGGAACCCCAGCCCGTCCAAGGTCTTGTCGGCGCGCTCGCGGAGCTCGCGCTCCAGCGGCCGGCTCAGGCCGAGGCCGGTGATCGCGCTGGCGACGGAGTACGCCGCCCCGAGGTGCTGGGCCATCAGCAGGTTCTCGTAGACCGACTGCTGCTTCGCCAACCCGATGAGCTGGAAGGTCCGACCCATGCCGCGCGCCGCCCGCAGGTGGGAGGGCAGGTCACTCACGTCCTCGCCGAGGAACGTGATGCGCCCCGCGTCGGGGGTGAGCGCTCCCGTCATCGCGTTGAACAGCGTCGTCTTGCCGGCACCGTTCGGGCCCATCAGCCCGACGATCGTGCCGCGGTCCACCCGGAGCCCGGCACCGTCGACAGCCTGCAGCCCACCGAAGCGGACGCTCACGTCCGCGACCTCGAGCACGGGGACACCGGGGCGGGCCTTGCGCGGCGCCGGGGCGGCCGAGGGCCTGCCCAGCGAGGGGAGCGACGGACGCGTGGGGGGAAGCGGAGGAAGCCCGCCCTTGCGTTGCAGGCGCTTGTCCCGCGCCTCCCGCACCGCACCGGCCATCCCGGTGGGGTGCCTGCTGATGGTGTACATCAGCAGCAGCCCGTTGAGGACCAGGTCGAAGCCGCGGATGCCGGTGCCGAACAGGGCGATCAGAATGCTCGGCAGGAGCGTGGCGAAGAACGCCGCGCCCACGACCCCCGCCCGGCTGCCGAGGCCGCCGATGACCACGACGACCACGAGCAGCAGGGACTGCTCGTACCGGAACACCGTGCCCGTCACCGTGCCGTACGCCGTGCCGAGCAACGAGCCCGCGACACCGGCCATGGCGCCGGAGAGGCTGAAGGCCAGCAGCTTGGTGCGAGCGACGTCGATCCCGAACGACGCCGCGACGCCCTCATCGGCCTTCACCGCCTGGAACGCCCGACCGACCCGCGACCGGGTGAGGTTGACGTCGACCTGCCACACGAGCACCAGCACCACCAGTGCGATGGCGAGGAAGTCGGCGTTCGTCGCGATGGCATGGGTCCCGACGTACGGGCGGGGCACTGGCTTGCCGGCGGAGCCGCCGCCGATCGCGTCGATGCGGAACAGCGACTGGTACGCCGCGTACGCCACCGCGATCGTGACCACGGCGAGGTACAGCCCGCGCAACCGCAGCGCGGGAAGGCCCACCACGAGGGCGATGATCCCGCCGAGTACGGCGGAGGCGATGAGCCCGACCACCCAGGGCAGCCGCAGGTCGGTGACCCCGGTGACGATGCCCGTGGTGAAGGCGCCCACGCCGACGAAGGCGTACTGGCCGAGGGAGATCTGCCCGGCGTAGCCCGTGAGCAGGTTCAGCGACAGGCCCGCGACGGCGAAGGCCGCCGCCGCGCACAGCCGGAGGGCGTTGACGTCCGACAGCAGGGCGGTGCGTCCCAGGACGGGCGGCAGCACGGCCACGAGGACCAGCACCAGTAGCACCGGAGGGATCGGCAGCGAGGCGGAGATGCGGCGCGGCTGGGCGATCGTGGTGGCACTCATGCCGCCACCTCCGCCGGGGTCGCAGGGACGAAGCGTTTGCGCAGCCCCGGGCCGTAGGAGCGACCGAGGAGAGCGACCAGCACGACCACGAGCAGGAGCAGGTACCGCTCGCCAGGCAGGTCGAGCGAGAGGTAGCGCTGCTCGGCGACCTCCAGCAGGCCCAGGGACAGCGCTCCCAGCACGGCACCCGGCAACGAGGTCAGGCCCCCGATGACGGCGGCCGCCAGGCCGAACACGAAGAAGTCGCTCGCGAACCCGGGGGTGATGAGCCCGACCGTAGGTTCGACGAGCAGCGCGGCGAGGCCGGACAGCACACCGCCCAGCCCCCAGACCACCAGGGACACCCGCGACAGCGGGACGCCCACGAGGCGGACGGCGTCGGGGTCCTGCGCCGCGGCGAGGATGCCGAGCCCGAAGTCCGACCGACGCAGCAGGCTCTGCAGCCCGAAGCCCAAGGCCAGCGCGACGATCACCGCGAGGACCTGGTGCGGGTAGACGATCACTCCCGCGACCTCGACGTTGCCGCTGAACGGGTTGGGCAGCTTCTCCCCCGTCTCGCCGAAGATCATGAACTCGGCGGAGATGAGGGTGAGCATCAGCCCGACGGAGGCCACCGCGGTGGACACCGGGTCAGCGGCCAGCATCCGCCGTACGACGAGGAACTCAAAACCCGCGCCGAGGACCGTCGCGAAGGCGAGGGCCGCAACCGCCCCGACCCACCAGGGGTAGCCGGCGTGCGTGACGACGAGCGCTGCCACGAACAGGGCGGCGGTGCCGATCTCGCCCTGCGCGAAGTTCAGCACCCCGCTGCCGCGGTAGACCATCACGATGCCGACGGCGAACAGCGCGTAGATGCCTCCGGCGATGAGCCCGAGGACCAGGACCTGACCCATCAGGGCCGCCCGACACAGGCCTGGGTGTTGCGCCAGTTGACCTTGCCCGAGGGCGAGGAGTAGGTGGACATGAAGTTCAGCCGCTCCGCGCCGTGGTGGCCGTCGCCGCGGGTGAAGTCGATGACGCAGGCGCTGCTGGTCGGCCTGCTGTTCCAGCTCTGCAGCACGTCCACGAAGCGGTTGCGCGTGCAGTCCTTCCCACAGGCGAGCAACTGGGCGTAGAGCGCCTTCTGCGCGGTCCAGTTCAAGAACAGCAGGTCACCGCCCGCGCCCTGCAGGTCCGCGCCCGACCGGTAGGTCTTGTACTGCCGCTCGAACTCCTTCACGTCGTCGGCGTAGGTCGAGAACGGGCCCTTGTAGTCACCGTAGGAGTAGGCCGGGTACATCGCGACGCCGTCCAACGTGGGGTTCAGGGCGTTGTCCCCGAGCGTCTGGCTGGTCAGGTTGAACGGGAACATCAGGTAGTTCGGGCTGAAGGCCTGCTGCTTGGCCTGCAAGATGAACTCGGTCGAGTTGAGGGCGTTCTCCCACAGGAAGACGACCTCGGCGCCGGCGTTCTTCATGTCCAGGATGTCCTGGGTGTAGTTGTGCTTTTTGTCCGCGACCTTGTTGCTCTTGACCGGCGTGAGGCCCTGCGCCTTGAGCAGATCGCGGAAGGCGTCCGCACCCGGCTTCCAGTTGGCGCTGTCCCGCTCGATGACGCCGACCTTCTTGCCGCGGAACTTGCTCAGGTAGAGCTGGCCGAAGCCCTCGCCCATGCGCTCCACCGACGGCAGCTCGGTGAAGGAGTACTTCAAGCCGGCGCTGCCCTTCACCGTCGCCGTGTGGTGCAGGTAGAGCATGTGGTTGGTCTCGGCCCAGTTGCGCACGTTGGGGATCTGGTCGAAGCCGATCCCCCCCAGCAGCATGAAGATGCCCTTCTGCTTGCAGGCGGTGGCCGCCTCGACCGCGGTGTTCGGGTCGTAGTTGTCGTTCTGGTAGGTCACCGCGACCTGACGGCCGAAGATGCCGCCCTTCTCCTTGTTGACCGACTCCCAGAACACGTTGAAGTCCGCGTCCGTGGTGTTGAAGGCCGCGCCGTAGGTCAGGGCCGCGTGCGCGCACATCGTGATCGAGGTGGGCGTGATCCCGATGCGGTCCTCGGCGTCGGTGAACAGGGTGCTCCGGACCGGAGCCCCCGTCGATCCACCCGTGGTCCCGGTGGCCCCTGACGTGCCGGCCGTCCCGCTGGTCGCGCCACCCGACGTACCGGAGGTGGAACCACCGCCGCCGGGGCCTTGCAGAGTGCCCGTGGACTGTCCCGTCGTACCCCCTGGGCCGGGTACGGCGGGCGATCCGTCGGGACGGGTCCCACTCGTGGGGCCGCTCGAAGGGGCGCCCGTCGCGTCGGTGGGCCCCAGGCTCAGGACATCGGGCGCAGGGGCGGACGAGCAGGCGGCGAGGGCGCCGGCGACGACGAGCCCGGCAAGCAGCCGGGCCTTCGTGCGGGACATGGGGCTCCCTGGTGGCAGGTACGGGTGGCGGTCACTGTGAAGTACGCCACAGGACCGCTTGTCACCTGCACAGGGACACAGTGAATCTCACAACGGTTTCTTGTGAGTTCCACAAATGGCTCACCCCAGCCAGCTCACCAGCTGCGCCGACTCGGTCGTGTTCCACCCCAGCTGCAGGTGGTTGTCCCCCGTTACGGTCGTGACGCCGCCGATCGCTCCGAGCCCCGTCGTGCTCTCGCAGGAGGCCCGGAAGACCAGCCCGTCCGAAGGACCGGTGTTCTCGTTGTAGACGTACGGCAGCGTTGCCGCGCCCCCGCAGAGCAGGTACGTCGGGACCGTGCTCGGCACTCCGGCCGTGCGGATCGTGTCCACCAGCGAGCCCTGGTTGATCGCCACCTGGATACCGGGGCTGTAGGAGGTGACGCCCCAGCCGCCGTAGTAGACGGTGTACCAGTCCTGGGTGGCGCTATCGAGGGCGTAGGTGGCGTCCCAGCGCTTGAGCATCTGCCGCTGGCCGGGGAAGGTGTTATTCGCCCCCGTACCGGTGTAGCTCAGCTCTGGGTGGCTGTAGGTGATGCCGTAACAGACGTAGCTCGTGACGGACGCCGGACCGTTCAGGGCACCGCCGCACTCGGGGTAGATGAGGATCGCTCCGGGCGCTCCGTGCCGCCAGGCGTAGTCGAGCCCGTTGTTGGCGTTGCCGATCAGGACCAGCTTGCGGACGTCGCCCTGGTAGGCGCGGCCCCAGCTCGGCTTGACGGAGCTGACGTAGGCGCGGGCCGGGAAGCCGCCCTTGCTCCAGCCGACGAGGTCGACCTTCGCCACCCCGAGCTTGGCCTTGATGACGCCGATCGCGTCCGCAACGAGCTGCGCCTGCACCAGGTTGTCGCCCTGCTTGTGCGGGAAGCCGATCGCGAAGACCTTGTACCCCCGGGTGTCGAGGTACTGCATCAAACCGGTGCTCGGGCAGGTGGTCTGGCCGCAGCCACTCGGCGTCTCGTTCGGGTTCGCCCACTCGCGGTCGGCGTTGTCGTTCGCCCCGTGCACCAGCAGCACCGGAGTTGCCTTGGTGCCGGTCTGCCAGTTCGGGGCGGAGTAGAGCAGGAACGTGTTGCTGCGCGGCTGCAGGACGTTGTTGAAGTACGTCAGCCGCAACCCCTCCTGGTTCCCACGCCCGTCGGGCGGATAGGCCTCCTGCGGGAAGTTGGCGTCGGTGTCGTGGTAGCGCTCGACCTTCGCCCAGCCGTTGGCCGGGCTCGTGTAGGTCGCATCCAGCACCACGGTGCCGGCGGCGTGCGCCGGGAAGTCGGGTACGGCGAGCAGGCTGGCGAGCAGGGCGAGTGGCACGAGTCGTCGCACAGGGGGCTCCGTCCTTGGAAGGCTCTGACCCCGTGGACCCTGCTCCTGTTGCAACACGCACGGAACAGTCGCGCGCCAGAGATCACCGCCAGCCCGCTGTGCGTTCCACAAGCCTCAGAAGCGGGACAGCGCCAGCCCGTCGAGCTGCACCAGCCGACCGGAGGTCAGCACGCGGACCGTGACGGCGCCTGTCCGTGAGCTGAAGGCGGGGAGGCCGAGCACCCGCTGGTGGCGAACTGTGGACGACACCAGACTCAGCTTCCCGACGAGGACCCCGCCGACGTAGACGCCGACCGTCCCGCACGTCGGGCAGGTGGTAGCGATGATCCCGACACGTCGCAGCGTGGCCTTCGGGTAGGTGGCCGTGGCGCCCTGGGTGCTGCTGCGCAGGGCACTCCCGCCGTACAGGGACGTGCCCGTTATCGAAGTCCAACTGGCCGAGTGGGTCAGCGCACCGTTGTCGAGGGGCCGCGCGATGCACCGGTTCGCCGACCAGCCGCTGACGTTGCCGGCCGCATCTCGCGCCCGCACCCTGAAGCACTGCGTGGTGCCCTTCGCCCTTGCGGGAGAGACCTTCTGCGTCACCAGCAGCCCGGTCCAACCGGTCGGGCTGGCCCAGGGCGAGAAGGAGGTGGTGCTGGTCGCCGAGGTGAGCTGGACGTCGTACGACGCGATGGCGGAGCCGGCGTCCGTGCCGGACCAGGACAGGACCGGGGTCGCGGACAACGAGAACGCACCTGGTCCGGCCGTGGTGGCGGTCGGGGCCGTCAGGTCCCGCGGCGCCGACGAGGGCTCGGGCGTCGCAGTCGGCGTCGCAGTCGGCGTCGCGGTCGAAGTCGGCGTCGCGGTCGAAGTCGGCGTTACGCCCTGCACCGCGAAGTCGAGCGCGCTCAAGTCCCACTGGTGGGTGCCGCCTGGGCTTGCGCACGTGGGCTCGAAGCGGGTGGTGCCGTCGCGCTGGTAGCGGATATGGTTTCCAGCGCCGTCCAAGGCCCGGATGGCCTGCACCGTCACCGGTCCGGTCGCCCAGGAGTCGTCGATCACCGCCGTGGCCGGGGTGTTCGCGCCCGCAGCCGGCAACGTGTGCGGCTTGCCAGCGGTGTCGAGAACGTCGACGGCGAAGTCGGCGACACCGCTCAGGTCGGTGGCGGACCAGTCGTAGGCCGGCGAGTCCCCAGCGGCGAAGGGACCTGGGGCCTGCAGCCCGATGGAGGTGAGCACGGGCGGGTCCGAGTCGTCACCCGTGCCGGTGGTCGTGAACTCCAGGGACGCAAGGTCGAAGGAGTGCGAGGGCCCGGGGGTGAGCCCAGAGCTCGCGCTGGTCGAGGTGTAGGTCGAGCCGTCGGCGAGGTAGCTCCGGATGTTCCCGCTGTCGTCGCTCACCTCGACCTGCTGCACTCGCACTGGACCGTTCGCCCACGAAGCTCCGATCACGATGCTGCTGCTGCCGGGCGCGCCCCAGTACCCGAGGACCTGGTGGCTCTTGCAGGCAGCGTCCTGAAGCAGGACTCGGATCCAGAACTGGTGCGCGTCGCTCACCGTCCAACCGAAGGTGGCTGTGTCCCCCGCCGTCAAGGTCGCAGAGCTCTGACGGGACACCGCCTGCAGCGTCGGAGGTGAGATGTCCTCGCCGGTGTCGTGCGTCGTGAAATCGACGGTGTGCAGGTCCGGCCCGCCGGTCCGGCCGCCACCACCCGGGGACGAACCCCAGGTCCCGTCGGGGAAGTACATAGCGCTGTTGCCGAACACGTCATAGACCAAGAACCAGCGCACCGCCACGACACCGTTCGCGTAGCGATGGTCGATGGCGAACTGCGCGCTCACCTCGCCTGCCGCGCCCTCGACGTACCGCTCATGACCGACCGCGTCGAGGTAGGCGACCTCCACTCGCCCCACGCCGACGTCGTCGCTCGCATCCCACTGGACCGTGACGGTGTCGCCCGCGGTGAACGGGCCCGGGGCCGCGAGCGACACGCCGTGCAGCACCGGCGGCGTGATGTCGGACGTCGCGAAGGCTGGGTCCGCCGTACCGAGCCCGAGCAGGCTCAGCAGCAACAGCAGCGCAACGACCACGCGAGCACGCACGAGCGCTCCTGCCAAGCTGGGCAACACGAAAGGTGTGTGAAGTGTGACAGAGCGTCACACTTCACACACCCCCCGTCCGGCCTCAGTAGCGGTAGTGGTCAGCCTTGTAGGGGCCCTCGACCGGGACGCCGATGTACTCAGCCTGGTCCTTGCTCAGCTCGGTGAGCCGCACGCCGAGCGCGTCCAGGTGCAGCCGGGCGACCTTCTCGTCCAGGTGCTTGGGCAGCACGTACACGCCGAGCGGGTACTGGTCGGTCTTGGTGAACAGCTCCACCTGGGCGATGGTCTGGTTGGTGAAGGAGTTGCTCATCACGAAGCTCGGGTGCCCGGTGGCGTTGCCCAGGTTCAGCAGTCGGCCCTCGGACAGCACGATCACGGTGTGGCCGTCGGGGAAGACCCACTCATCGACCTGGGGCTTGATGTTGACCCGCGTGATGCCGGGGAACTTCGCCAGGCCAGCCATGTCGATCTCGTTGTCGAAGTGGCCGATGTTGCCGACGATGGCCTGGTGCTTCATCTGGGCCATGTCGGCGGCCATGATGATGTCCTTGTTGCCGGTCGTCGTGATGAACAGATCGGCGGTCTCGACGACGTCCTCGAGCGTCTTGACGTCGTAGCCCTGCATGCAGGCCTGGAGCGCGCAGATCGGGTCGATCTCCGTGACGACGACGCGGCAGCCCTGCGCCGCGAGCGACGCGGCCGAGCCCTTGCCGACATCGCCGTAGCCGCAGACGACGCCGACCTTGCCGGCGAGCATGACGTCCGTCCCGCGGAAGATGCCGTCGACGAGCGAGTGGCGGCAGCCGTACAGGTTGTCGAACTTCGACTTCGTGACGGAGTCGTTGACGTTGATCGCCGGGAACAGCAGGTCGCCGCTCTTCGCCATCTGGTAGAGGCGGCCGACGCCGGTCGTCGTCTCCTCGGAGACGCCGATGATGGCGGCCCCGATGGTCGTCCAGCGCTGGGCGTCCTCCTCCAGCGAGCGGTTCAGCAGCGTGAGGAAGTGGACGAACTCCTCCGACTCGCCGGTCGCGGGGTCAGGCGCGGCGCCCGCGGCCTCATACTCGGCGCCCTTGTGGACGAGCATCGTGGCGTCGCCGCCGTCGTCGAGGATGAGGTTGGGACCGCCGTCAGGCCAGACGAGCGCCTGCTGCGTGCACCACCAGTACTCCTCGAGCGTCTCGCCCTTCCAGGCGAAGACGGGGATGCCCTTCGGCTCGTCGACGCTGCCGTCCTTGCCGACGACGACCGCGGCGGCGGCGTGGTCCTGCGTCGAGAAGATGTTGCACGAGCACCAGCGGACGTCGGCGCCGAGCGCGGTGAGCGTCTCGATCAGCACGGCCGTCTGGATCGTCATGTGCAGCGAGCCCGTGATGCGCGCGCCCTTCAGCGGCTGCGCGTCGGCGTACTCCGCGCGGGTCTGCATGAGGCCGGGCATCTCGTGCTCGGCCATG
>JBKJSN010000036.1:0-2877 GCA_046595815.1 Mycobacteriales bacterium
GTCGAGGAACCGGCCATGAAGTCGCAGAAGTCGTCGACGATCTGCCGGTGCTCCTCGACGCTGACGCGGCCGACGCAGGGCGCCGAGGACTTGCCGATGTACCCCAGCAGACAAGGACGCCCGATCTGGCCGGCGCGCTTGAAGACCCCTGCGCTGCACGTGCGCGCAGGAAAAACCCGCAGCAGCAGGTCGAGCGTCTCGCGGATCGCCCACGCGTGGGAGTACGGCCCGAAGTAGCGCACGCCCTTCTTCTTCGGCCCGCGCATGATCTGGAGCCGGGGCACCTGTTCGTGCAGGGTGACGGCGAGGCAGGGGTAACTCTTGTCGTCGCGGTACTTCACGTTGAACCGCGGGTCGTACTCCTTGATCCAGGAGTACTCCAGCTGCAGCGCCTCGACCTCGTTGGTGACGACGGTCCAGTCGACGGCCGACGCCGTGGTCACCAGCTGTCGGGTCCGTGGGTGCAGCGCCCGGACGTCCTGGAAGTAGCTCGACAGCCGCGGCCGCAGGCTCTTGGCCTTCCCGACGTACAGGACCCGGCCTCGCTCGTCCCGGAAGCGGTACACCCCAGGCTCGACAGGAATCGATCCTGCCGCGGGGCGGTAGGTCGACGGGTCAGCCACCGCTCCAGCCTATGTGTGTTCAGCTGTCGTAAACGGCGACCCGGGTGCCGATCACGAGGCGGTAGAACAACCGGTCAGCGACCGGGTTGGTGATGCGCACGCAGCCATGGCTGGCTGGGTACGTCGGGACGCTCCCGTTGCCGTGGATGGCCCAGCCCTTGTAGAAGTACGACGGGCGGTAGAGCTCACCGAGTTTGCTGACCCGGATGCCGTCGATCTTTCGCACGATGCTGAAGACGCCACGCGGGGTGTGGGCGATCTGCCGGACGCCTTCTTGGTAGTAGACCTGCTCGCTCCCGGTGGAGACGTCGACGATCTTCTGAATCACGCCCCCTCGACCGAGGACGAGCACCTGCCTCGTGATGTCGACCTCGGCGGTGAGCCGGTCGTCGCGGTAGCGCATCCGGAAGCCGCGGGGGCTCAGGACGCGGCTGCGCTCGGCGACGGTCCACTTGCCAGTCCGGGTCAGTCCCTCGACCTTCTGGAAGGCCGTCACGCCGTGCCGGGTGTCGTACCCGAAGTAGCCGTCGACCTTGCCTACGTCATAGCGCAGCGAGTAAAGCTTGCGCTCCAGCGCGAGGACGTCGGGGCCGTCGTCGCCCTGCTCGAGGGTTCGGGGCGTGACCGTCAGTCGGGTCGTGACCGAGGTGCCGGTGCTGCGCGCCGTACCGCTGGGCAGCAGCGTCCTGAAGTAGTAGCGGCCGATCGGCAAGCGCAACGCCACGGCGTACGTGCTCGACGAGGACAGGACCGGTCGCGCCACGGTCACCCAGCCGGTGGAGTACCAGCGCTGCACGGCCACCGCCGAGCCGGGGAAGCCAGGCGCGACGGAGCCCTTGAACGTCGTCGACTGCTTCCACTCCACGACGGCAGGTGAGAACCGCGCCGTCACCCGCGGGGACCAGGAGACGGTCTTGACCGCACTGGCGCTGCGGCCGGAGAAGGCGTCTTCTTCGAAGACCACCTGATAGGTCCTGGCCCTCAGAGGCACGTAGCTGACCTGCACCTTGCCATCGGCCCCGGTGGTCAGGGTCTTCAAGACGCTGGGACTGGTGCCCACGACGCCGCTCAGCAGCCTCAGTGTCGCGCCGGGGAACGGCACCCCACCGCGGGTGAGCGAGGCGGTGAGCACGATGGCGCGGTTGTACACGACATGGGTGGCACTGACTGCCAGTGCAGCCGACGTCGGCACCACGGGGAGTGCCTCCACGGTGATCAGCCCGGGGTTGGAGGACGCGGTCGCGGGGGTGCCGTCATCGGTCGACCACACGGCGTACCTGCGCGAAGCAGTGTTGGTGAAGCTCCCGTCGTACCGGCAGGTCGTCGCCGGGCAGGCAGCCGTCGGCGGCGCGGTGACCGCGGGCCCGGCCGGGTCGTACGTCGGGCCGGCCTCAGCCGTGACGTCGCGCACGATCGGGGTGGCCGTGCCCGGGTTGGTCCAGGTCAGCAGCAGCCCCCGCGGGGCGAGCGAGGCGGTGAGGTCGCTGACGAGAGTCGTAGCGGCGCGTGCAGGCATCGCAGTCACAGCGACGCCCAGGGTGGCACCCGCCACGACGACCGCCAGGGCGCGGGCCAGCCGGCCGTGGCTCGTGGGCATGAAGGGCCTTTCCGGGGGCGTCGTGTTGATCACCGTAGACGCCAAGGGGCGCCCCAGGGTTCATCGACGGCGCAACCGATGACCTGAAATGTCAGTCAGTGGCCGACTTCTTCCGTTTCGTCCGGACCGGGGCGACCGGTCGTGGGCTCAGAGTCTGCGCGAGGAACCGCCCTGTGTGGGAGGCCTCGACGCTGGCGACGTCCTCCGGAGTGCCCTGTGCCACCACGCTGCCCCCACCGGAACCGCCCTCCGGCCCCATGTCGATGATCCAGTCAGCGGTCTTGATCACGTCGAGGTTGTGCTCGATGACCACGACGGTGTTGCCCTGGTCGACGAGCCTGCCGAGCACCACGAGCAACTTGCGGATGTCCTCGAAGTGCAGCCCTGTGGTCGGCTCGTCGAGGACATAGATCGTCCGGCCGGTCTGGCGCTTCTGCAGCTCACTGGCGAGCTTGACCCGCTGGGCCTCACCACCGGACAGCGTGGGCGCCGACTGGCCGAGCCGGACATAGCCAAGCCCCACGTCGACGAGGGTCTTGAGGTGCCGGCTGATCGTGGGCACCGCGGCGAAGAACTCGGCGGCCTCCTCGATGGGCATGTCGAGGACCTCGGCGATGGTCTTGCCCTTGAAGTGCACCTCGAGGGTCTCCCGGTTGT
>JBKJSN010000078.1:0-17699 GCA_046595815.1 Mycobacteriales bacterium
GGCGCTGCTGGGTGCCGCCCGGCTCGAGATCGGCCGGCGCTGCGGTCTGATCGACGAGGACGAGTGGTCCTTCCTGTGGGTCGTCGACGCGCCGCTGTTCGAGCCGTCGTCCGCCGCCGTCGCCTCAGGTGACGTCGCAGTGGGCGCGGGTGCGTGGACCGCGGTGCACCACGCCTTCACCTCTCCGAAGCCGGAGTTCCTGGACACCTTCGACACCGACCCTGAGCCGGCGCTGGCCTACGCCTACGACATCGTCTGCAACGGCAACGAGCTCGGCGGCGGGTCGATCCGTATCCACCAACGCGATATCCAGGAACGGGTCTTCGCCGTCATGGGCATCACGCCCGAGCAGGCGCAGGAGAAGTTCGGGTTCCTGCTGGAGGCCTTCTCCTACGGCGCCCCGCCCCACGGCGGCATCGCGGTCGGCATGGACCGCATCTGCGCGCTTCTTGCCGGTACGCCGTCGATTCGCGACGTCATCGCCTTCCCGAAGAGCGGCGGCGGCTACGACCCGCTGACCGCTGCCCCTGCGCCGATCACCGACCAGCAGCGTGCCGAGGCCGGTGTCGACGCCGTCCCCGAGCCCTGACCCCCTCCCTTGCGTCCTCAGGGTTGGGCTTGGCGGTGGGGCCACTTGTGAGGACGTAACCGTCGGGCCGCCCCCGTTGCGTCCTCACGGTTGGGCTTGGCGGTGGGGGCACTTGTGAGGACACAAGCTCACCAGCGGGAGCGGATGCGCAGCGTCCCGCTGGTGAAGCCGCGCTCTTGCATGCCGAGGTGGTCATACAGCGCCTTGCCCGCGACGTTGGACGCGTACATCCCCAAGGTCACCACGTCGCACTCGCCCGCCAGCAGCTCGCGGGTGAGCGCGGCGGTGACCGCAGCGCCAAGCCCCTGACCGCGCGCCTCCGGATGGGTGGCGATCGAGCTCAGGTGGCCGACGCCGGTGGCCTCCGTGGTGTCCGCCGCGCAGGCCACCAGGCCGTCCGGTCCGTCGATCCCGACCCAGCAGCGCACCCGGGGGTCACCCGGTTGGGCTGCGGCCTCGGGGTTGGCCACCGCGAGCAGGGCAGCGGCCTCTGAGTCAGTTGCCCGCCGTACGGCGTCCTCACCAGGCTGGAGCGCTGGCGGCGTCGTGGTCCAGCGGAAGTCCCAGTCGGCGTGCACCTCCAGCCCGACCCAGGCGGGCAGCAGCGCCCGCGTGCCGCGCGGCAGGTTGACCTCGTGCCCGTCGTGGAGCTCGGGCAGCAGAGCCTCCAGCAGCAGCGCGACCGCGTGCGGCTCGCCCGTCGTCATGAGGTACGGCGGGTGCTGGGCCCTGCGCGGGAAGCGCCAGGCCACGGCGTCGTGGCCGGCCCACCCCTGCACGTCGGCACCCGCCAGCCGGCCCCGCACGTAGGGGTCGTGGTCGGTCGCGACGAGGACCTCGGCTGCGGAGGTCAGGGGTGTGAGCGGCACCCCTTCACGCTAGGACGTGCGACGACGCCTCAGCAGAAATACCGTGCCCACCAGGGCCACGCCCGCCAACGGCGCGGCCGGCCCATGGGAGGCCGGGGCGCCGAACCGGGCGTTGAAGGTCTTGGTGCCCTCCAGCTGCAGCGGCGCGATGTCGAGGAAGTCGGTCCCGTTGTTCTGCGGGACCACCCCGGCCTGCGGGCTGGCGGTGACGAAGGCCATGACCGACTCCAGCAGGCTCTTGCTGCCCGGGTTGCCCACGGCCGACAGGGGGATCCGGATGACGTGCTTGTTGCCGTCGGAGGAGCCCTTGCCAGCCACGACGCCGGGGGCCGGCGCCGCGTTGTAGGTCAGGTAGTTGGGCTTGCAACCCGACACCGAGCACAGGTCGACGCTGTCGGTCTTGCCGCCGTAGTAGGCGACCTGTCCGCTGGCGCTGGCATCCGCAGCTGCGAAGTACAGCGTGTCGCCCATCTGCCAGCGCACGACGACCTGCGCGTTCGGGGTGCCGGCGGCGACGGCGGCGGAGGCCAGATCGCCGGCGGTCTTGACCGTGAACACGATGTCGCTGCCCTGCTTCTGCACCTTCACCGAGCGAATATCCGCGCCAGCCACGGGCACGCCGCCGAGGGGCTTGAACAGCGCGTCCCGGGCCGGGTCCTCGATCGAGCTGACAGGGGCTGTCGACTCGTAGGGCTTCAGGGACTTGCCGGTCAGGGCGCTCAGGCCGGTGTTCTGTGTGACGACGGTGTCGAGGGCGGCCCCCTGGTGGTCGGCCGCGGTGTCGGTGCCACCCGCCTGGGACAGGCGGTTGCTGGAGTCGGTGTAGATGATCATCGCCCGGCCGTTGCGGGGGTTGATGGTCATCTTGAAGAAGTCGGCCTGGTTGCGGTTTCCCTGACCGGTGATGCACGCCGTGCCCAGCAGGCAGATGTCGTTGTAGTGCATCGGGTGCGGGGCGGCCTTGACCTGCACCATGCGCGGCTTGTTGCTAGAGGCGTGGTCGATCTGCGTGAACCACAGGTCCCAGGTCTGGCCCTTCTTGGCGCTGGGCCCGGAAGAGCCGAGCTGCTTGAGGGTCTGGTTCGTGCCGTACCACGCGATGTTGACGATGCCGGGGGCCTTGCCAGCCGCGATCCAGGGAAAGACGTTCACATTTGCCGGCGGCCGGTTGACCTTGACCGGCGCGTGCCAGTTCTTCCACTCGTTGTCCTTGCCCGGCAGGGCCCACGAGTACCAGACGTTGTAGGTCTTGTCGTCGATCCAGACCGCGTAGAGGGTGCGGGCGCCGTCCTGCGCGAGCACGGGGAACAGCGTCTCCGGGCTCCCCGGCAGGTCGCGCACCATCGAGTTGTAGTGGTAGGTCAACGTCCCGTCGGCCTTGGGCACACCGACCACCAGGGCGAGGCTGTTGCTCTTGCCGTCGCTCGTCATGCCCAGGAAGCGCCCGGTGTGCTGGTCGACGAGCGGAACCCCGTGGTTGGGCTGGTGGATGCCGTCGTTCGCGAAGATCCCGGCACTCTTGTCGTAGTTGATCCCGTCCACGCTCATGGCGACCTCGTCACCGTTGAGCTGGTCGGCGTACTCCATGTAGTTGAGTGGCACCTTGCCGGTGTAGGGGCTGATCGTGCGGTCGCTGGGCTGCGGGTCGAACAGCGCCATCCACTGGCGGTCGCCGACCGGCTTCGGGATGCCGAGCGGGTTGGCGATGCTCGTCGTCGCGCCGTCATCGGTGGTGGTCACGCTCGTGAAGGACGCCAGCGCGGCCAGGTCGTTGAACCACGCACGCCCGTCGCGGCTGATCTTGATCTCGGTGTCGCCTCCGCCCGGGCCCATCGCGCTCTTGGTCGGGAGCGCGCCGGTGAGCACGGCCCTGTCGTTGTTGGCGGGCAGGTTCTGCACGATGCGGTAGCTGTCGCCGCCGTCGACGCTGATGTTCCAGATGCTGCGTTGGGTCCCGGTGCCCTGCGGCCCGGTGGCGTGCACCGCACCCGTGCGTGGGTTCACCTCGAGGTTGGGCTCGCCGTACACGTGGATCGGGTCCACGATCCGCGGCACCCCGAAGCTCGGTGCGCTGGTGGGGGCCGCGACGCTGGGCTGGGCGAGGGCCGCCGCTCCGGCCGCGAGCAGCACAGGCAGGGCAAGGGCGGTGGTACGGCGCACGGTGCGCACCTCTCGAGTTGCGGGTGGGGACCCAGGACGGGCCAGCCCTGTACTGCACGCGGACTTCGCCGTACGGCGGGCTTCTCCTGCCACCTCGCACGGCGTGTCGCCACACAACCGGCCGAGGCAAGCTGGCGGATGCCGCCGTCGAACGGCCGCCCACCCGCTCGTGGGCGCGGTTGTGTGGGCGACACGCCGCAGCCTGGCCCGCGTAGGGTCGAGACCGTGGAGCCGTCCCTGTTCGACGACGCGCAGGCGGAGGCGGCCGCGCGCGTGGCCCCTCTCGCCGTACGCATGCGTCCGCGCACGCTCGACGAGGTCGTCGGCCAACGCCACCTGCTCGCCGAGGGCGCACCCCTGCGACGACTCGTGGAGCAGGACGCCCCTCTGAGCGTGTTCCTCTGGGGCCCTCCCGGCACGGGCAAGACCACGCTCGCCATGACGATCGCCAACAGCACGAACCGCCGCTGGCGCGAGCTGAGCGCGGTCACGGCAGGGGTCAAGGACGTCCGCGAGGTCATCCAGGAGGCCAAGCGGGCGCTGGGGGAGACCGGCCGCCAGACCGTGCTGTTCATCGACGAGGTGCACCGCTTCTCCAAGACCCAGCAGGACGCGCTGCTGCCGGCCGTCGAGAACCGCTGGGTCTCCCTCGTCGCCGCCACCACCGAGAACCCTTTCTTCTCCGTCATCAACCCCTTGCTGTCGCGGTCCTTGCTGCTCACTCTCGAGCCGCTGTCGGATGAGGACCTCCGCACCGTCGTACGGCGGGCAGTCAACGATCCGCGCGGGGTCGCCGTGACCCTCACCCCCGAGGCCGAGGACTTCCTGGTCCGGCTGGCGGGAGGTGACGCGAGAAGGGCCCTGACCGCGCTCGAGGCGGCCGCCCACACCGACGTGGTCACGCTCGAGGCGCTCGAGCAGGCGGTTGACCGGGTCGCGGTGAGGTACGACCGGGACGGCGACCAGCACTACGACGTGGTGAGCGCGTTCATCAAGTCGATCCGCGGCTCCGACGTGGACGCCGCGCTGCACTACCTGGCACGGATGATCGAGGCGGGGGAGGACCCGCGGTTCATCGCCCGCCGCCTGGTGGTCCACGCGAGCGAGGACATCGGCATCGCCGACCCGACAGCGCTGACGGCTGCGGTCAACGCGGCCCAGGCTCTGGAGCTCATCGGGATGCCCGAGGCGCGGATCAACCTGGCTCAGGCGACCATCCACCTCGCCCTCGCGCCGAAGAGCAACGCGGTCATCGTCGCGATCGACGCCGCCCTCGCCGATGTGCGGGCGGGGCGCACCGGATCGGTGCCCAAGCACCTACGAGACACGCACTACGAAGGAAGTCAGAAGATCGGCAACACGGGGTACCGATACCCTCACGATCTCCCGGGAAGGGTCGTGGCACAGCAGTACGCCCCAGACCCTGTCGTCGGGCAGGAGTACTACCTGCCCGGTGACCTGGGAGTCGAGCGTGTCGCCCGCGAGCGGCTCGCGGGTCTGCGCGAGGTTCTGCGCGGGCAGCGCGAGGTCCAGCCCGAGGACGGCACGGTCGGCTTCCGGCCCCGGCTCACCGAGAACAAGGAGTAAGGCGTGCTGACAGCCGGCCAGGTCGCGGGACTCATCGTCGCGGTCTTCTTCGCTATTGCTGTGGCCTTCTTGGCCCTGGTGCTCATCAAGCTCGGCAAGGTGCTCGAGGAGACCCAGAAACTGGTCGCCGGCATCACCGACAAGACCGTGCCCCTGCTGGGCGAGGTCACGGGCACGGTGGTGCACGTCAACGACCAGCTGATTCGCGTCGACGCCGTCACCGCCAACGTCGAGTCGATCACCACCAACGCGAAGGCCCTCACCGGCCTGTTCTCGGCGACCCTGGGCGGCCCGTTGGTCAAGGTCGCGGCCTTCAGCTACGGCGTACGGCGGGCAGCCAGCAAGAAGCAGGAGGCCGATGTGCGCAAGCGGGTCAAGGCCGAGATCAAGGTGGAGAAGAAGAACAAGTGACGCGGCGACTGTTCTACATCGCGCTCGGCGCGACCGCCGGCGTCCTCGTGGTCCGCAAGGCGACGCAGGCGGCCGAGCGCTTCACCCCGAGCGGCATGTCCGCAGGGGTTGTCGGAGCGCTCAGCGGACTGGGCGAGGCGATCCGTGGCTTCGGTGAAGACGTCCGCCTCGGCATGGCCGAGCGCGAGTTCGAGCTGCGCGAGGGACTGGGTTTCAACGAGGCCTCTCCGTGAGGTCTGAGGAGATCCGTTCGCGCTTCCTGGGCCACTTCGAGCGCAACGGCCACACCGTCGTACCCAGCGCGAGCCTGATCGCCGACGACCCCACGCTGCTGCTGGTCAACGCCGGCATGGTGCCCTTCAAGCCGTACTTCCTGGGTGAGCAGCCAGCCCCCTGGAAGCGGGCCACGAGCGTCCAGAAGTGCGTGCGCACGCTCGACATCGACGAGGTCGGCAAGACCACTCGGCACGGCTCATTCTTCCAGATGGCGGGCAACTTCAGCTTCGGCGACTACTTCAAGCAAGGCGCCATCGAGCTGGCCTGGGACCTGATCACCAAGAGCACCAGTGACGGCGGCTATGGCCTTGAGGACGACAAGCTCTGGATCACGGTCTACCTCGACGACGACGAGGCTTTCGACCTGTGGCGCAAGGTGGGTGTCCCGGAGAGCCGCATCCAGCGGCTCGGCCTGGACGCGAACTACTGGCACATGGGCGTTCCCGGCCCCGGCGGCCCGTGCAGCGAGATCAACTACGACCGCGGACCGGCGTACGGCGAAGAAGGCGGTCCCGAGGTCAACGGGGAGCGCTACCTCGAGGTCTGGAACCTCGTCTTCATGCAGTACCAGCTCGAGACGGTGCGCACCAAGGTCGACTTCGACATCAGCGGCCCGCTGCCTAAGCAGAACATCGACACGGGCATGGGTCTGGAGCGCATGGCGGCGATCCTGCAGGGCGTCGACAACCTCTACGAGATCGACACCAGCCGGGCGATCCTGGACCGTGCGAGCGACCTGACGAGTACGACCTACGGGCGCGACCACGCCTCCGACGTGCGGCTCCGCGTGGTCGCGGACCACATTCGCACGGCCGTGATGATGGTCGGCGACGGCATCACCCCCGCCAACGAGGGGCGCGGGTATGTGCTGCGCCGCATCGTCCGCCGCGCGATCCGGGCCATGAAGCTGCTGGGCGCCCACGGGCACACGATGCAAGAGCTGGTCGACGCGACCATCGCGGCGATGGGACCGCAGTACCCCGAGCTCGTCTCCGACAGCGCCCGCATCCACGCGGTCTGCCAGGCCGAGGAGGGTGCCTTCCTCGAGACCATCACCCGCGGGGTCACGATCTTCGACACCTCCGTGCCGGAGGCGAAGGCGGCCGGCGGCGTCCTGAGCGGCAGCAAGGCCTTCCAGCTCCACGACACCTTCGGCTTCCCGGTCGACCTGACGCTCGAGATGGCGGCTGAGCAGGGCCTGACGGTCGATGAGCAGGGCTTCCGCTCGCTCATGGCCGAGCAGCGCCGCCGGGCGAAGGAGGACTCCAAGGCCAAGAAGACCGGACACGTCGACGTCAGCGCCTACCGCGCGCTGCTCGACGCCGCCGGCACCAGCCAGTTCACCGGGTACGGCGAGATCGTCAGCGAGGCGACCGTCCGTGGCCTGCTCGTCGACGGGATCAGCGCCCAAGCGGCGGGGGAGGGCGCGTGGGTCGAGGTCGTCCTCGACCGGACGCCCTTCTACGCCGAGGCCGGTGGCCAGCTCGCCGACCAGGGCCGCATCGTGCTGGCCGACGGCACGGTGCTCGAGGTCGAGGACGTGCAGAAGTCGCTGCCCGAGCTCGTCGTGCACCGCGGCCGGGTCGTCAAGGGCGAGCTCACCGTTGGGTCGGCAGCTCAGGCCCAGGTCGACATCGAGCGGCGCAAGGCCGTGTCCCGTGCCCACACCGCGACTCACCTCGTGCACCAGGCGTTGCGCGTCGCCCTCGGCCCGCAGGCGGCGCAGGCGGGGTCGCTGAACGCGCCCGGACGGTTCCGCTTCGACTTCAGCTCGCCCGGTGCGGTGCCCACGAGCGTGCTGCACGACGTCGAGCAGGAGATCAACGAGATCGCCCTGGCCGACCTCGAGGTCCGTGCCTTCGTGACCACGCAGGAGGAGGCCAAGCGCCTCGGCGCGATCGCGCTGTTCGGCGAGAAGTACGGCGACGCCGTCCGGGTCGTGGAGGTCGGGGACTACGCCCGTGAGCTCTGCGGCGGCACGCACGCCGCCCGCTCGGGCCAGCTCGGCATGGTCAAGCTGCTGTCGGAGTCGAGCATCGGTTCCGGCGTACGGCGGGTGGAGGGCCTGGTGGGCCTGGACGCCTACTCCTTCCTGGCCCGTGAGCACCTGCTGCTCAGCCAGCTCGCGAGCACCTTCAAGGTGCCGACCGAGGAGGTTCCCGACCGGGTCGCCGGTGCGCTGGAGCGCCTGCGCGAGGTCGAGAAGGAGCTCTCCACCCTCAAGTCCGGCGCGGTCCTGCAGCAGGCGGCCCAGCTCGCCTCGGGCGCCAAGGACATCGGCGGCCTGCAGTACGTCGGGGTCGAGGCCCCTGCGGGCACCGCGGGCGACCTGCTCCGCGGCCTGGCCCTCGACATCCGCGGGCGCCTCACCGGCCCCGGCGCCGTGCTCGTCGCGGCCGGGGGAGACCGGGTCAGCCTGGTCGCCGCAGTCAACGACGGGGGGCGCGAGCGCGGCCTGTCCGCTAACGACCTGCTCCGCGAGGCGGCCGCGGCCGTCGGAGGCAAGGGGGGCGGCAAGGACGACGTCGCCCAGGGTGGCGGCACCGACCCCACCGGCATCCCGCGTGCCCTCGAGCTCGGTGAGGCCGTCGTGCGCCGCACCACAGGCGGCTGATGCCGCCCGCGCCCTCGTGGCGATCTTCGCCATCTGGGGGGTGGGGGCGTGGGTGAACGTGGCGTGGTGCTCGCCGTCGACGTCGGCACCGTGCGCGTCGGCGTGGCCGCCAGCGACCCGCACCGCATCCTGGCCAGCCCGCTCGAGACGGTGCCCGCGCCCGGGCTGGCAAGGGTGGCTGCGCTCGTCGCCGAGCGCGACGCCGTGCTGATCCTCGTCGGGCTCCCCACGAGCCTGTCGGGCCGAGCTGAGAGCGCCAGCGCCGACATGGCCCGGGAGTACGCCCGCTCACTGGCCGAGCTGACCGCCGTACCCGTGCAGCTTCTCGACGAGCGACTCACGACCGTCACCGCCACGGCGGCGCTGCGGGCCAGCGGCAAGCGCGGCAAGCAGGCCCGGGCGCTCGTGGACCAGGCTGCAGCGGTGGCGTTGCTGCAGGGCTACCTAGACTCGCCCTCGTGAGCGACACCCTGCTCGACCGCCCGATGCCTAAGCCGCCGACGCCCTACCGGCGGCGCCGGATGCTCGTGCTCGTCCTCGCCGTCAGTCTGCTGGCCGCCGCCGCGTACGGCGGGGCGCGTGCCTACGACAGCGTCTTCGGCATCGCGGACTACGCCGGGAGCGGCAGCGCGAGCGTGCTGGTGCAGGTCAAGCCCGGAGACAGCGCCGCTGACATCGGTGCGACCCTGCTCAGCAAGCAGGTCGTCAAGAGCGTTAAGGCGTTCACCACCGCCGCCGCCAAGGACCCCCGCTCCCGCACCGTCCAGCCCGGGTACTACGACCTGCGCCTGCACATGAGCGGCGCCAGCGCACTTGCCCGGCTGCTGGATCCCGCTGCCAAGGTGCGAGGCCGCGTCACGCTCCCTGAGGGGATCCCGCTGTCCTCCGTCGTCGACCGGCTCGTCCGCTACACCGACCTCAAGCGCGCCGACCTCGTGGCAGCACTGCAGAACCCTTCCGTGCTGGGGCTACCGGAGTACGCCGGCAAGCACCCTGAGGGCTTCGCCTTCCCCGCGACGTACGACGTTGAGCCCGGCATGGGCGCGGTGGACGCGCTGCGGATGATGACGGACAAGTTCGGGGAGGTCGCGGCAGCGATCGACCTGGAGGCGCGGGCTCGTCAGCTCGGGCTCACGCCGTACCAGGTCGTGATCATCGCCAGCATCATCGAGGACGAGACGGCCGTCGACGCCGACCGTCCCAAGGTCGCGCGCGTGGTGCTGAACCGCCTCGCCAAGGGCATGCCCCTGCAGCTGGACTCGACCGTGAACTACGTGCGCACCGAGAAGAAGGCCCGGCTGTCGCTGGACGACATCGGGGTGGAGTCGCCCTACAACACCTACCAGCACACGGGGCTGCCGCCGACGCCCATCGGCTCGCCGGGGGAGAAGGCGCTGGAGGCCGCGCTGAGCCCCGCGCAGGGCGACTGGATCTACTTCATCACCATCGACAAGGCCGGCAACTCGCTGTTCACCAGCAGCTACCAGGAGTTCTTGCGCGCCAAGGCGAAGGCCAAGCGCGAGGGCGTCTACTAGTGCGGGCCCGCTAGTGCGCGCCGCCGTCCTCGGCTCGCCGATCGGGCACTCGCTGTCGCCCCGCCTGCACCGCGCCGCCTACGCCGCGCTGGGGTTGGACTGGACCTATGACGCGATCGAGGTCACCGCGGACGAGCTGCCGTCCTTCCTGGCAGGGCTTGATGAGAGCTGGGCGGGCCTGTCGCTGACGATGCCGCTCAAGCAGGCGGTCCTGCCCCTGCTGGACGGGGCCGATCCGCTGGTGCGGACCACCGGCTCGGCGAACACCGTCGTGCTTCGCGACGGGCAACGGCAGGGCCACAACACCGACGTCCTGGGGATCGCGGCCGCGCTGCGCGAGGCGGGGGTGCAGCGGGTCGACCGGGCCGCGGTGATCGGCACGGGCGCCACTGCGGCCAGCGCGCTGGCGGCCCTTCATGATCTTGGCGCCCACCATGTGCGGGTGCTCGGCAGAGACCCCGCGAAGATCGAAGCACTCGGCAGGGTCGCCGCTGCCCTCGGGGTGGAACTGCGCCCGGCGCAGGTGCACCCGCTCGAGCTCGAGGACCGCTGGCCCCAGGTCGTGGTGAGCACGGTCCCGGCAGGGGCACTGGACGACTTCGCGGCCGCCTCCGACCCCTCAGGGGAGGTCCCGGTCTTGCTCGATGTCGTCTACGACCCCTGGCCGACGCCTCTCGCGGCGGTCTACGCCGCTGCGGGGGGCGTCGTCGTTGCCGGTACGGCGATGCTCCTGCACCAGGCCGCCGCGCAGGTGGAGCTCATGACCGGCCGACGGGCACCGATCGAGCTCTTGCGGGCAACGCTTCCCCAGGCTTGACTCAAGGGAAGCGCGAAACCGGCCGATGCCCCCAACAAGGCAGGCGACACGATGGGTGTCGCGCCGCCGGACGCGCATGCGTCGGAAGGGGCGAGGACATGTCGGAGCTGCAGACCGGGAGCCGTTCGGACCGGTTGGACCGGGCCATCCACGGGCTGCTCGCGCAGACTCCTGAGATCGAGGCGGCCGCGGTCGTGTCCTTCGACGGTCTGCCGATGGCCTCGGCCCTTCCCCCGTCGATGGATGAGGACCGGGTGGCCGCCATGAGCGCCGCGCTGCTGTCCCTCGGTGAGCGTGCTGCCCAGGGCCTCGGCCGTGGCGAGCTGTCCCAGGTCTACATCGAGGGCGACTCCGGCACGGTGTTCCTGATCTCCGCCGACGACGAGGCCGTGCTGGTCGCTGTCGCGGCCAAGGGCGCCAAGGTCGGCATGATGCTGTTCGAGGTACGCCGGGCTGCCGCGCTCGTCGCCGAGGCGCTGCGCGCCGAAGAGGTCGCCGAGCCGGCCCCTGAGCTCCCTGTCCAGGCGATCGAGCCGCTGCTGGCTGCCGTGCCGCCGCTTCCGGTCGACGAGGCCTCGGCCTACCCTGCTCCCGCCGTCGCTGCCGAGGCGCCTGCGTGGCCGCCGTACGCGCAGAGCGCGAGCCCTGCACCCGCCGACAACCCCCACTGGTCCTGACCGCCGGCGCTGAGCCGACCCGACCGTAGATGGGGCCGTCGTGAGACTCGAGGGAACGCTAGACGCGTTCAGCCTCCCAGACATCTTCCAGCTCTTGAGCTACACGAAGAAGACCGGGACGCTGCACCTGCGTCGTAACGGGCTGCACGGTGTCGTGCACCTGCGCGACGGTGCCGTCACCGGCGGACGTGGCGACATCGCCCGGCAGTCGCTCGGCCGACGCCTCGTGGGCGCCGGGCTGGTCGACGACGACGCGCTGGCTGATGCGGCCGAGCAGGTTATGGCCGACACCTCACGTGGGCTGGGCCGTGCGCTGGTCGACAGCGGCAAGGTCGACGCCCTCGTCGCGCGTGACCTCGCCTCGGAGCAGGCCTCCGACGCCGTTTTCGAGCTGCTTCGCTGGCCGGACGGCGAGTTCGCCTTCGTCATGGACGAGGCTGACCCCGATGACGTCGGCGCGGCCACCCCCGTCGAGGACGTCGTTGCAGAGGCCAACCGACGCCTTGCCGCCTGGCAGGCCCTTGAGGACCGCGTGCCCTCCTTGGACTCCGTGGTCTCCGTCGTGGCATCCCCGGTGGCTGAGCCGGCCTTCAGCCGTGAGGAGTGGTCGCTGTTGGCCCTGGTCAACGGCTCTCGCACGGTGAGCGAGCTCGTCGCCCTGGCCGGCACGGGGGAGTTCGTCGTCGTGGCGGCCCTGGCCGACCTCGCCGACCGTGGCCTGGTGCAGGTCGGCGCCACCGCGGTTGCGGACCCACATGCCCGGCGCCAGGAGCTGTTGGCAGCCTTGGAGGGTCGGCCTGCCCCCGTGGCGGCCGCCCCCGCCGCCCCCGCCGCCCCGGCACCCGCCGTACCCGAAACGCCTGCTGCCGCCCCTGCGCGCCAGCAGGTCATCCCTGAGCGTCCTGAGCCGTTCACGCCGACCCGCCGCCCGGAGCACGCTGAGCCGGCCCCGTCGTTCCAGCGCTACGCCGCCACGGCGCAGGCCTCCACCGGTTCGGCGTCCGGATCCTCTAGCCTCGGGTCCGTCCAGGGCGCCCATGCCCTGGCGCCTGAGGCCACGCCGTCGTCGTACATCGACCGTGACCCGTCCGTGAACAAGAGCTTGCTGCTGCGGCTCATCGCCGGTGTGAGGGGGTTGTAATGAGCACTCGTTCCCCTGGGCGCCGTAAGCACGGTGGCACGGCGGTCAAGATCGTCGTGACCGGACCGTTCTCGGCCGGCAAGACCACGCTGATCCGCACGATCAGCGAGATCACGGTCCTGTCGACGGAGAAGGACATCACCGACGACACGCGCTCGCGCAAGGCCGAGACGACGGTCGCCATGGACTTCGGTCGCATCACCATCGACCGCGACCTGGTGCTCTACCTGTTCGGCACGCCTGGCCAGGACCGCTTCGACTTCATGTGGGAGATCCTGGGCGAGGGGATGCTCGGTTACATCCTGCTCGTCGACAGCGACCGACCGGACTCCCTCGACGAGGCCGTCGGCATCCTGGAGGCCTTCCGCCGGATGGCGCGGGTGCCCTTCGTGGTCGCCCTCAACCGTGCGGCCGGCATCACCCCCGCCGACGAGGCGCACGTGCGGGCCGCCCTGGACCTGGCGCACGACGTGCCCGTGGTCCCGTGTGACGCCACCGACCGCGAGTCCGTCAAGGCCGTGCTGCTGGCGCTGCTCTACAGCGCCGTGGACGAGATCGACGCGGCCGTCCCGCACACCGCTCCGGCTAGGGCCTAGGAACCCTCTCTCGTGGGGCTGTTCCGCCGGCGCAAGCCCGGCAGGCACATGCTGGGCAGCGCCGTTCGCGACATCCCCTCCGCCGTACCTGCCGTGCTTGTGCACCCTCACCCGCCCATGCCGGCGACGCGGGTCGACGACGCACCTCGGGTCGAACTCGGCTTCCGGGACGGGTCCACCGCCGCGCTCGCGCCGGACTCGGCGCAGTCGCGGGCCCTGCTCGCGCTCGCCGAGGTGCTCACCCGCGGGTATTGATCGGCTCGCGTTGGGCCGAACGGGTCAAGGTGCGCAAGGATCGCGCCGATGCGACAGTGGACATCCTGACCCTGGGGGAGTGACCGCGTGAAGCAGCTGGGCGACATCCTGCTCGAGGGTGCCCTGGTCACACCTGACCAGCTCCAGGCCGCGGTGCAGGAGCAGCAGCGTGCCGGCCGCAGTCTCGGCCGCGTGCTGGTCGAGCAGGGCGTCCTCACCGAGTCGCAGCTTGTCGCCGCACTCGCCACCCAGATCGGCATGCGCTTCGTCGACCTGTCGGACTACCCGGTCGACGGCTCTGCGGTCGCCAAGGTGCCGGACTCGGTGTGCCGTCGCCACACGCTGCTGCCGATCGGGTACGACGAGGGCAAGCTCGTGGTCGCGATGGCCGACCCGGCGAACGTCTTCGCCCTCGATGACATCAAGTCGCTGACGCGGCTGGACGTGCGCCCCGTCGTGGCCACGAAGGCAGACGTCCTGTCGGCGATCAACCGCTATCACCGCGGAGACGCCGAACTCGACGACCTGACGCACACCCTTGACGCGGCCAAGGAGGAGGACGACGACCTCACGCGCGTGAAGGAGATCGTCGAAGACGCCCCGATCGTGAAGTTCGTGAACCTGCTCATCACGCAGGCCATCCAGGACCGCGCCTCGGACATCCACATCGAGCCGACCGAGAAGGACCTGCGTGTCAGGTTCCGCATCGACGGGGTGCTTCACGAGGTGATGCGCTCGCCCAAGTCGATCACCTCAGGCGTGACCTCCCGCCTGAAGATCATGGCGGACATCAACATCGCCGAACGCCGGATCCCGCAGGACGGCCGCCTGTCGGTCACCGCGAACGGCAAGAAGATCGACCTGCGTGTGGCGACCCTGCCCACCGTGTGGGGCGAGAAGATCGTCATGCGTGTGCTGGACAACACCACCGCGATGCTGAAGCTGTCCGACCTGGGCTTCTCGGACCCGAACTACGTGGTCTATTCCAAGAGCTTCGTGAAGCCGTACGGAATGATCTTGGTGACCGGCCCGACCGGCTCCGGCAAGTCGACCACGCTCTACGCCACGCTCAACATCGTCAGCAAGCCCGAGGTCAACGTCATCACGGTCGAGGACCCGGTGGAGTACCGCCTCCCGGGCATCAACCAGGTGCAGACAAACAACAAGGCCGGGCTGACGTTCTCCTCGGCCCTGCGCTCGATCCTGCGCTCGGACCCGGACATCGTGCTGCTCGGTGAGATCCGTGACGGCGAGACCGCCCACATCGCCGTCGAGGCCGCCCTCACCGGACACCTCGTGCTCTCGACCCTGCACACCAACGACGCCCCTTCGGCGATCGTGCGCCTCACCGAGATGGGCATCGAGCCCTTCCTCGTCGGCTCCTCGGTCGACTGCGTGCTCGCCCAGCGCCTGGCGCGCAGGCTGTGCCCGAAGTGCAAGGAGGCCTACCTTCCGACCCCGCAGATCCTGTTGGAGAACAGGTTCCCCTGGGAGGACGGCATGGAGCTGCCCACGCTCTACCGGGCGATCGGCTGCTCCGCCTGCTCCAAGACGGGGTACAAGGGCCGCCTGGCGCTGCACGAGGTCATGGCCGTCTCGGAGGAGATCGAGAAGCTCACCGTCGAGCACGCCTCCTCGCTCGCGATCGGAAAGGTTGCCGTGGAGCAGGGGATGATCACCCTGCGTCACGACGGACTGCTCAAGGTGCTGGCCGGGGTCACCTCGGTCGAAGAGATCTTCCGCGTCGTCGCCTAGCCCGTAGTTGCGCCGTTCGGCTCAAGCCCAGCGGTCGGACGGTCGAAGCCTGTAGACGACAACCCTTCTGGGAGGACTGCTCGTGGACGCCAATCAGCCGCCAGTCACTGGGGGAGCGCCTGACGGCCACTACGGCTCGTTGCCTGAGGGCGCGCCCGTGGAGCAGCCGTGGGCACCCCCCGCCCCCACCTCGTTCGAAGTGGCCCCTGCTTCGTTCAGCTTCGGTGCCGTCGAGGCCCCGACGTACGCCGCCCCGCCGGAGCCGTTCTCCTTCCCCGTCCAGGAGTCCGTCCCGGCCTACGAGCCGACGTACAGCCTGGTGCCCGAGGCGTTTCCCTCCGCGCCCGTGTACGCCGAGCCGGTCTACAGCGAGCCGCTGTACTCCGAGCCCGTCTACAGCGAGCCGCTGTACTCCGAGCCCGTCTACTCCGAGCCGTTGTACTCCGAGCCGCTGGCGGCGTCTGCGTCGCACGACCTGAGCGAGCCGGTCCTCGTGGTGGAGCCCGCTGCGGAGCTGCCGACCGAGGCCATCGCCGAGGCGAACGCGCAGCAGGAGGACTACGACGCGCAGGTCCGCCTTGGCGCCGAGGACACCTCGCACGACAGCGGGATGCTCACCGACCTGCTCATCGAGACGCTCGACCGCAGCTGCTCCGACCTCCACCTGACCGTGGGTGCGCCGCCCACGGTCCGCGAGCACGGTCACCTCACGCCGATGGAGGACCGGGCCTCGCTGACCCCGCAGGCGCTTCAGAAGATCCTCTACGCGATCATGTCGCAGAAGCAGCGGGAGAAGTTCGAGTCCGAGCTCGAGCTCGACTTCGCCTACAGCGTTCCGGGTCGGGCCCGGTTCCGCGTGAACGTCTACCGCCAGCGCGACGCGATCGGTGCGGCGTTCCGCCTCATCCCCTATGAGATCAAGCCGCTGGAGGACCTCGGCGTACCTCCGTCGGTGTCGAACTTCGCCATGCTGCCGCGTGGGTTCGTGCTCGTCACCGGCCCGACCGGATCGGGCAAGTCCACCACCCTCGCCGCGGTCGTCGACCTCGCGAACCGGCAGCGCCGCGACCACATCATGACCGTCGAGGACCCGATCGAGTTCCTCCACGAGCACAAGTCCTGCCTGGTCAACCAGCGCGAGGTGGGGGAGGACACCCACAGCTTCAAGAACGCGCTCAAGCACGTGCTGCGTCAGGACCCCGACATCATCCTCGTCGGTGAGATGCGTGACCTCGAGACGATCGAGATCGCGCTGACCGCGGCTGAGACCGGTCACCTGGTCATGGCGACCCTGCACACCCAGGACGCCGCCCAGACCATCGACCGCGTCATCGACGTGTTCCCGCCGCACCAGCAGCAGCAGGTGCGCGTCCAGCTCGCCGGCGCGCTGCAGGGCGTTGTCTGCCAGCAGCTGATCCGCACTGCGGACGGCAAGGGGCGGGTGGTGGCCACGGAGATCCTGGTGGCGACCCCGGCCATCCGCAACCTCATCCGTGAGGGCAAGACGCACCAGATCTACTCCGCGATGCAGGCCGGCGCGAAGTTCGGCATGGCGACGATGGACCAGCACCTGGCCGAGCTCGTCAAGAAGGGCAAGGTCACCTATGACGCGGCCCTGGAGAAGTGTCACCACGTCGAAGACTTCAACCGGCTCTGCGGCCGCTAGGTAGGGATGAACTGATGGCAACCCTGACGTACGAGTACAAGGTCCGCGACCACACCGGGTCGATGAAGACCGGCAAGCTCGAAGCGGAGTCCCCGACCCAGGTCGCGGCCAAGCTCAAGCAGATGGGCTACTCGCCTATCAGCATCACCAAGGCCAGCGGTGGCATGTCCGCCGAGATCAAGATCCCCGGCTTCGGCAAGCCCAAGGTCAAGCTCAAGGACCTCGCGGTCTTCTCGCGCCAGTTCGCCACCATGATCAACAGCGGCCTGTCGCTGCTGCGCGCGCTGAACATCCTCACCGAGCAGACCGACAACAAGGAGCTCGCCCGCGTCCTCGGCGAGGTCCGCAACGACATCGAGACCGGCAACTCGCTGTCTTCCTCGATGGCCAAGCACCCGGACACGTTCCCGCCGCTCATGGTCAACATGTGCAAGGCCGGCGAGGTCGGCGGCTTCCTCGACTCGGTCCTCCTTCAGGTCGCGGAGAACTACGAGGCCGAGGTGCGCCTGCGCGGCAAGATCAAGTCCGCCATGACCTACCCGACGGTCGTGTTCGTCATCGCGATCATCGCCGTGATCGGCATGCTGCTGTTCATCGTGCCCATCTTCGCGAAGATGTTCGAGAGCCTGGGCAGCACGTTGCCGCTGCCCACCCGCGCACTCGTGACCCTCAGCGGGATCCTCAAGACCGGAGGGCCGGTCTTCCTGGTCGCCGGCATCGGGGGCTTCATCGGCTGGGGCAAGGTCAAGCG
>JBKJSN010000221.1:0-7286 GCA_046595815.1 Mycobacteriales bacterium
ACCGCCCACCGCACCGGCTCCGCGGCGGCGTCCGGGAGGTCAGGGAGCACCGGGGCGGGCGCCCCGCCACAGGCACACCCGCCGTCACACACCGGCGGCTCGTCCCAGTCCAACGGCGCCTCCAGCAGCCACGCCGGGACCTCCGGCACCGACTGCGGGGGCAGATCGTGCTCGAAGACCTCAGGCATCAGGCCAAGCGGATCGCAGTCCACAGACACCGCCTGACCCCCTCGCCCTCGATAGCGCGTTCGAGGACAAACACTAACCGCCAGCACCGACAACCGCAGCCCCGCTGTGGACGAAAAGGCCTGTGCACAAACGACTTTCTAGGCCCTGCCGGGCTGGCGCCCAGGAGACGCTTAAGTGGAAGTACCCTGGCGCCTGTTGGAGGGCTCGCCTAGAGGCCGATGGCGGCGGTCTTGAAAACCGCTAGGGGTGCAAGCTCCTCGTGGGTTCGAATCCCACGCCCTCCGCTGCAAAACCGCAGGTCAGCGCCGCTTCGGCAGTCATGGGAACCCTCATCATCAACGGGCTGCCCGAGTGGGTCTTCCGCGTGCGAGCGGACCCTCATCCCGTCCCGACAGGAGCGGGACCGCCAAGGCGGTCGAGGGCACTGAGAAGGGCCGGTCGTGTCGCGTGGGAACCGGCCCTATCGACGCTGAGCGTCCCAACGACGCCGGTCGATCTCACTCACTCACGTCACAGGGCAGCACGAACGGCGCATCCTGTGTAAGAACCTCGACGAGACCGGCCCCGTAATGTTCCTCGATGGTCGAGGCGATGACGGGTTCGTACTTCACCAGCCCGATGTCCACCTTGTTGGACGTCCAGTTGGGTTCCCACGACGAAACCTGCACACCGCGGGCCTCCCACATGGCCAGGTCGTTGTCGACTCGATCCAAGACCTGTCGGAGCTGTGGCCAGCTGTGAGCGACGATTCTGAACTCAAGACGCACGGGTGCAGCGGCGGCTGCTAGCTGCTGCCGGACCTCGGCGGAGGGTTCCTCGGAGAAAGCCAGCACCAGCGCACGGCCACTGGCCGCGTGAGCCGCTTGGAAGAAGGTGTCAGGCGCGAGGTCTTCAGCAAGGGGGACTGTCCGGTCACCCGCCGCGCTTACCCCTGCGTGGCCCATGAGCCAATCTAGTGCGGTCGATCACCGCATATGGCAGGTGACCAACCGTTGAGGTGCCGCTACCTCATCCTTACCCGGACCGGGGAGGTAGGCCACGTCGTGCCTCCGTGCGTCGACGCAGTGTCCCCAAAGAGCCTTTGCAACCCCGACCCATGTTCAAGGTTGTGCGCTAATCTTGAATAAGGGAGGTAGCCGTGGGACGTTACGTGGAACGGGTCTGGGGGGCCAATCCGTCTGGCGCAACGCGGGCGGAGCGCACTCCATGCCGCTACCGGGCGTATCTCCCGGATCGGCTCCTCGACACTGAGGTCACTCTGCCGGCCGCGGTCGCCGCGGACCTGGTCGACGTTGAGCAGCAGGTGCGGCGGCTCAACGACACGCACCCTGGGCTCGCCAACCTCGAGCCCCTCGCCCGGTTCCTGCTGCGCGCGGAGGCGGTCGGCAGCTCGCACATCGAGGGCTTGGTGCTCAACGTGCGTCGACTGGCGCGGACCGAAGCCGCCGAACGCGAGGGGCTGCCGATCACCGACGCCACGGCGCGGGCGGTCCTGGGCAACATCCGAGCCCTCGACGAAGCCCTTGCCGTAGCAGCCGATCCCAGCCGGCCGGTCACCGTGAAGGACCTGCGGACCATCCACGCCGCACTGCTGCGCGGCACCCGGGACGAGGCGTGGGCCGGGGTCGTGCGCACCGAGCAGAACTGGATCGGCGGGGTGAAGCCCTGCGCGGCCGCCTTCGTGCCGCCGCCGCCGGAGCTCGTCGGAGAGCTGCTGGAGGACCTGGCCTCATACCTGTCGGGTGACGCGCATCCGGCGCTGCTGCAGGCGGCCCTGGCCCACAGCCACTTCGAGACGATCCACCCCTTTGCGGACGGAAACGGTCGCGCTGGTCGCGCACTGATCCAGCTGGTGCTGCGACGCCGGGGCGTGGCGACCCGGGTCGTGCCTCCGGTCAGCCAGGTCCTGGCCACCCAGGCCGACAGTTACGTCCAAGCCCTGGACGGCACCCGGTCGCAGGGCTCAACCCTCGCCGGCCAGTTGGCCTGGACCGAGCTGTTCCTGTCCGCCACTGGCCGAGCCTGCCGCGACGCGAGCACCTTCGCCGACGACCTGATCACCTTGCAGGCGCAGGGGAAGGAGCGGCTCGGACGGGTCCGGGCGAACTCCACTGCAGAGCTGCTGCTGGCCGCGCTGCCGTCGCTCCCGGTCTTCACCGTCACGACCGCGGCTGCCCACCTCGGCCGCACGTTCCAGGCCACCAGCGACGCCGTCGGGAGGTTGCGCGCCGCTGACGTGATTCGGCAGGTCACCCTCGGTCGTCGTAACCGAGCCTTCGAGGCCGTCGGGCTGTTCGAAGCCTTCACTGGCTTTGAGCGGTCGCTTGCGAGCCCCGACGCGGACACCCGCATCTCGCCGCCCGAGCGCCCCGTTCCTCGGCGGCCCTGACTGCCTGCCGTGGTCACAAGAATCCTGTGTTCAAGGTTGTGGAGGTGTCGGACCCGTCCGGAGCCCAATGCTCGGACAACCCACTCAGGGCAGCACCTATCGACGAAGGCGACATAGCAGCGAAGCCTCCAGCGAACACGGCCGAGGAGGTAGCGGTCGCGAGCGATCCCGACCCCTTTAGCGTTTCCCGCTGCCGGCCCGCCGCACCAGAGGCCTTTGACCCGGGGGGATAGGGCCTTGTGTCAGGGGTTGTTGAGGGCGTGCCGGGTCACGAACGAGGTGAGGGACTCGGACGCCCGGTAGACCTCCCGTTCCAGCTCCTCGATAGCGGCCCCGTGCGGGAGCGCGCCGCTGCGGGCGAGCCCTTCGACCGCGCGGCAACGTGCGGTGACGATGACGGCACCCACCGCACACGCGATCCCGCACAGGCCGTGGCTTGCCCTCTCGATGGTCTCCAGGTCGCCGACCTGGCCTCCCTCGCGCAGGGCGTCGGTGTACGTCGGGCTCTCCAGGAGGAACACCTCGACGATCCGGCGTACCAGTCCGCCGCTGGGGTCGAGGTTGAGCAGGAGGCCGAGGGGTTCCTCATCCAGGGCAGGCCCCTCGGCGACGGGAGCCGGCGGGAGCGCGTCGGGAGGCGGGATCTCAGGGGACCCAGCGAGCAGTCGATCGAGCTCGTCGTGCAGCCGGTCGTAGCTCATCGGCTTGGTGATGTGGGCGTCCATGCCGGCCGCCAGCGCGCGCTCCGCGTCGCCCAGCATCGCGGCGGCGGTGAGGGCGATGATGGGGGTGTGCCGCGAGTCGCCCTCGGCGTCACGGATCTCGCGCGTCGCGGTGTAGCCGTCGAGGACGGGCATCTCGCAGTCCATGAGGACAGCGTCGTAACGCTCGCGCGCGACGGCCTCGACCGCCTCGCGCCCATTCTCTGCCAGGTCGACGAGGTAGCCGCGGCGACGAAGCATGGCCTCGGCGACGAGGCGGTTGGTCGCGTTGTCGTCGACGACCAGCAGCCGGCCGACCCTGTCGCGTGGTGTAGCCCGACGTTCGGGGGAGGCGGTTGGGTCGGCCGCCCGGCCCAAGGCCTGGAGCAGCACCGACTGAAGGTGGGAGGGGCGAACCGGCTTGGTGAGGTGTGCGGCCAGCGTGTCGCCGAGCCGCGCCTCCAGGTCCTGCCTGTTGGCCACCGAGGACAGAATCACCACCTTCGGTCGCCGGGTGGGCAGCTGGTCGAGCTGCCGCTCCAAAGCCGCACCGTCCAGCTCCGGCAACTGCGCGTCGATCAGGAGCAGGTCGAAGGGCCTACCGGCACGTGCAGTTTCGAGCAGTAGAGGCAGGGCCTGGCCCCACTGCGACGCCGCAGTGACCTCAAGACCCCAGCTGCTGAGCTGGGTCCGCAACGCAGTCAGGCTGACGTCGAGCTCGTCGACGACCAGGGCACGAAGTCCGTTGAGGGTGCTGTCGCTCGGCTCCCGCTGACCGACGGCGGGGAGGCGGCAGGTGAACCAGAACGTGCTCCCCTTACCTGGCTCGGAGTCGCAACCGATCTCTCCGCCCATCATCGTGGCCAGCCGTCGCGAGATCGTCAGGCCCAGCCCCGTCCCGCCGTACCTGCGGGTGGTGGACCGGTCCGCCTGCGTGAAGCTGTCGAAGATCGCCGCCAGGGCGGTGGACTCGATGCCGATGCCGGTGTCCTCGACCTCAAAGCGGATCAGCTCTCCGGCAGGACGTGCCCGGATCACCACATGGCCAGCGGCGGTGAACTTCGTGGCGTTGCTCGCAAGGTTGAGCAGGACCTGACGCAGGCGCACCGAGTCCCCGACGACCCGCTGGGGAGTCAGGGGGTCCACGCTCAGCACGAGCTCCAAACCCTTGGCGCGTGCAGTCGGGGCGAGCAACTGCGCGATGTCGGCCACGAGTTCGTCGAGGTCGAACTCGGCGCTCTCCAGGTCCAGGCGCCCCGCCTCGATCTTGGAGAAGTCCAAGACGTCGTCGACGATCCCGAGCAGCGTTTCCCCTGAGCCGCGGGCGATCTCGGCGTACTGGCGCTGCTCGGAGGTCAGGTTGGTCTGGAGGAGCATCCCGGTCATGCCGATCACTCCGTTGAGCGGGGTGCGGATCTCGTGGCTCATCGAGGCGAGGAACTCGCTCTTCGCGCGGGAGGCCTCGATCGCCGCCTCGGCGGCACGCTGTTGGTCCTGGGCGAGCAGGGCCCGGTCGGTGACATCGCGGACGAGCAACCCGAGCCGTTCGAAGGTCCCGTCCGGCTCCAGGATGGGCCAGATCCGGATCCAGACCCACCGCACCTGCCCGTCGGGTCGCACGATGCGGTTCTCGAGCTCGGTGGGCTTTCCGTGGAGGGCGGCGGGGCGGAAGGCCGACTTCAGTGTCGCCACGTCGTTCGGATGAACCAAGCGCAGCAGGCTCTCCGGGTCGGCCAGCACCTGTTCTGGGGTGAGGCCGAACACGCCCGCGACCGACGGGCTGATGTAGAGGTAGCGCCTCGGATCCCGCTGCACCACGGCGAAGACGTCGTCGACGCTGCGAGCGAGGTCATCGAACCTGTCCCGCGCCTCCCGGAGGTCGGCCTCCAGCTCGGTCCGGGCCGTGATGTCGTAGAACATGCCGAGCATGCAGGTCTCGCCGTGGACGTCGACGAGGAAGGCTGACGCGATCACATTGCGGACCGCGCCGCTCCGGATCTGCAGCGCGACCTCGAAGTCGCGGATCGACCCGCCGCCATGCAGGCGTCGTATCAGCTCCTCGCGTTCGGCGGGATCGATCCACAGGTGCGGACCTTTGTGCCCCATGAGCTCGTCGACCGTGTAGCCGAGAAACTCGGCGCCCGCTGGGTTGATGTAGACCAGCGCGCCATCAGAGACCCGGGTTGCTGCAGTCGCGACCGGTGAGACGTCGAGGACTCCGCGAAGCTCCTCGCCGAAGGTCAGCTGCAGCCGATGCGGGGCGTTCGCGGGCACACGCTCAGGGAGCATGGGATACCCCCTCTCACCACCTGTGTCGGTGGTCCTGCTCCGAACGTAGGCGAATGGGACGCGTCGTGCCAGGGGGGAGCAACGGCGGATACCCCCGGGGGTATTTGACAAGTACGCCCAGGGGTATCAGACTCAACACACCCCCATCGACAAGGAGTACGGCGTGACTGCCACCACCGAGGACACCCGGCCGGCCCTGCAGGCGGCCCCCGCCCATGGCCCCTTGGGGCGGCTTGGCATCTGGACCGTCGCCCACAGCCGTGCCGTCCTAGTCGCCTGGGGCCTGCTTGTCGTCGCGCTTGGAGCCTTCGCCCCCCGGGTGGAGTCCGCCCTCGCCGGCGCAGGCTGGGAGGCCAGCGGCTCGGAGTCCGTTCAGGTCCGGCAGGTGGTGCAACGTGACTTCGGCGGGATGTCGAGCGCGGCGTTGCAGGTCGTCGTGCACTCCGAGGGCGGCACGGTGACGGCGGGACGAGGAGCCGAGGTCGTGCAGCGAGCGATCGCTGTGCTCCAGAGCGACCCGCGCGTCAGTGGCGTCGTCCCGCCGCGTCCGGGGCTGTCGGTCTCGCAGGACGGTCGTACGGCGATCGTGCAGGCCGGCGCTGCGACCGCGAACACCAACGAGATGGTTCGCGCCGCCGACGAGCTGAAGGGGCCGCTGAAGGCACTCGGAGGCGGCGGGGTCTCGGTCTCGCTGACTGGTTCCTCCGGCCTGTGGAGCGACTTCAACGAGGCGAACCGTACGGCGATGATGCGCAGCGAGCTCATCAGTTGGCCTGTGACGCTTGCGATCCTCGTGCTGGCCTTCGGCTCCCTGGTGGCAGCCGGCCTCCCGCTCATGCTGACCGTGGTCGGCCTGGCCGCCGCCGCGGGCTCGCTCTACCTCGGCTCCCTGATCGGCGACATCTCGATCTGGGCCATGAACTTCGCGCTGATGTTCGCCCTCGCCCTTGGCATCGACTACGCGCTTTTCCTGGTGGTCCGCTTCCGGGCGGCGTACTTCGGGCAGACCAAGTCGGTGCAGGACGCGGTCGCGGAGACCATGGACACCGCTGGGAAGGCCGTGCTGTTCTCCGGACTGACCGTGCTCATCAGCTTGTCGGCTGTGATGCTCGTGCCCGCGCCGGCCTTCCGCTCGATGGCCCTGGGCATCATGCTGGCCGTCCTGTTCGTTCTGGGCGCCACGCTGACCTTGCTTCCCGCCGTACTCGCCAAGCTCGGTGACCGGGTCGACGCCTTGGCGTTGCCCTGGGTGCACAGAGGCGAACACCGCTCGGCGCGCTTTGCCGCTTGGGCCGAGCGGTTGTGGGCCAAGCCGATCCGGTACGGGCTCGCCGCTCTCGTCGTGCTGCTGGCCCTCGCCGCACCCGTCCTGGGACTGCGCACCGGGATGCCGAGCATCAAGGTCGTGCCTGCTGAGGACGGCGCGCGAGTCGGGTACACCCAGGTCGTGAGTGCCTTTGGGCCGGGAGCGCCCGGGACGTTGCAGGTCGTGGTGCCCAAGAGCGAGGCAGCTGCCGCCACCGCGGTACTCGAGAAGGACCCCGGTCTGGCCCGGGTCCTCCCGGCCGTGCCAGGAGCAACGGGATCCCTTCTGGTGCAGGCGATCCCGACCGTCGACCCGTCCTCCCCGGAGCTGGGCGCCACGATCGACCGGATCCGGACGGCGCTGCCGGCCGCTGCCCTCGTGGGTGGAGCCGCCGCCGAGAACCACGACCTCG
>JBKJSN010000058.1:0-2965 GCA_046595815.1 Mycobacteriales bacterium
GGGGGGGGGGGGAGGCCGGGGGGGGGACAGGGGGACTGTCGGCCCCGGGGGGGACGCTCGGGGTGTGGACAACGCTGATCGCGAGGAGCTCGAGGCCGCCATCCGCCGTCACCCGGCCGGTCGCGCCCCCCACTTGGTGCGGTTTTGTCGGCGTGCCGAGCTGCGGCTTGCCGACGAAAACGCCCCGGCTCGGGGGGAGGGCCAGGGGGAGGGGCCGCTACCCCTCCCTGATGTGACGGCGCTCACAACCGGACGACACGCCGACGAACGTCCAGATTCACGCTCGATCGCCGCGAATCGCTTGCCTTCGGCCCCGGCGGTCCCTAGGTTCTTCGACACAACATCTCGTACTTACACCGATGTAGTTCTCCACATCTTGTGTAACACCGCATCCACAGCCTGGGGGAAAGTCGTGCGTTGCCCGTACTGCCGCTTCGCGGACACCCGCGTCGTGGACAGCCGGGACGCCAGCGACGGGGATGCCATCCGCCGCCGCCGCTCCTGCCCGGAGTGCGGTAAGCGCTTCACCACGGTCGAGGAGACCTCCCTGAGCGTGCTCAAGCGCTCCGGCGTCACCGAGCCGTTCAGTCGCGCGAAGGTCATGAGCGGCGTCCGGAAGGCCTGTCAGGGCCGGCCGGTCGACGAGGACGACCTGCACGTGCTCGCCCAGCGCGTCGAGGAGACGATCCGTGAGGGGGGCGCCGCCGAGGTGCCCGCCCACGAGGTCGGGCTCGCCATCCTCGCGCCGCTCAAGGAGCTCGACGAGGTCGCGTACCTGCGCTTCGCGAGTGTCTACAAGGCCTTTGAGGACCTCACGGACTTCGAGGCCGAGATCGCCGTGCTGCGCGCCACCCGCGCACCCCTGCCTGCCTAACACCACCCCTAGACGCAGAAACACCACGCCACCAGCCTGTGTTGAGAGAAGAGGACGCCATGACGGAGACCGTGCAGACCCCCGCCGGAGCAGCTACCAAGAGCAAGAAGGCCAAGCTGCGGGTGGAGCGCGTCTACACGACCCCCGGTCAGCACCCGTACGACGGGGTCAACTGGGAGCGCCGCGACGTCGTCATGACCAACTGGCGCGACGGCTCGATCAACTTCGAGCAGCGCGGCGTGGAGTTCCCCGACTTCTGGTCGGTCAACGCGGCGAACATCGTCACGACCAAGTACTTCCGCGGCGCCGTCGGCCACGACAACCGCGAGTGGAGCCTCAAGCAGCTCATCAACCGCGTCGTCGGCAAGTACGTCGCCTCCGGCCGCGAGTTCGAGTACTTCCAGACCGAGGACGACGCGGTCACCTTCGAGCACGAGCTCACGTACATGCTGCTTCACCAGATTTTCAGCTTCAACAGCCCCGTGTGGTTCAACGTCGGCACGACCGCGCCGCAGCAGGTCAGCGCGTGCCAGCCCTACGACGCGCTGGTGAGCACCCCCGAAGGCCTGATCCCGATCGGCCGGCTCGTCGAGCAGGACCTCGTCGGCACGAAGGTCTACGACGCGCACGGACTCACGAAGGTGCTGGCGGTCAAGGACAACGGCATCAAGGAGGTGCTGCGGCTGGTCACCAAGGCCGGCTATGTCCTTGATGTGACGGCGGACCACCTCGTCTGGAAGTCCACCGGCGAGGGCACCGGCGGTTTCGTCCCCGCTGGGACTCTCGAGCCGGGCGACCAGCTTGAGTGGCACCGCCGGGACGCGTTCGGCGAGCGCGAGATCCACACGCAGGAGATCCAGGAGGCGGCACTCGCCGGGTGGCTGCAGAGCGACGGCTTCGTCGGTCAGTACGCCACGGGCACGAACCGCTCGCTGACGATCGAGGCCATCACGGTCAACGACGACGAGCTCGCCTGGGTCACGAAGTCCTTGGACGCCGTGTTCGGCGACGCGCACCGGCACGAGCGCGAGGTCCTCACGCTGGACGAGAGCCTCGACTGCCGCCGTACCCGCCTGTACGGCGAGCACCTGCGCCCCTTCATCGAGCGCTGGGGCCTGATGGCCCGCGGCGTCGACATGGTCGTCCCCGAGCAGCTGTTCACCGCGCCCCTGCCGGTCGTTGCCGCCTACATCAAGAGCGTCTTCCAGGCAGAGGGCTATGTCTCGGCGCGCGAGCGCTCGACGCTCGTGGCGCTCGACATGGTCAGCGAGGAGCTCGTCCGTGGCATTCAGTCGCTCCTGCTCCGCTTCGGCATCTTCTCCCGGGTCTCGCGCAAGAACGACCCCCGCGAGAACCGTCTCGGCACGTGGACGCTGCGGATCCAGAACGAGGGCGACCGCGCGCTGTTCGAGGACGGGATCGGGTTCGTCAGCGCGGAAAAGCAGCGCAAGCTGGCCGCCAGCTTCGAGCTCGAGGGTCGGCCGGCCAACGAGACCAAGCGGCTCGAGATCGCGCGCATCGAGTCGCGCGGCGAGATGAACGTCTACGACATCCAGACCGAGTCCGGTGAGTACCTGTCCGGGAACCTCCGGGTGCACAACTGCTTCATCCTGGCCGTCGACGACTCGATGGACTCGATCCTGAACTGGTACAAGGAAGAGGGCAAGATCTTCCAGGGCGGCTCCGGCGCGGGGCTCAACCTGAGCAGGATCCGCTCCTCCAAGGAGCTGCCCTCCAGCGGCGGTACGGCGAGTGGCCCCGTGTCCTTCATGCGCGGCGCCGACGCGTCCGCAGGCACGATCAAGTCCGGTGGTGCGACCCGACGGGCCGCGAAGATGGTCGTGCTCGACGTCGACCACCCCGACATCGAGGAGTTCATCGACACCAAGGCGCGCGAGGAGGACAAGATCCGCGCGCTGCGGGACGCCGGCTTCGACATGGACCTCGGCGGCAAGGACATCGTCAGCGTCCAGTACCAGAACGCCAACAACTCGGTCCGCGTCACGGATGAGTTCATGCGCGCGGTCGAGACCGGGGGCGACTTCGGCCTCAAGGCCCGCCGCGACGGCAGCGTCATCGAGACCGTCGACG
>JBKJSN010000063.1:0-4039 GCA_046595815.1 Mycobacteriales bacterium
GCCGTCGTACTCCATGCACCCCCTGCTTGCAGCGGGTACGGCGACCGGCTGGGCCAGCGCGCCACGGGCCGCTGACTTCACCCTGAGTGCGGATGCAGCCGTCGCCGCCGTCCGCGAGCACCGGCCCGCGGTCACGTTCCTCACGACTCCCAACAACCCCACCGGCACGGTCACCGGGCTCGAGGTCGTGAGCGCCGTCTGTGAGGCCTCCGTGGGGATCGTCGTGGTGGACGAGGCCTACGCCGAGTTCGGGTCATCTCCGTCCGCGGTCACCCTGCTTCACGCACACCCTCGGCTGCTCGTCTCGCGCACGATGTCCAAGGCCTTTTCCGGCGCGGGGCTGCGGTTGGGGTACCTCGCAGCCTCGGCCGAGGTCGTGGACGCGCTGCGTCTGGTGCGGCTGCCTTACCACCTCTCGGCGCTCACCCAGGCCGCCGCCCGCGCCGCACTGGCACACGCTGACGAGCTGCTCGGCACGGTGGAGGCGGTCAAGCAGCAGCGGGACCGGATGGTCGCAGGCGTCCAGGCGCTGGGCCTCACGGTCGTCCCCACTGAGGCGAACTTCCTGCTGTTCGGCCCCTTCGAGGACCCCTCGGCCACCTGGCAGGCCTTGCTGGACAAGGGAATCCTGGTGCGCGACGTGTCCACCGGTCCCGGGCTGAGCGGCTGGCTGCGCGTCAACGCCGGGACGATCGAGGAGACCTCAGCCTTCCTCGACGCCCTTGCCGCTGTCGTCTGAGCGCAGCAGCCAGGCACTCACGACGCCAAGCGCGAGCAGGGTCACGCCCGCACCGGCCACGACCCAGCGCGTCGAGCTGACGAACGACGCGGTCGCCGCGTCCTGGAACCGCTGGTAGGACGCCAGCGCCCGCCCGATGCCGACCGACTCGACGAGCTGTCGGCGTACGTCGGGCCGGTCGGCGCGGAGCATCGCGTCCAGCAGGCCTGCCCGATCCGCGGTGGGAACACCTGTCGCGACGAGGGTTGCGGTGAGCCGCTCGGTCAGCCGGGCGACCGCGAGGGCTCCGAGTCCGGCCACGGCGGCCACTCCGCCGAGTTCCCTGGCCACCGTGACGCTCGCCGAGGCCAGCCCCAACCGTTGCTCGCCGGCTCGCGCCAGCGTGGTCGCCACCACGGGTGCCGTGGTGAGTCCGGCGCCCACGCCGACAACGGCCAGCCACGCAGCGACCGTCCCATCGCCGACGCCCTCGCGCACGACGACGGCCAGGCCGAGCAGCCCGACGCCTGCCAGCAGCAAGCCGGCGAGGACGGGGAGCACCACGGCGTGCCAGCGGCTCGTGAGTCCGGCGGCGACGACCAGGGCCACAGGCAGGGCGAGCAGAATCCGGCCGGCGCCCCGGGCGTCGTGGCCTTGGACGAGTTGCAAGAACAGCGCTACGAAGACCAGGAGCACGAACACCGCCAGGGAGGCGGCGAATGCAGCCAGGGTGGCTCCACGGAAGTGCCGGTCCCGGGCCAAGCTCGCGGGCAGCAGCGGCGTCGGCGTCGTGGCCTCGACGCGGCGCAGCGCGACCGCGGCAAGCGCCGCAAGCAACAGCAGGCCGCCCGCGCGCCACGACAGCCCGTGCCGCCCGAGCAGCACCACACCGGAGGTCGCGGCCCCGAGCCCGACACACGTCAGCACCGCCCCGACGCCGTCCCACCCCCCAGCGGACGCGCTCTGCGACGAAGATCGGCGGGGGAGGGGGGTGAGCAGAAGGAGGACGACGGCGCACAGCGGCAGGTTGATCCAGAAGACCCACTCCCAGCCGTGCCGGTCCACCAATTCACCGCCGACCACCGGGCCCGCCACCAGGGCGGCACCGCTGACGGCCGCCCACACGCCCACGGCACGCCTTCGGCGTACCAGGTCGGGGTAGGCCTGAGCGAGCACAGCGAGGCCGCCGGGCAGCAGCAGCGCCGCACCCACGCCCTGGAGCACGCGCCACAGCACCAGCGAGGGCACCGAGTCGGCAGCGGCACACAACGCCGACGCGCCCGCGAAGACGACGATGCCCAGCAGCAGCACGCGCTGACCACCCAGGCGGTCGGCCAGCGCGCCCGCTGCGAGCAGCAGCGCCGCGAGCGTGACGGTGTAGGCCGTCACGATCCCCTGCAGCCCAAGGACGCTGGAGCCAAGATCGGCCTGCAGGTCGCGCAGCGCTACCGCCACGACGGTGTTGTCGAGGTTGGCGGTGAACGCGGCCAGGGAGGTCGCGAGCAGGACCAGGACAGGGGGGCGCACGCGCGGACCCTACGCTCACGGGGTGCCTGTCGTCGCGGTCGTCGGAGCGGGTGTCGCCGGGCTGGCGGCGGCCCGCGAGCTCGTGCGCGCCGAAGTCGAGGTCGTCGTGCTCGAAGCGGCCGCGCAAGTGGGCGGCAAGGTGCGCGTCTCGGACATCGGTGGGGTGCCCGTCGACGAGGGCGCCGACAGCATGCTCCGCAGGATCCCGTACGGCGTGGAGCTGGCCGAGTCGGTCGGGCTGAAGCTCATCTCGCCCACCGAGGGCGGCGCGGGGATCTGGACGCGCGGCCAGGTGCGCCCGCTGCCCACCGGCACGGTCATGGGTGTCCCCACCGATCTCCAGGCCGTTGCCCGCTCGGGAGTCCTCGGCCGACGGGCTCGGCTACGCGCTGGCCTGGACCTGCTCGTACCCACGCAGCGACAGCTCGGTGACGACGTAGCTGTCGGCAAGCTCGTCCGCGCGCGTCTTGGCCGCGCGGTGCTCGAGCAGCTCGTGGACCCCCTGCTGGGTGGTGTCTACGCCGGGCAGGCCGACCTGCTCTCGCTCCACGCCACGCTCCCGGCCCTCGCCGAGGCCTTCCACGCCGAGGGGTCGTTGATCAAGGCCGCTCGGGTCGTGCGGGGCGCGGCGAGCACCGGTCCGGTGTTCGCGGGGGTCGCGGGCGGGCTGGGGCACCTGCCGCCGCTGCTGGCTCAGGGGCTGGACGTACGTCTGGGCACGACCGTTCGGGGCCTGTCGCGCACGGCCGACGGGTGGCGCGTGGAGACCGGCTCGGCGGCCTCGCCGGCGTACCTCGACGTCGACGCGGTGGTGCTCGCCGTACCCGCTGCTCCTGCGGCCCGACTGCTCGCAGCGCACGTGCCGACCGAGGAACTCGCAGCGGTCGGGTATGCCAGCGTCGGGATCGTGACGCTCGTGCTCGACGGCCCGAGCCCAGGGTGGGGGAGCGGCTATCTCGTGCCGGCCGTCGAGGGTCGGGTGACTAAGGCGGTGACCTTCACCAGCCGCAAGTGGGCGCGCACCGACGCCACGATCGTGCGCGCCTCCGTCGGCAGGCACGGCGAGGAGCGGGACCTCCAGCGGCCTGACGAAGAGCTGGTGGAGCTCGTCCTGTCAGAGCTCGCTCTCGCGGTCGGGCCGATCCCGCCGCTGGTGGACAGCCGGGTGACCCGCTGGGGCGGGGGGCTGCCGCAGTACGCCGTGGGCCATCTCGACCTCGTCCGCCGCCTCCGGGCGTCGCTGCCGGCGGGGGTGGTGGTGGCTGGCGCGGCCTACGACGGGGTCGGGGTGCCCGCCGTGGCCCGAAGCGGTGTCGAGGCCGCGCGGGCGCTTCTTACACTGGAGCCATGGCCGAGTCGCAACTGTCCGCCCGGGAGCTGAACGACCAGCTCCTGTACACCTGCTACGCCGTCTTCAAGGCGACCGATCGGCTGCCGGCCGACCGCACCGCCCTGACTGCGGAGGCGCAGGGCCTGCTCGATGAGGTGCTGCAGAAGGACGTCTACACCCGCGGCACCTACGACCTTGCCGGGTACAAGGCCGAGGCCGACCTGCTCGTCTGGTGGACCTGCCCCGACGTCGACGTGCTGCAGGACACCTATGCCCGCTTCCGCAGCACGGCCCTCGGCCAGCACCTGGCCCCGGTGTGGAGCAGCATCGGCCTGCATCGGCCCGCTGAGTTCAACCGCAACCACATTCCTGCCTTCGTACGGCGGGAAGACCCCCGCAAGTACGTCTGCGTCTACCCCTTCAATCGCTCGCTGGACTGGTACCTGCTGCCCGACTACGAGCGC
>JBKJSN010000029.1:0-19506 GCA_046595815.1 Mycobacteriales bacterium
CGCTCGGCGCACGACAAAGCTGAGCTCCCCGACGGCACCGACCCGGCGCAACTCGCGTTCGAACTGGGAGTCATCCTCGCCGGCACGAACATCGTCTGCGTGCTCCACGACGACAACCGTGTGATCGCACGCGCACGCGCTGCCGTACGAAACCGGCTCCCGGGCTAGCGGCTGCCGTGCCCCGCCGAGCGGGCGGGCAGAAGCACAGCCCTCTGATCCGGACATCCGCTTCTGCCGCGACGAGGCCGCTCCTGTTCCTGCGGGCATCCCGGGAGGTTCCTTGTCCGATGCCTCTCTACCGTGGGTGCAGAGCCACTGCCGTGACAACCGGAACGGAGCAACAACGATGACCGACCGCCTGGAGAGGTTGACCGCGACGCAGGTACGAGAGGCGGGCCTTACGGACTTGCGACAGATCCTGGGACGGATCAAGGCTCGGTTTCGCACCGGTGACTTCGCAACCGGACTGGCGCTCGTGAACAAGATCGGCGAGGCGGCCGAGGCCGTCAACCACCACCCCGACTTCGTGCTCACGTGGGCGGAGGTGATTGTCACGCTCGTCAGCCACGACGGGCGCGGCATCACCAGCCGCGACCTCGACCTGGCGCGACAGATCAGCAGGCTCGCGGCGGAACGAGGAATCGATTCCGACGCCTCGGGTCTCACCCACCTTGAACTCGGACTCGATACCTCACTCGGACCCCGGCTCGCCCCGTTCTACGCAGCGTTGCTCGGCGGCAAGGTCGACCAGGGCGAGCCGGTCGACTCCAGCGGCCAGACACCCACGGTGTGGTGGCAGGACCGGAATCAGGTCGACGAGGAGCTTGCCCTCCCGGAGCAGTCCTTCGAGCAGCGCTGGCACTTTGATGTGTGGGTCCCCACGACGAGTGCGAAGGTCGCCTGCAGGCTGTCCTGGACGCCGGCGGCCGCCTCGTCAGCGATCGCGCGGCGCCGGCGTACTGGGTGGTCGAGGACGGCGACGGCAACCGTTCCTGCATCTGCACGCCCGTCGGGCGCTGACCAGCCGAATACGGCACGGGACCCCGCCTCGCGACCGCCGGACGTCCGGAACTGCCGCGAGGGCGGTCCGGCCGGTGAAGCGGCCAGTCGGGCAGGGGTCCTCGGCGGTGTCGGCGTTCTCAAGTGTTCGCGGAGCGGCACACTGCCCGCCGGTTCGAGGTGTTGGCAGCCCCGACGGTGGTCACCCGAGGGCTCGTGGCCGCGGTCGCCTAGTTCCCGAGTCCGTCCTGATCCCGCGCGTCCGTGGGGACTCTGGCAGCAATGGCGTCGGCGAAGCCTTGTGGGTTGTCAAAGTTCATCTGATGCTCCGCGCCGGGCACGACAACCCAGTCGCCTCCGCGTCCGATCAGCTCTGTTCTCAGCGTGTCATCCCATTCGTCCAGCTCGGACTGAGCACCGACGAAATACGCGCGGGGGAGAGCGAGTGAGAGGAACCTGTCCATCAGCGGAGGCTTCACCGAACCTGCGTTGAGCGACTGCGACATCCGGTAGACGGCCCACGGAGCGGCGGCCTGCGCCATACCGAGATGGATGGCCAGCACACCGCTTTCCGATTTCGCCTCTTCCAGGCGCGACGCGAGGAAGGCGGGAAACCAGTCGTTGACGTATTCCTCTTCGGCATGGCCTACTGCGAAGGACGCGAACCCACCAGGACCGTCGGTGAGATTGCCCTCAGCCAGGACGAGGTCGCAGACGAGGTCCGGGCGCTCGGAGGCCACCATCACCGCAACCGCGCCGCCCATGCTGTGCCCGACCAACTGACACCGACCGATGTCAAGGTGATCGAGAAGGTCCGTGACGATCCGGGCATGACGTTGCAGTGAGTACTCCGCAGCCCTCGGACGGTCGCTCATCCCGTAGCCAAGCAGATCTACGAGTACGCGACGACGACCCGCCAGGCCCGGCTGGGCTGCAGTCATGGCCATTCCTGCTATCGACGAGTCGAGCGCCCCGTGAATGAACACGCACGCAGGCTGCTCCCCGGGGAGGTCGGCGTACCGCACGAATGCCTGCTCTAGGTCGGTGAGGAAGGCGCGCATCAGGTAGTTCTCCTCCGGCGAGAGCGAGAAAGCAAGGTTCGGCAAAATCTGCGGCCGCGACGTCGTTCGACGGCTCTATCGCCACGACCTACAACGCACCGTCACCGACGTTGTCTGTTCCTGAGAAAGGCTTGCTCAGCATTGGTCTCGAGGGCACCGGCCCCGTCCGTCGTGGCCGGGTTCAGCCCCAAGCGGTATCCCCTCCAGCATCCTCATCTGCCGCGCCGTGTCACTCCGTTGGCGGCTGGCGGAGACCGACGGTTGGGCGGACCGTTTCGTCATGGTGGCCGTTGATGCCACGGCGGCGGGCTCCGGTGAGCTCGGACTGGCGGCTGTCGCCCACCTCTCTCGCTATCGGGGCATCTCGCGGGAGCACACCGAGTCGGACCTGCGGGTGTTCTTCGCCTGGTGTCACGAGCGGCATCTCGCACCCCTCAGCGCGCAGCGCAACGACCTCGAGCTGTACACGCGCTGGATGCAGGACATCCGACGGTTCAAGCCCTCAACGGTCTCCCGGCGACTGTCCGTGGTCGCGGGGTTCTACCGGACCTGCGTAATCGACGGCGTGCTGGAGCACTCACCAGCCGAGTACGTCCGGCGCCCAAGGGTGCCGCCGGAATCCCCAACCCTCGGCCTGACGCATCTGCAGTTCGAGGCGCTGCTGACCGCCGCGAGGGTGTCGCCCAACACCTTCGACTTCGCGCTGGTGTGCATGCTGGGTCTACTCGGATTGCGGATCTTCGAGACCGTCGGGGCGGACATCGAAGATCTCGGCGAGGAGCACGGCCACCGAGTGCTCCGAGTCCGCGGCAAAGGCGGCAGGGTCGTGCTCGTCCCACTGCCACCCGCAGTCGGCCGCGCGATCGAGCGGGCCTCCGGCGATCGAGCTGGCGGGCCGTTGCTGCTCAACCAGCGGGGCACTCGGATGGACCGTCACGCCGCGACCCGCCGGCTGCGTCACCTCGCCAGCGACGCCGGAATCCGCCTCCCGCGGATGCATCCACACATGCTGCGCCACACGTTCGTCACCACCATGCTCGACGCTGGCGTCGACCTGCGGGACGTCCAGATCGCCGCCAGACATGCCGACCCACGAACCACCATGAGGTACGACCGTGCCCGTAAGAACCTCGACCGGCACCCGAATTACATCCTCGCGGCGTACATGGCGTCAGGCACCTGAGGTCAGGTCGTTCAGGCGTCGAGCGGCGCGGCGCTGGCCCTTCAGCGAGTTTCGTCATACGATTTTCAGATCATGAGCGAGCAGCAGATCCAGCAGTGGGCCGACGAGGCTGAGGCCGGCTACGACGTCGACGAGCTCAAGCGTCGCGGGCGCGGACGGCCCGGCCGCGGAGCCGAGCCGATGCAGGTCGTCGCGGTGCGGTTGACCGCCGAGGAGCTCGATGCCCTGGACGCAGCGGCCGCGAAGAACCACATGAGCAGGTCCGAGGCCATTCGGGCTGCACTGGCACGCCTGTCTGCGTGAAGCTCCATCCGAGCGCCCTCAAGCACAGTGTCGAGGAACGCGATGCCGACGCCAGGCCGCCGAATGGCCGCTCTGAGTCGAGCCGCTCGACCACGACGGACCACCGCATCGCGAACTACGGCTGGGCTTCGACACCGTCGCTCGCCTGCTGGAAACCGTCGTCCTGATCCACGAAGACGGAGCCGAACGGGTCATCCACGCGATGCCCTGCCGCAAGAAGTACCCCGACCTCCTGCCCTGACAGAACGCGCACATCTGCCGCGGATAGGCGGGGCGCTACATGCTGGCCCCGGCCCCTCGCTACCTGCGCTGCCTCGCCTTCTCTCTGAGCCATGCTCCCAACCGATTCGGTAAGTAGCCGCTAGGAAGAGCGCAAAGCCCAGAACGAAGACGACTGTGCTGCCCTTTACGTAGACAGTGGTCTCATCACCCGTGTAGAGCGTCGCCACTTGATCGCCTACCTCGCGGTGAGCATCGTTGTGGGTACTGCTGCGCGAGTCTCGGCCGCCGGTGGCGCGCGCTGCAGATCTGACACTCGCGCGTCATCCTCACGTCTGCCCCGCCTATGCCGTCGGCCTCGCGAGTCCTCGCTTGATCATGAACTCAACGGCCTCGTTCATGTTGATGCAGGTGAGCTTTGCGTCAGGGTTGAGGGACGGCCAGACGCGGACGATCTCGTCGACGAAGCCCTGTCCTACGGACTTGACTCCAGCGAAGTCGACGAGCACCTCGGTGAACTTCTCCATGCCAACGAGGAGTCGACGAGCTTCGGATCGACTCACAAAGTCAACCCCCAGCCCGAACAACTTCACCGTCGGCCGAGACCGCGTGAACCCAAGGTCTTCATCGGTGTACTCCTTGAACGCGGCTACGACGCTCTTCGTGGTCGCTCGGTCGATCAGCAGGCGCACCCGCGTACCGACGGCCACCTCTGACACTCCTGCAGCGACGTCGGAGCGCACGTTGTCGAAGGTCAGGTCGAGGCCGTTGGCACTGATGCTGAAGATGTCGACGAGCTTGCTCGTGAAGAAGATGCCCTGCCCGGTGTGGGCTTCCGGTGCGGTCGTGCGCTTGCCCTTGCTCAGCTCGGCTAGAGCATCGAGGTGACTGTCCAGGCCCAGCCCCTCTTGCAGCCGAGCGAAGGCCCCCACGCCGTCGTCGGTGATCTCGATGAGGCCGTACGAGCTGTCACTCCACACGGTCACCACGATGGATGTGCCGCTGGAGTGATCGATCGCGTTGTTGAGCATCTCCAGGAAGACGTACCCGGACATCTCTTGCGCGGGCGAACTAGGGGTGAACGCCAGCGCCTCCCTGTACGCCGGCCACACCACGTGCTCTTCCAGACCGGCAAGTGGGAAGACGTCGGTCAACGTCGGTGGCATGCAGCTGACCACCTGAATGGGGCCCTCGGACAGGCCGATCTTGCGCATGGAATGCGCAGCCCACGCCGCCTTCACACGACCGAGGTCGTAGCGCCGATGACCGCCCTGGGTGCGGACGGCCTCGAACACGCCCTCGCTTGTCAGCTGTCGCACGTAGGTCACAGACAGGCCGAGCTCCGTGCTGACCGCTCCGATCGACACCAGCTTGCCCGACATCGTCATCTCCGTCCCCGACCGCAGATTCCTGGGCCTCACCGGACTCTGAATCTACAGTCTACCGTAGATTCCCGGTTCGGGGGCCTCGAATCTACGGTGCCCACACGTGTGAAATCTACAGTCATCTCGTTGACCAATGCCCTCTTGAACCGCGTCGTCGGGCAGATTCGGTCCCACGCCCGATACCGCCGGCCATCTCGTCCTCGGCGGGGGGCGTCCCGTCCGCACTAACAAAGTCGCCTGTGTAGGAGCAGCCCCCGCTTCGAGATTTTCATGGCGCGCAACCACCCTCGCGAATACTCGTCCTCACTCATGGACCTCAGCGCTCGCGCATCATGTACTCGGTCCAGGCGTCGACGGCCTGCTCCGAGGTCATCTCCATCACCGTTGCGCGGTCCATGCCCACGGTGTGGACCAGCCGCTCCACGAGCCACTGCTCGGGCCGCGAAGGCGGCGCGTAGGGTCGCCGAGCCACGACGCTGCCCGCGTGCCGGCTGAGGGACTCGACCACCGAGGCCAGCGATCGCAGGGCCGGCGTCTCGGGGGCAGCAGCGAGGCGTTCCGACATCTCGGCGTAGACGTCACCGTCGCTGCGCGCACCCACGGCCCAGACCTCGGAGACCTCGATGACGACCCCGCCCCTGTCGTTGGTGGTCGGGCGCCACACGATGCGCCAGTCGCGGTCGCTGACCACGAGCTTGCGGTAGCCGATGAGGGTGCCCAGGAGGGGCTCGCCGGCCTCGCTGGAGGTCTCCAGAAGCAGCATCTTCTTCAGGGCCCAGACCAGGGCAGCTCCGTCGAGGCGCTCAAGGTCTTCAACGGCGGCGTCGGTCAGCCAGACCTCAGCAGGGGGTTGCACGCTCAGGCCGGATTCTGGTCAGGCCGGGTCGTCTATCGCGTTCAGCTGCTCACGCGTGTAGCCGAAGCGTTCGATGACGTCGTCCAGCGATGTACGCCGTCCGGTGTCCGTGGCAGCGCGCGTGAGGACCAGTGCGACGTCGATGAGGTCCCGTTCGAGGCGGGCGATCCGCTGCAGTTCCCCGTACCCGACGACGGCAGCGATGGGCACCTCGCGGCGCTTTAGCAGCGTCGCGTGACCGTGCTCAGCGTCAGCAGCCAGGCGCGACAGGCCACGTTTGTGGCCCTCGGTGATGAGGAGCGCCTCGGCGTCGTCGAGCACGGCCATGGCAAAACTGTACAGGAACCTATGTAGGTTGCCAAGACCCCGGGCCATGGCTCCCGACGGCCGTCCGAATCCCCTCTGCTGCTCCAGCTGACAAGCTGACGTGGCCCCCGCGTCAGCGCCGGCGCGGTGTCGTCGGCTTCACGCGCACGTAGGGGTGCTCCGCCCCGTCGGCGCTGGCCACCTGCTTGACCTCGACGAAGTCGAGGCTCCGCACGAGTTGACCGAGGCGTGGTGACCCGTAGTTCCGGGAGTCGAAGGAGGGGTGATTGTTCACGATGTAGGTGCCGACGGACGACAGCGGCGCCCAGCCATCATCACGCTCCATCGCCCGGACGGCCGGCACGAGGACAGCCTCGAGGGGTGGCACGGAGGTGGCGTCGAGGACTTCGCCGAGAGGGGTAGGCAGTTCAGGAGCGACCCCCCCGGGGGCGGACGCGTCCGCAGGCTTCACGAGGACCTCCGTGAACGTGAAGCGATCACACGCGTTCTGAAAGGAGACCGGCGTCTTCTGCGCGCCGATGCCGAACACGCGCCGCCCAGACTCGCGCAGTCGCATGGCGAGCCGAGTGAAGTCGCTGTCACTGGACACGAGGAAGAACGTGTCGACGTTGCCTGAGTAGAGCAGGTCCATCGCGTCGATGATGAGGGCCGAGTCGGTGGCATTCTTCCCGGCCACGTACGCCGACTGCTGCATCGGCTGGATGGCGAGCACCGGCAACTGCTTGCGCCATCCGCTGAGCGACTGACTGGACCAGTCGCCGTACCCTCGCTTCACCCCGAGCGTCCCCTTGCCGGCCGCCTCGGCGAGGACCGCAGCCCCGAGCTGCCAGCTGATGTTGTCGCAGTCGATGAGCACTGCTACCCGGATCGCGTCCGTCATGGTTCTCCCGATGTCTGGAGGCGCGCCACCGCCGCCTGAACAGTTGCACAACGTCGTGCAAATACAGGCTTGATGGGAGCATGGCCTCGTGCACTGGCTGACTGAGGGGCCGCGCGGCAGAAGGCTCCTCTGGGAGCTGCTTGCCAGGGCTGGCCACCTTCCGGTGGCTGGAGTCCCGAGCGCCGACGCCGTGCGGGCAGCCGTGGCACGCCTGCTGCCAGCGGAAGCCTGGAACGAGCCGGATCTGACAGGCGCCGTCGCCGACTCGGTGACCTGGGCGCGCTACTGGCAGGAACCTGACGAGATCGACGCTGCCCTGAACGAGTGCGGCGAACTGTTGGCCCCGATCGCCCACCACCTGCCGGTGCCCGACTGGTGGGAGGCGCCTTTCGCCGCCGACGAGCAAGTGCTGGTCGTCTGGGAGGGCTCCCCGCCCAGCCTCAGCGGGGCCGCCGCAAAGCTGCAGGTCTGGTACGACGACATGCTTGCCGACGAGCGCCGGGCGAGGGTCGAGCGTCCCACCGACCTCACGGCCAACTGGTCGGGCAGGTGGTGGTCCGCCCCCACCATGTCGGGCCTGCCGGTGACGAGCCGCGCCGCCCCCGGTCTGACCTGGGTCGAGGACGACCTCGGGTGGACCTCCGCCGTACTGCATCCGGTCCTTCCACGAAGCGACGCGCGCGTGGTGCAGGTGCACACCCCCGAGGACTGGGTGCGGCTGGTCACCAGGTATCCGCTCGAGGTGAGCGCGTCGCGCCGTCAAGACTGGTGGCGCGCCACCGGGGCACGAGAGCCGCTGTACCTGCCGGACTTCCAGGCCGTTGCTCGAGACTGGGACGGCGTCCACGTCTCGACCCGCGGCTACCTCACGACGGCGACCCGAGCGCTGCCGGCCGCCTGCGGCTGCACGGTCCTGGCTGGGTGGCACCCGGATCAGACCTGGTGGCTCACCGACTGCCTCCAAGTGGCCGGTCCCGCTGTCAGTCGCGACAGGGTGTGGACGTGACCGACAGGACGGACCCGCTGATGCGCAAGGTGATCTGCTCGATGGGCGTCTCCCTCGACGGCTACATCGTCGGGCCCGACGGCGGCTTCGCTTGGTCGGCGCCGGACGAGGAGGTCTTCCGCGCTGCGACCGAAGAGGTACGGCGGGTAGGGGTCCACCTGTTGGGCCGCCGGCTCTACGAGACGATGTTGTACTGGGAGACCGCCCACCAGGACCCGGCGCTCACCGACCTGGAGCGCGAGTTCGCCGCCCTCTGGCTGTCACTGCCCAAGGTGGTGTTCTCCACGACGCTCTCCACTGTGGAGGGCAGCAACCGGCTCGCCACCGGCAACCTGGTCGAGGAAGTCGGAAGGTGGCGGGCGGAGCCCGGGGAGGGCGACATCGCCATCGGAGGCGCGACCCTGGCTGCGGAGGCGGCCGAGCTGGGGCTGATCGACGAGTACCGGCTGCGCGTGCACCCCGTGCTGGTGGGGGGAGGAACCCCCTTCTTCCCCCGGGCCCAGCGCCGCGTGGATCTTGAGCTCGTCGGCAGCCATGCGTTCGACTGCGGAGTCATGCACCTCAGATACCGCGTCACGCACTGAACGGGCGGTAGCGCGCCGCTCGCGCCAGGCGCCCGTCGTACACGGCTCGGCACAGGAACGCGGCCGCAACACGTCGAATACTGCTGGGTCGTCTCCCCCGCCCTCGGAGTGTTGTTGATGCTGCGCCGTCCCGCCCGTCTTGCTGCTGCCGTGGCAGCATTAGGTGTCTGCCTGGTGGGGTTGCCCGCGAGCGCGGAGGGTCCGATCGTCGGCACGCCCGACCCCGCTGACGCGGCGCAGGGCTGGGTCCAGGGGTGGTCCGACCCGGACTACTGGACGTCCTACGCCCACGATGCGGTCGTGAACGGGCACGTGAATGTGCCGTACCCGAACGACCCCGTGAAGCCTGAGGCGTTCTTGGTGAACGTGCCCATCGCGGACGGGCGGTACGAGTCCTCGCTGCCCGTCAAGCACCGGGACCTGTCCCGCATCACTTACACGTACGGCGGGCAGACCAAGACACTCGCGCAGTTCGTGCGTACGACGCGCACCGACCAGGTGGTGCTGGTCAAGGACGGCGTGGTGGTCGGCGAGCTCTACGCGAACGGCTTCACCGCCAACACCCGGCACCAGGCCTGGTCGGCGACGAAGACGTTCGTCGGTGCCCTCGTGGGCATCGCGCATGCCGAGGGCCGCATCCGCTCTGTGCAGGAGCCGATCGAGCGCTACATCCCCCAGCTGCGCGGCACCGAGTGGCAGGGCGTCAGCATCGAGAACATCCTGCAGATGGAGTCCGGCGTCCACTGGGACGAGGACACGCCGGTCCTGGCGATCAACACCCAGGTCGAGCAGTGGCGGGACCTGGCGCTGGACCTCTACAGCGGCGGTGCGGTCGGCAAGACCCGCAACGAGTTCCTCGCGACCTTGCCGTCCATGGGCTACAAGGCCGGCACCGAGTTCCACTACAACAGCGGCAACACGCAGGTGCTGGCGTGGATGCTCGAACGGCTCTACCGCGACACCTTCGAGAACATCCTCGAACGCAAGCTCTGGCAGCCGATGGGCGCCCGCGGCGACGCGGTCATGACCGCCGATCGCGAGGGCAGCGTCGTCGCGTCCCACGGGCTGTTCGCCCGCCCGCACGACTTCGCGCGCTTCGGTGAGCTGCTCCGCAACGGCGGCCGGACCCCCGAGGGGCGGCAGGTCGTGCCCCGGAAGTGGGTCAAGGCCATGACGACGATGACGAAGGTGTCGGGTGGCAGGTACGGCTATCAGACCTGGGCCCACCGCATCGCCGCGCCGGATGCCTTCTCCGCCAGCGGTTTCCAGGGACAGAAGATCACTGTGCTGCCCTCCTCGTGCCTGACCGCGGTCCGTACCTCTCACGCCTTCGGTGCCACCCTGCGCGATGGCGCGGCGACAGACCCCTCGGCGTACGGCCCGGGCACGGAGTTCTACGCCGAGGAGTGGCAGACGATGCTGAAGGCTGTCGCGAAGGCACTCGGCGGCTGCGCGCCCACCACTCGCCGGAGGTAACGCGGCGAGCGCACCGTCTGACGCTTCGCTGTAGGAACACCTGGCGGCCACCGGCTGCTCGTCACGCAGGTGCGACGACCACGATGCCGTTGACCGCCGCCGCTGCCGCGAGCCGCTCGTCGTAGGCAACGACCCCTTCGAGCTCGTCTCCCAACTCAAGTGCAGCGGCAAGGTGGAGTGCGTCCAACGACCGGAGCTCGAGCGGGTCGAGGCGTCCGGCGCCGTCGAAGATCGCCGACGTCAGGGTGAGAAGCGTGACGGCCTCGAGCACGGCCCGCGCGCGGACTAGATGGTCCGGGGCTACCCGCCGTACGGCTCGCATGAGCTCGGTCCGTGCTAGGTCGCTCGACACAAGCAGTCGCTCACGTTCGTCGAGCCAGGCCTCCAACGCGGGTGTCTCCGCCTCGGCCACGACCAGCTTCACGAGTGCGGAGGTGTCGAGGTAGAAGGCCAACTCAGAATCGCTCGTCGTCGCGGGCCGCTGACAACGCGGCGCTGACACTCGGGCCCGGCGAGGGCGAGGGCAGGTCGCGCAGTCGTCCGCGGGCTGGGCGCGCTCGCCCCGACTCGACGAGCTGTCGCAATCGTGAGGAGTACAGCGGGATCAGCTGGGCGACCGGCCGCCCTCGATCCGTGATGGTCACCGTCTGCCCAGCCGCCGCTTGGGCGACGACGGCGGAAGCGTTCTGCTTGAGAGCGCGCACCCCGACTTCCTCCATGTTCTACAAAGTAGCACCTGACCTGATGAGCAGATCAGATGGCAGGGACCCAGGTGCCGCTGACGACCTGACCGAGCGAGATTCCCTCGACGGGCTGGACGAGCGGGTCGTTGGCTGCGGCGTCGGCGAGACCGAGGCGGCCGTCTCGAGCGAGCAGGAGCAGCCGACCGCTCGGGGACAGGGCGAGCACTGCCCAGCCCTTGGGGGTGGATCCGATGCGCCGGAAGTCGGAGGTCCGCAGCACGGCGCCAGAACGCTGGGTCCCCGTTGCGTCTGTCTCTCCCACGATGACGGTGCTGTGCGGCGTCCAGAGGAACTGGTTGACCAGGGGCGTGGTGAGGGCGATCGATTGCCGCACCTGTCCCCGACGGGTGAGGACGAGCATGCGGGCCAAGCCGGTGGGCTGGCCGTCGCGCTCGCGGTTCGAGGCCAGCACCAAGTCGCCGGTCGGTGTCCAGCTCGACACGATGGAGGGCGTGTTCAGATCGGCGTCGAAGACCACTTCGTCAGAGGCGGCCGCGCCTGCACGGGGCGGAGTCCAGACGTGCAGTCGGAACCCGGTCGCCCGGGTCGGTCCCAGCGTGACGTAGCTGACCCGACCGTCAGGCGAGACGCTCGGAGCCAAGCCCGCCGGAGTACCGATGCCGGGCAGGGGGACGAGTCGCTCGTTCTTGAGCTGGTAGAGCGCATCTGGGCCGCCGCGTGCGTTTGCGACGACCACGAGGCCACCACCGGAGGAGACAACGCTGGTGCGGCTCGTGTCCGGCACCGGCGTGACGGTCCGCGTGCACAGATCGACCCGTGCGAGCGACGCCTCGTTCTGGGACGGGCCGGCGGCGACGAGCAGGGAGCGGTCCGTATCAACAAGGGCGCACGCGCCAGGAGACGGCGCTAGACCCCGGGTCCCCGTGCCTCCGGAGCAGGCGGAAACGGCGAGCATCGCAAGCAGTACGCGGGCAGCGGTTGCGCCAAACGGAGCGCGACTCATGAACACCCCTCCCCGTACGGAGTAGTTGGCCTGGTCGTCGAGGAGCCGACCGAAGCGCCGGGGAAGTTGACCAGTACCTGGGGATCCTCGGGCGGGGCCTGTGGACAGGTGCTCAGGGGACGTCACGCGGGCGCGGAGCCGCCGCGCCACCAGCCCGGCCACGAGGTCCGCGGCCCAACCGAGTAGGAGTACTCAGGTCACGGCCTGCGTGGCCAGTGACACTCAGCGCATGACGCTTCAGAGATACGGCCCGCCCAGCCCGCCCGCGCCTGCTGCATCGTCCGGGGCGATGACGGCGGTGAAGCTCGCCGTGGCAGTGGTCCTCGTCTGCGGCGGACTCGCCGGGGGCCTGGTCGCCGGCGCGGTCGGCTTCTTCGTCTACACCGGCTGCTTCCTGGGGTGCTCCGACGCCAACCCGGTGGGCGGCCTGCTCCTGGGCCTGCTGGCCCTCGGACTGCTCGTCGGTGCGCCCTGGCTCACGATGGCGATGTGGCGCACGGCGATCACCTGGCCGGCGGTCAAGGTGTGGGCGGGCATCGTGCTCGGCGGCCCGGCGCTGTTCTTCGGCTTCGGCCTCGCGCAGAGCGCGATCGGTAGCCCTTGGGGATGGCTCGGCCTCTGAGGGTTGAGGGCCCGCCCGACGCCGTTGCAACCGAGGGAAGGTGCTCAGGGCTTGCAGGGACGTCCGGTGGTCAGCGAGGGGCCGGACGCCTGCCGGATGAACAGCGGCTGGGACCAGGGAGAGGCCCCACCGGTCGTCGGGTCCTTCAGAGTGGTGTCGGCGGTCGCGACCACCACGCAGCCGGCCCGGTCCGTCGCGACGGTGAACAGGTCGCCCAGCCGGCGGTCACCGCGGAGCGCGATGCAACCGAGGCCGCTGCAGGTGTCCCCGAAGTGGATCGGTCTGCCACTGACCGGTACGACGGTCGCCACGGTCGACCTTCCCCGCAGCTGTAACGAGGCGCCCATGACGCGAAGGGCTGCATCGTCGGGGGCGCAGAACGGCTTCACGACTCGGTCGTACTCGTACCACGCGACGAAGGCGCGGCCACCGCTGCCGGCGACGACCCACGGCCACAAGGCCGTAGTACGGCCGTCGGTCAAGGCCTTCGGGCGGGACCAGTGCTCGCCACCATCGGTGGAGGTGCTGAGGAGGATGTGGTTGCGCAGCGTGGGGTTCAGGTCGACCCCGATGCAGGTTGGCGCGCCGGGTGAGGTGTCCCAGACGAGGTAGAGGGTGCCGGCGCTGTCGGCCGCGAGTGACGGCCAGTGCCCGCCCAGAGTCGTGTTCTTCGCGACGGTGATCGGGGTCAGGTCCTTGGGGTTGCCGGCGGCGAACCGCTCACCGGGGTTGGTGAGCCGTGCCACCCCCACCGTCGTGCCGTCGTAGGACATCCAGGGCAGCAGCAGGGTGTCGGTCCGGGTCACGTAGACGGGCTTGCCGGTCCCGTGCCCGTCGTCGGTCGCAGCGGACGCGGTCGCGGTCAGGCAGCTCTTGCCGCCGTCGAGGCTGGCGGCCACGACCTCGCCGTACACGTCGTCGGAGGTCGCGAGGAACAGCTCGTTCGCCCTGCCCGCAGCGATGAAGGGCCGGTCACCCTCGTGGCACTGCGGGGTGCCCTGCCAGCTCTCGCCGCCGTCCGCGGTGGAGGCCAGGGCATCGGCCCCAGGGTTGATCATCGTCAGATAGGCCCGACCGTCCGGGCCGACGCTGAGGTCAGGGTCGCTGAAGCCGGACCCGGAGGTGGGCGAGGTGGTGAACCCGTTCGGCTGGGTCATGCGGTGCCAGGTCCGGCCACTGTCGGTCGAGGACCACAGGAGCACCTGGTTGCGGTAGCTCGTCGCGGTCGAGGTGACGACGGTCGCGCCTCCGGTGCTGACAGCGTCGACCTGGGTCATCCCCAGGTGCGCGGCGTACAGCAGCCTGCCCGTGCGCGGGTCCAGCGCGACCGTCGGCTCCCCGCCGGGCAGGGTGCGGTCGACGAAGACCGGCGCAGCGAAGCGGATGCCCGAACTCGCGGCTGACGCGCCCGGAGCGAGTAGCCCGGTTGCGGCCAGGAGAACAAGGCCAAGCCCTAGGGGCCGGTTCACGCGAGGTCGCAGGTCGGCAGGTCGGGGGTCAGCACAGGATGGAGAGCCCGCACGGGTGCGACGGGTTCGATCGAAGTCCGGCTCAGCGACCGGTACGGCGGCCAGCCCCGGCCGTGCAGATCAGGGCTGGCCGCGGGGAGGAACGACGGGGTTGGGCGTCGAAGAACACAGCCACCCCCGACCAACCCCCGCAGGCGCCACCTTGTCTGCTGCCTGACGCCTGGAGTCCCACATGCGCCGCCGTCTCGCCCTCGCGACGCTGTCGCTGACCACCCTTGGCTGCCTCGTCGTCGTCGCGGAAGGCGCCACGCCCAAGGCTGCCAGCCACGCGCCGACCGTCGCGTACCAGGCCGGCACCGCCCTCGTCACCGGCAAGCAGCCCGCGAACAAGCGCGTGACCTACACCGGCTCGCCGCTGCGCTTCGCCAGCGCGACCACCCCGCGCGGCATGGGTGAGCCCACCTTGGGGGTCACCAAGCGCGGCACCGTCTACACGACGACCATCGAGTTCGACGGCCCCGGCGGGGCGACCGGGACGACGGTCATCTACAGCTCGCGCGACGGCGGCCGCACCTTCAAGGCGCTCGACATGGGCCTGGGCGGGACCAAGAAGAACCCGGCCACCCTCGACCCCTACGTCTACGTCGACCCCGACTACGGCCGGGCCTTCAGCGTCGACCTCGCCGGGGCGGGGAGCCTCATCCACTGGACCGACGACACGGGTGAGTCGCAGGGCGACGGCTTTGCCACCGTGGGGGGCGCCAACGACCACCAGACGCTGACGACCGCCGTACCGCCGAAGGGCAACCCGCTGCTGGTCCCCAGCGACCCCAGCTTCCCCAAGATCGTCTACTACTGCGTCAACACGATCGCGAGGGTCGCCTGCGCCCACAGCCTCGACGGCGGCCGCACCTACGTCGAGAACGGCACCTCGCCCTCCAAGGCGGCGAGCGCGACCGGCGGGATCATCTGCGGTTCACTGCACGGCCACATCGTCTCCGACCGCGACGGTCGGCTGTTCCTGCCCCGCAACGAGTGCGACAAGATGATCTTGGGTGTGTCGGAGGATGGCGGGCTGACCTGGACCGACCGTGTCGTCTCCGCTGACTTCCCCGGCATGGACCCGGACGCGTCCGTGGCCGCGGACAAGGACGGCAACCTCTACTACGTCTGGTACGACGGCGCGCGGGCCCTGCCCTACCTGTCGGTGTCCCGCAACCACGGCGTGAGCTGGAGCAAGCCGGTGATGATCGCGCCGCCGGGGGTCACCGAGGCGTGGTTCCCGGTCATCGACGTCGGCGATCCCGGGAAGATCGCCGTCTGGTTCATGGGCAGCTCCTCCACCTCGAAGGCCGACAAGCTGAACACCCGCCCGTGGAACATGTACGCCGCGGTGTCGACCAACGCCCTGCAGGCCAACCCGACGTTCGTGTCGACGTTCACGAACAAGCCCGGAGACCCGATCCACCGCGGCGACTGCGGCGGCCGGTGCGGCACCGTGTTCGACTTCCTCGACCTCGTGTCGGCACCGAACGACAGCGGCCGGCTGTGGGGGGTCGCGGTCGACACCTGCACCAAGATCTGTGCCGAGGACGACGACGTCCGCGGCAACAGCGACGAGACCGACTCCTACGGCAAGTCGGGCGACAACGTCGGCTTCGTCTTCCGCCAGGTCTCCGGCCCCGCACTGCGCGGCACCAAGCCGATCGCCGCCGACACCCGCCGCTGACGCGAGCAGGCACTACGCGAAGACGGAGACCTCTGAGCGACTCGTGAAGAAGCCGCCCGCCGGTCCGGTGACCCGCACGTAGCGAGCAGTGCCGGACACCTCCACCGCGCAGACGCCGTCGCCGGACCGGCTCGGGTCACGCGTCAGCAGGGTGCGCCAGGTGCGCCCGTCGGTCGAGGCGGTGATCTCGTCGAAGAACTGATCGCAGGTGCGGGCCACGACGTACCTGATCTGCCTGACGCTGCCGAGGTCGACCGAGACGGACCGCTCGCACGGATTGCTGCTGCCGCAGGCGAAGTCGGCAATCCGCGGCTTCCAGGACGCGAACAGATCACCGTCGGTGAGGGCACAGGCGGAGTGCCTGATGACCTTGCTGCCCTTGCCGTACTCCAGGCAGGTCCGACCACGGCTGAGGGGGCGGCTGCGCCCCTGCACCCGGCGCTCCCCGGCGTACGTGATGACCCCGAACGCACCGTGGACGCGGGCCGTCACGGTGAGCGTGGCGGTCGCGTCCTCCAGGAGTCGAGCGTCGAAGGTGTCACCGGAGTGCGCGTCGGAGGAGGCGTACACCGTCTCGAAGGGCCCCGCCCCGATCCGCGTCGCGTAGCCCTCGACCGACCCGAGGCGGCGCGGTGCTGCCGCGAACCGGATCCGCGCCGTGTTCCCGCTCGTCTCCAGCCTGGGGGCCGGCGACCACAGCACGGCGTCGGGCAGGCGCAGGGGCCTGCCGCGGTAGCTCACCGGCGCGGTGAAGGTGGGCGAGCTGCCGGCGCCCGCGGTCAGGGTGTACGCGCTCGTCGCGGGCGCGAGGAACAGCACATACTCGCCACGGGTGTCGGTGCGCCCCTGTCCGTACGGCACCTCGCAGATGCCGGTCACACAGGCCAGCCCGAAGCTCGTGAGCGCCGTGATGGCGGTGGCGAAGGCCTCGATGGCACTCACCTCCTGCGTCATCACGACGGTCGCGTCCGGCACCGGCCGCCCGGAGGCGTCGACGACCCGGCCGCGGATCGCGACCCCGTCCGAGGGGGCGCGGTAGGTGGACTCGGGCCGCGGGCGCTCGCTCGCCGACGCCACCGGCTGCGCGGCAACAGGCTGCGACGCCACAGGCTTCGGCGCTGCCGACGAGGGGAGGGGGGCCGGACGGGCAGTAGGGCCTGCGCTGAGCGGGTCCTCACGCAGCGCGACGGCGGTCACGCCCACGCCCAGGACGAACGCAGCCAGGACAGCCACCAGCATCACCCCCCGCCCACGCGACGGCTGGTACGACGGAGCGCTGGCGTCCGAGGCCCGGCCAGGGCTGCCCGGCGGCTGCCAGGGGTCCGAGGGGGTGCCGCTCATCTGCATCCTCAGGGTGCCGGGGGGTCGTGGCTCCCGACGCTACCGGCAAGCGACGAGCCCTGACTCCAGCGTCACGGCGGGCGTGATGACCTGACCCGTCAGCAGTTCGTGCAACAGGGAGGTCGCCGCCTCGACCAGGCTCTCGTCCGGGTCGGCGACCGGAGCGGTCAGCCCGAGGGCCTCGTGCAGGTCGACGGGCGTGGACACCCGTACGTCGATGCGGTGACGCCGACCGAGGCGAACAACGGGCCGCCAGGTCCCGGGCCTGATGACGGCGTCCGCCCCGAGGACCCCCACTGCGACGACGGGTACGCCGGTGCTCAGCGCGAGCCGTGCCGCCCCTGTCGAGAACCACGTCAACAACACGCTGACCAAGCTGCAGCTGCACTCGCGGACCCAGCTTGTGCGGTATGCGATCGAGGCCGGACTCGACCAGCAGGCGCCAAGGACCTCGCGCTCACGGCCTGACTGAACCTCAACCGTCCCGAAGGGATGCACCCCTCCGAAGGCCGGAGCCCGACACGGAGGGTGATCGACCGCTCGCCCATCAGTGAACTGTCTTTCGCGACCGGGGCTCCGTGGGGCAGGTTCGGGGTGGAGTGCGGCTGGGGGGTCGTGCCGGAAGAGGGGGTCCACGCATGAAGAGGTTCAGCAAGGCAGCCCTTGTGGCGGTCAGCACGACGGGCATGTTCACCGCGCTGGCGTCGCCGGGTGCAGGTGTGCTCGCAGCTCCTGGCGACGCGGTACGGGTCGTCGCGACGGGCTTCGCCGGCCCGCTCCACGTCGCCGCGGGACCAGGTGGTGTGGTCTACGTGGCCGATGCTTTCGCAGGCGCGATCGACCGCGTGGACGCCTCGACAGGCGCGGTCACCGAGCTCGTCAGCCAGCCGGCGTTCACGCCTGGCGTCGACGTCAAGGGGGGTCAGGTCTACTTCACCCGCAGCGTGGACCCACATGCCGGTGCGCCCGACGGGGAGACAGCGCTGATGCGCTGGACCGATGACGGCGGGACGACGCAGATCGCGGACCTGCTGGCCTGGGAGTACGCGCACAACCCGGACGGCCAGCCGCAGCGCACCAATGAGGACGCGGACTCCAACCCGTACTCCGTGCTGGCGCTGCCCGGACGCACCCTCGTCGGCGACGCGGCGGGCAACGACATCGTCGAGGTCCGCGCGAACGGCAGCATGCGCACCCTCACCGTCTTCCCGAACAGCTTCGCGGGCGAGTGCGCTACGCGCAGCAACAACGGGGTGCCGAACGCAGGCTGTGACCCGACGCCGACCGACCTCAAGCTCGGCCCGGACGGGTTCCTCTACGTCTCCGGGCTCGGCGGCGAGGCCGAAGGCCACATCTGGAAGGTCAACGCCACGACGGGCGCGATCGTGTCGCACCAGGGCGGCTTCCCGCCGCTGACCGGTATCGCGGTGGCTGACGACGGCACGCTGTTCGCGGCGTCGCTGTTCACCGGCCAGGTCTTCCGCCTGGGCAACGGCTCGATGACCGTCGCCGACGTCGCGGGCCCTAGCGGCCTCGACTGGGCCAGGGGCACGCTCTACGCCGGGAGCGTCGACTTCGAGGGCGGCCCGGGTTCACTGCTCGCAATCTCGCCCGCGGCGTTCGCCTGAGTGCACACCAGCGCCGAGGGAACTAGGAGAAGGCGCAGACCTCGGTGACCCGGGTGCTGTGGCTCGGACGCTTCCGTACTGTCGTTGCGTTGGTCCTGCAGCACAGAGGGAGACACGATGAGCGCGCCGCACGCCGCCGACCGTCACGGCCTGATCCGGGTGCAGGGTGCGCGCGTCAACAACCTCAAGGACGTCAGCGTCGAGCTTCCGAAGCGCAGGCTGACCGTCTTCACCGGCGTCTCGGGCTCGGGCAAGAGCTCGCTGGTCTTCGGCACGATCGCTGCCGAGTCGCAGCGACTCATCAACGAGACCTACAGCGCCTTCATCCAGGGCTTCCTGCCGACGCTGGCGCGGCCCGAGGTCGATGTGCTCGACGGCCTGACCACCGCGATCCTGGTCGACCAGCAGCGGCTGGGCTCGGACCCGCGCTCGACCGTCGGCACGGTCACCGACGCCTACGCGATGCTGCGCATCCTGTTCAGCCGACTCGGCACCCCGCACATCGGCCCGCCCGCCGCGTTCGCGTTCAACGTCCCCACGCGGACGGCGACCGGCTCCATGACGGTCGACAAGGGCGCGGGCAAGCGGATCGTCGTACGCGATGTCGTCTACCAGGGCGGCATGTGCGCGCGGTGCGAGGGCCGCGGCTCGGTCACGGACTTCGACCTCACGGCGCTGTACGACGAGACCAAGTCGTTGAACGAGGGTGCGCTGACGGTGCCCGGCTACAG
>JBKJSN010000104.1:0-2603 GCA_046595815.1 Mycobacteriales bacterium
AAAGCCCTGCTCATCCAGTACGACCAACGCTGCGCCAGCATCGGCTGCTGCCACGGCAAACCCGACCCCCTCACCCCCCTCGTGCCACACCACCTCCGGCGCTACGCCGACGACGGCATCACCAGCATCGAAGAATCCATCCCGCTCTGCGAAACCGCCCACCACGACCTACACACCGGCAAGAAAACCCTCCGCCTCCGCGACGGACGCCACATCACCGAACAAGGGCTGCACACCGAGCCCTGAGCGCGGCCAGAGGGAGCCGCGGCTTGTGCTTCATGCCCCCCTCGCGACGGTGCTGGTAGGGCGCTCACGGGGATCGGGCAGGATCGAGGGACCATGCCCGCCGCCCCCTGGATCGACGCCCTCACCGACTGGTACGCCGCAGCCGCCCGCGACCTGCCCTGGCGCCGCCCCGGGACCTCGCCGTACGCCGTGCTCGTCAGCGAGGTGATGCTGCAGCAGACCCCCGTGAGCCGCGTCATCCCGGCGTACGAAGCCTGGCTGGAGCGCTGGCCCACCGCGACCGCGCTGGCGAGCGACAGCCCGGGCGAGGCGGTGCGCATGTGGGGACGGCTCGGCTACCCCCGCCGCGCCCTGCGGCTGCACGCGGCCTGCGTCGCCGTCACCACCAGGTACGGCGGTGAGCTGCCCAGCACGGTCCCCGAGCTGTTGACGTTGCCCGGCATCGGTGACTACACGGCCCGCGCCGTTGCCGCCTTCGCGCTCCGGCAGCGGCACCCCGTGGTCGACACCAACGTGCGCCGGGTCGTCGCCCGGATCGTGGAGGGGGTCGCGGACGCCGCGGTCACCCGACGCGACCTGGCACGCGTCGAGGCCCTGCTGCCCGACGGCGACGAGCAGGCCGCCACGGCCTCGATCGCGCTGATGGAGCTCGGAGCGCTGGTCTGCACGGCCCGCACCCCGGGCTGCACCACCTGCCCGGTCGCGAGCGACTGCGCCTGGTTGGCGGCTGGCAGTCCTGCGCTCGCGGGCCCCGTGAAGCGTCCCCAGGGCTACGCCGGCACCGACCGGCAGGTGCGCGGCCGACTCCTGGCCCTGTTGCGCGACAGCAAGGACCCCGTCGGGGCCCTCGTGTTGGAGACCGCCTGGGACGAGCCCATCCAGCGGTCGCGAGCCCTCGATGGCCTGGTCGCCGACGGGCTGGTCGACCCATTGCCCGACGGGCGCTACGCGCTGCCCAGCAACTGACGGACCACCTCAGGCAAGCCGACCAGATCGTTCTTGCACAGGTACCCATCGACGCCTGGATGCCCGTCCCCGCAGTCCTCGGCGTACGCAGTGCACAGCAGCACCCGACTGTCCGGCGCCAGCCGCTTGATCTCTGGTGCCGCCTCGATCCCGGTCAGCGGCCCCTCGAGCCTGTTGTCGAGGAGCACCACGTCGGGAGCGAGCTCACGGACCCGCCGAATCGCCTCCTCCGCCGAGGAGGCCGTCCCGACCAGGGCGAAGTCGGGTTCGATCTGGAGCAAGACCTCCAGCCCATGTCGGACACCGGGCTCATCCTCGACGAGCAGGACACGTCGTAGCGCAAGGGCCTCAGTCACACGTGGAGGGTGCCCGATCACGCCGCTGGCTACCCGCAGTAGCAAGGATGTAACCCCGAAGAACCCGGATCTATCTGGACGATCCGGGCTCTTCGGACGCGCTGCTAGCCCTCGGACTCCGCGGTGCCTGCGAGCTCGGTCGGCGGGACGTCGGGGACCGTCACCGGCTTGGGCTCACCGCGGAAGGTGAACTTCTGCTCCGCGCCCTCCCCCTCGACGTCCACGACCACGATCTCGCCGGCCTTGAGGGTGCCGAACAGGATCTGCTCGGACAGGCTGTCCTCGATCTCGCGCTGGATGGTGCGGCGCAACGGCCGCGCGCCGAGGACCGGGTCGTAGCCCTTGGTCGCGAGCAGCATCTTCGCCGGCGTCGTGACCTCCAGCCCCATGTCCTTGTTGCGCAGCTGGGTGTCCACGCGGTTCAGCATCAGGTCGACGATCGTGACGATCTCCTCCTGAGAGAGCTGGTGGAAGACCACGATGTCGTCGATGCGGTTGAGGAACTCCGGCCGGAAGTGCTGCTTGAGCTCCTCCTGCACCTTGGTCTTCATCCGCTCGTAAGCGCCCTGGACGTCGTTGTCCTTCTGGAAGCCCAGGTTGAAGCCCTTGCCGATGTCACGCGTGCCGAGGTTCGACGTCATGATCAGCACGGTGTTCTTGAAGTCCACGACGCGGCCCTGGGCGTCGGTCAGGCGACCGTCCTCCAGGATCTGCAGCAGCGTGTTGAACACATCCGGGTGGGCCTTCTCGACCTCGTCGAACAGCACGACGCTGAAGGGCTTGCGACGCACCTTCTCGGTGAGCTGACCGCCCTCGTCGTACCCGACGTAGCCGGGAGGCGAGCCGACCAGCCGGCTGACCGTGTGCTTCTCCATGAACTCGCTCATGTCGAGCGTGATCAGGCTGTCCTCGTCGCCGAACAGGAACTCCGCAAGCGTCTTGGCGAGCTCGGTCTTCCCGACGCCCGAGGGCCCGGCGAAGATGAACGACCCACCTGGGCGCTTGGGGTCCTTCAACCCCGCGCGGGTACGGCGG
>JBKJSN010000193.1:0-3629 GCA_046595815.1 Mycobacteriales bacterium
CAACGGCGCCTCCAGCAGCCACGCCGGGATCTCCGGCAACGGCTGCGGGGACAGATCGTGCTCGAAGACCTCAGGCATCAGGCCAAGCGGATCGCAGTCAACAGACACCGCCCGACCTCCTTGCCCTCGATAGCACGTTCGAGGACGAACACTAACCGGCGGCACCGACAACCGCAGCCCGGCTGTGGACGAAAACCCCTGTCAACACTGGAAGAAATGGGCTCTTCCTGCCTGAGGTGGGTGTGACCGAGCGTACGGCGTGTCCACACCCCGAGATCCACGGCCACCGCGGACGCTCCGGGGATCCGCTCTACGGCATCCGCTACATCCTGCACTGCGGCGAAGAGAAGCTCACCGACAAGCAGAAGGCCCAGGTGGAGAAGGCGTTCGCCGCCGACGAGCGGCACGCCGAAGGTGAGATCGCCTAAAGAAGAGCCGCATTTCGACTCTCGTGCCGGCTCCGGAAATCCCGTCCTCACAACCTCCACGATGCCGCCGATAGGGCGAGTGAAGGAGGTGCCACATGGAGGCACTCGTCTCGCTCCTCACCCGTGAGCGGCTGCTTGTTGAGCTGCTGGTGTTCAAGCTCGTCACCTTGCGGCAGTTGCTGCTCACCGGGGAGACCCGCTTCTTGCCTTGGGCGTCGGAGGAGGTGGACAGGGCGACGACCGCCGTACGCGACATCGAGCTCGAACGAGCCATTCTGGCGACCGCCCTGAGCGACGAACGCGGCCTGCATGAGCCCTCCCTCACGCTCCTGGTCTCGGACGCTCCCGAGCCCTGGCGCGGTCTGCTCGAAGAGGCCCACGCGGGGTTGAAGGCACATGCGCTCGAGGTGCACGACCTGCTTCAGTCCACCCGGCGACTGGCGGAGGTCGGGGTGCGCAGCCTCTCCGAGGCGATGGGCGAGCCCGCACCAGCCCTGGCCACGTACGGCCCCACCGGCCGCGCCGACTCCGCGCCCGCACCTCGCTACGAGCAGGTCCTCTAGCCGATGGCCTTCTCCAGCCTCACCATCGGCGCCTCCGGCCTCTACGCCGCCCAGCGCGCCGTCGAGGTCGCGGCCCACAATGTCGCGAACGCGAACAACGAGACCTTCACCCGTCAGCGCGTCACGATCCAGTCCGCACTTCCCACCCCGGGTACGGCGGGCATGCGCGGCGACGGCGACCGCGGCACAGGCGTCACGATCTTGGACATCACCCGACTGCGTGACCGTCTCGCCGACGTCTCCTACCGCACCGAGGCCTCGATCACGGGGGCAACCCAGGCACGCGCCGACGCTCTTGCCCGTGCCGACACCCTGCTCGGGACCTTCGGCGACGGCGCCCCCCAGTCGCTCTCGGGCTTCCTGGCGTCCTGGAACCAGCTGTCACTCACCCCCGGAGACGCCTCCGCGCGTTCCTCGGTCCTGGCCTCCGGCCAGCGCCTGGCGGAGAGCCTGAACAGCGCGGCCACGCAGCTCACGACCGTCGGCCACGAGGTCGCACTCCGCGTCACCGACGACGTGGATGAGCTCAACGGCCTGCTCACCTCGGTGGCCAAGCTCAACTACGAGATCGTCAAGGCCACCACCTCCGACCGCTCCCCCAACGACCTGCTCGACCAGCGGGATGCCGCCCTCGACCGCATCAGCCGCCTCACTGGAGCGAAGATCGACCCGCAGGCGGATGGCTCGGTCACGGTCTCCATCGGCGGGGTGAACCTCGTCCAGGGCATCACCGCTGCGACCGTCGCGGCCAGCGGCACTGAGCCGGTCACGGTGTCGGTCAACGGAAGCACCTTGGCCCTCGGGGGCGAGATCGGCGGCTATGTCGCGACTGTCGGCATCGACCTCCCGTCGTACCGGGCCCAGCTCGATGCGCTGGCCGTAGGCCTGCGCGACGTGCTGAACGCAGCCCACCGTGCCGGCACCGGAGCAGACGGCTCCACGGGCGTCGACTTCTTCGTGGGCACCGACGCCGCCACCCTGGCGATCAACCCCGGCCTGACCACCGACAGCGTCGCTGCCTCGCAGTCGGGCGCTTCCGCCGATGGCAACAACGCGCTGACGATCGCGACGGCACTGCGCCAAGGCGTCGCGGTCGGCACGCAGAACTTCGGCGACGCGCTCAGGACGTTCGGCGGCCGCGTCGCCCAGGCAGGCACGGACGCGACCCGCAACGCGCACACCGCACAGGCCTCCCTCAACGCCGCCCAGGCAGCCCGATCGAGCCTCAACGGCGTCTCCGTCGACGAGGAGATGGTCGACCTCGTGAAGTTCCAGCACTCCTACGAAGCGGCGGCGCGAGTCATCTCGATCGCCGACAGCATGCTCGACAAGCTCATCAACGAGATGGTCCGGTGAGGCCGACATGAGAGTCAGCTCCCTCAGCAACTACCTGAGCACGTCGCAGGGTCTCGGCACTGCGCTCGAGCGTCTGCAGCGCGAGCAGCAGAAGGTCGCCAGCGGCAAGACCCTCACCCGGTGGTCCGACGATCCGGCGGCGGCGTCGGCCGCCGAGCGCTACCGGGCAGAGGAGGCCGACTGGACGACGTACCAGCGGAGCGGCAACGACGCGCTCGCCTGGCTGGGTACGGCGGACGGTGCCCTGCAGTCGATGTCCGGGATCATGACGCGCGTCAAGCAGCTCGCCGTGTCGGCGGCGAGTGGGTCCCTCACCGCCGCGAGCCGCGAGGCCATCGCTGGCGAGGTCGAGCAGATGCGAAACCAACTGCGCGACCTGGGCAACACCACCCATCTCGGACGTTCCCTCTTCGGAGGCTTCGCCAGTTCCGCGCTGACCAACGGGGCGGGAGGCGCCGTGTCCTACTCCGGAGACGGGGGCCAGGTGCAGCGCCAGATCAGCCCCACGATCACCGTCGCCGTCAACGTCGATGCGAGGGATCTGTTCGGCTTCAACGCCGGCGCCGGGCAGGACGTCTTCAGCCAGCTCACCGACCTCGCCACCGCGACCCGCAGCGGGAACACCGCCGGAGTCGCAACCGCCCAGACCGCGCTGGACTCGCGGCACGGCGATCTGCTCAAGGGCCTTTCACAGATCGGCGCGGTTGCGAACCGCGTCGCGATGGCACAGAGCACCGGGAGCGCAGCCCTGCAGGATCTTGCCGAGCGACGGTCCAACGTCGAGGACGTCGACCTCGCAGACGCCGTCGTACGCCTGTCCAGCGCACAAGCTGGCTACACCGCGGCCCTCGGCGCCGCCAGCCGCGCGAATCTGCCCTCCCTCGCCGACTTCCTGCGCTGAGCCAGTCACCCGAGCAGGTGAACGCGACCTGCCAGCACGGCCGATAGACCCCTGCCTCGCAAGGACGTGAGGCAGTCGTTCCCCAGGAAGGGATCACCACCATGTCGCTCCGCGTCAACACCAACATCGCCGCGATGAACGCCTACCGGAACCTCACGGTCACCGAGGGCCAGATGGGCAAGTCCCTGGAGAAGCTCTCCAGCGGCTTCCGCATCAACCGCGCCGCCGACGACGCCGCCGGCCTCGTCAACAGCGAGTCGCTCCGCTCGCAGGTCGGCGGTCTGAAGGTCGCCAGCCGCAACGCCCAGGACGGCATCTCGGTCACGCATGCGCTGGAGGATCGAGGTGACCTCGTTGAGCGCACCTTCAGCGGTCTGCGCG
>JBKJSN010000155.1:0-29141 GCA_046595815.1 Mycobacteriales bacterium
CTCTTGGCGTACTCCGGGTCGAGGGCGTGCTCGGCGTCGATGAACGCCGCAATGCCGCCGGCCGCCTGGGCGTTCGCGACCGCATGGAGGGCCACTGTCGTCTTGCCGCTGGACTCGGGGCCGTAGATCTCCACGACCCTTCCACGCGGCAGGCCGCCGATGCCCAGCGCGACATCGAGCGCGATGGAGCCGGTGGGGATGACGGCAACAGGGGGACGGATGTCGTCGCCGAGGCGCATCACCGAGCCCTTGCCGAAGTTCTTGTCGATCTGCGCCAGGGCCAGGTCGAGGGCCTTCTCGCGGTCGTTCGCCGATCCGCGTACCTGCGTGGATGCCACGGGGTGCTCCTTCGTCGCTCGTGTCGGGTGTCCCGATCCGCGGCGGACGCTAGGCGCCGGCACCGACAGTGCTGTCGATGCCGGGTGGTCGCCTGTGGAACCGCCCGGGACACTGAGGAAGATACGTCGAACAAGGTTTCGACGTACAGCGCGACACGCCGGTCAGCGTTCGGAGGCCGGCGAACCCGTCTCGGCCCACACCACGCGCCACACGAGCTTGGGGTCCTCGCCCTGTGAGAGGGCCTGCGAGACGGTCCGCGACCCCAGCCCCGCGAGCACCATGTCGGCGGCGTAGGAGTGGGCGTAGGCCACGCCGAGCCGGCGCTCCATCCGCTCCCAGAACTCCGTCAGCCGCACCCCGCCAGCGTAGGGGCAGGGCAGGATGGGGGGATGGCCAGACCGGGGACGGCGCTCGAGCGCTTCTCCGCCCCCACCCGGGCGTGGTTCGAGGGCGCGTTCGCCGCCCCGACCGCTGCACAGGAGGGCGCGTGGGAGGCCATCGCGGCGGGGCAGGACGCCCTCGTCGTCGCACCCACGGGGTCGGGGAAGACCCTCTCGGCGTTCCTCTGGTCGCTCGACCGGCTGGCCTCCACGCCCGTGCCCCAGGACAAGACCCGCCGCTGCCGGGTGCTCTACGTCTCCCCGCTGAAGGCGCTGGCCGTCGACGTGGAGCGCAACCTGCGCGGGCCCCTCGCCGGCATCCGACAGGCCGCTCACCGGCTGGGTACGCCGGAACCCGACATCCGGGTGGCCATGCGCTCCGGGGACACCCCTCCGGAGGAGCGTCGCGCCTTCACCCGCACCCCTCCGGACATCCTCATCACGACGCCGGAGTCGCTGTTCCTGCTGCTGACCAGTGCCGCCCGCGAGGTACTCGTGGGCGTCGAGACGGTCATCGTCGACGAGGTGCACGCGGTCGCCGCGACCAAGCGCGGTGCGCACCTGGCGCTGTCGTTGGAGCGTCTTGACGCACTCCTCGACAAGCCGGCTCAACGGATCGGGCTGTCCGCCACCGTCCGGCCCCTGGAGGAGGTCGCGCGGTTCCTCGGAGGGACGCGCGAGGTCACCGTCGTGCAGCCCCCCACGCCGAAGACCATCGAGGTCTCCGTGCAGGTCCCGCTCGAGGACCTCGGGGAGCTGGGAGACCAAGAACGCCAGTCGATCTGGCCCGCGGTCGAGGAGCGCGTTGTCGACCTGGTCGCCGCCCACCGGTCGACGATCGTGTTCACCAACTCGCGCCGTACGGCGGAACGCTTGACCTCGCGGATCAACGAGATCGCGACCCAGCGGGCCCTTGGAGTGGAGGCCTCGGCGTACCCGGCCTTGCACCCGGGACAGGGCGGGATCACGCGCGCGCCGTGGGGCAATCTCACCGGCCGCGAGGGATCGGTCGAGATCGCGAGGGCGCATCACGGGTCGGTCTCGCGCGAGCAGCGGGCCGAGATCGAGGAGGCACTGAAGTCCGGGCGGCTGCCCTGTGTCGTGGCCACCTCGTCTCTCGAGCTCGGCATCGACATGGGTGCGGTCGACCTGGTGGTGCAGGTCGAGTCGCCCCCGTCGGTGGCCTCCGGACTGCAGCGGATCGGGCGTGCTGGGCACCAGGTGGGCGCGATCAGTCGCGGGGTGGTGCTGCCCAAGTACCGGGGGGACCTGATCCCGAGCGCCGTCGTCGCCGAGCGCATGGTCAGCGGCGCGATCGAGGCGCTGTCCTACCCCCGCAACCCGCTCGATGTGCTCGCCCAACAGGTCGTGGCGATGTGCGCGCTCGACACCTGGACCGTCACCGACCTCGGCGACCTCCTGCGGCGAGCGGCGCCGTTCGCCGGGCTTTCGCAGAGCGTGCTGGAGGCCGTGCTCGACATGCTGTCGGGCCGTTACCCGAGCGATGAGTTCGCCGAGCTCCGGCCGCGCATCACCTGGGACCGCATCACCGGCGAGCTGTCCGGAAGGCCTGGTGCGCAACGACTTGCGGTCACCAGCGGCGGCACCATTCCTGACCGCGGGCTGTTCGGCGTGTTCCTCGTAGGGGAGCGCCGGTCGCGGGTGGGGGAGCTCGACGAGGAGATGGTCTACGAGTCGCGGGTCGGCGACGTGTTCCTGCTCGGCTCGAGCACCTGGCGCATCGAGGACATCAGCCACGACCAGGTGCTGGTGACGCCGGCGCCGGGGCAGCCGGGACGGATGCCTTACTGGCACGGCGACGCCCCCGGCAGGCCCCTGGAACTCGGTCGCGCACTGGGTGCCTTCACCCGCGAGCTGGGCCGGCTCACTCGAGAGCAAGCGCTGCTGCGCCTGGAGAAAGCCGGGCTCGACACCTGGGCGGCGGGCAACCTGCTGGCCTACCTCGACGAGCAACGGGCCGCCACCGGCGTGCTCCCCGACGACCGCACGATCCTCGTCGAGCGGTTCCGCGACGAGCTCGGCGACTGGCGGCTGGCGATCCACTCCCCCTTCGGCGCGCAGGTGAACCAGCCCTGGTCGCTCGCGCTCGCCGCCCGGCTGCGCGAGACCCACGGCGTCGACGTGCAGGCGATGCACTCCGACGACGGCATCGTGCTGCGGCTGCCCGACACCGACGAGGTCCCCAGCGGTCAGTCGGCTGTCTTCGACCCGGCCGAGATCGAGGACCGGGTGCGCGACGAGGTAGGCGGGAGCGCACTGTTCGCCGCGCGCTTCAGGGAGTGCGCCGCCCGAGCCCTGCTGCTGCCCAAGCGGAACCCGGCTCGTCGCTCCCCCTTGTGGCAGCAGCGGCAGCGGGCCGCACAGCTGCTGGGAGTGGCCTCGCAGTACGGCTCGTTCCCCATCGTGCTGGAGACGATGCGCGAGGTGCTGCAGGACGTGTTCGACGTCCCCGGCCTGGTGCAGCTGATGCGCGACATCGAGCAGCGGACCGTGCGCGTGGTGGAGGTCCAGACACCCCGCCCCTCGCCGTACGCGCAGCAACTGCTCTTCGGGTACGTCGGGCAGTTCATGTACGAGGGCGACTCCCCCCTCGCCGAGCGCAGGGCAGCGGCGCTGTCGCTGGACAGCTCGCTGCTCGCTGAGCTGCTGGGGCAGGCCGAGCTGCGCGAGCTGCTCGACCCGGAGGCGCTGGCCGAGGTCGAGGCGGAGCTGCAGCGGCTCACCCCGGAAAGGCACGCTCGCGACCTCGAGGGTGTCGCAGATCTGCTGCGAATGCTGGGTTCTTTGACGACGCAGGAGGCTGTCGAGCGCGGCGCGACCCCGGCCTGGCTCGCCTCGCTGGAGGAGGCACGGCGGGCGATCCGGGTGCGGATCGCGGGCGAGGAGCGCTGGGCCGCGATCGAGGATGCGGGGCGGCTGCGAGACGCGCTCGGCACCGCGCTTCCCGTGGGAGTGCCTGAGGCCTTCACCGAGCCGGTCACCGATCCGCTCGGGGACCTGGTGTCGAGGTACGCCCGCACGCACGGCCCCTTCCTCGCCGCCGACGTCGCGGCCCGCTTCGGCCTGGGGGTGGCGGTGGTGGATGGGGCGCTCGCGCGGCTCACATCCTCGGGGCGCGTCGTGCACGGTGCGTTCCGTCCGGAGGGCTCGGGCCTGGAGCACTGCGACGCCGAGGTGCTGCGTTCGTTGCGGCGCCGGTCTCTGGCCCGGCTGCGCAAGGAGGTCGAGCCGGTCGCGCCACAGGTGCTGGCGCGGTTCCTGCCGGTCTGGCAGGGCATCGGCGGCGGCGCCCGCGGGGTCGACGGGGTGCTGCGCGCGGTCGAGCAGCTGCAGGGCGCGGTCCTGCCCGCCTCGGCGCTGGAGACGCTCGTGCTCCCCAGCCGCGTCGCCGGCTACTCCCCCGCCCTGTTGGACGAGCTCACCGCCGCGGGTGAGGTGCTGTGGGCCGGTGCGGGCTCGCTCCCCGGCAACGACGGCTGGGTCTGCCTGGTGCCCGCCGACCGCGCTGAGCTCCTGCTTGCCCCGCCTGGTTCCGAGCCGGCGACCCCGCTGCACGCCGAACTGCTCGCCGCCCTCACCGACGGGCAGGCGCTGTTCTTCCGTGGACTCGCCGACCGCGTGCCCGCCCCCTCCGAGGCCGCCTTGCAGCAGGCCCTGTGGGACCTCGTGTGGTCCGGCCACCTCACCAACGACACGCTGTCCCCGATGCGCGCGCTGCTCGCAGGCCGGGCCACCCGCCGTACGCCGTCGAGGTCGCGCTATGCCCGGGCGGCGCTGGCCGCACGCAGCGCACCCCCTTCTGTGTCGGGCCGCTGGTCGCGCCTGCCGAGCCTTGAGTCCGATCCGACCCGGCGCGCGCACGCCCTCGCCGAGGCCCTGCTGGACCGGCATGGCGTCGTGACGCGCGGCGCCGTCCAGGCCGAGCGGGCCCCGGGCGGGTTCCACGCGACGTACCAGGTGCTCAAGGCCCAGGAGGAGGCAGGCAAGGTGCGGCGGGGGTACTTCGTCGAGGGGCTCGGCGCCGCGCAGTTCGCAGCCCCGGGGGCGGTCGACCGGATGCGTGCGCTGATGACGCGCGAAGACGAGCCGCTGTGGACCTCTCCCGTCCCGGGCGGTTGGGAGGACCAGCGGCGTCGGCGCGACGAGGCTCGCGCGCTGGTGCTGGCGGCGGCGGACCCGGCGAACGCCTACGGCGCAGCCCTGCCATGGCCCTCCGCCGAGGGGCACAAGCCGGGGCGGAAGGCCGGCGCGCTGGTCGTGCTGGTCGACGGTCGACTGGTGCTCTACGTCGAGCGGGGTGGCCGGAGCCTGCTGTCGTTCACCGACGACACCGCCGCGGTGGGACCCGCAGCGGACGCCCTCGCGCTCGCGGTCCGCGACGGCGCGCTGGGCCGGCTGACCGTGGAGCGCGCCGACGGCGAGCCCGCGCTGCGGTCCGCACTCGGGGCCGCGCTGGAGGCCGCCGGTTTCCACCCGACGCCGAGGGGCCTGCGGCTGCGAGGATGAGGTCCGTGACCGATCTCGTCGACGCGACCCGCAGGACCTACGACCGCATCGCCACGTCGTACGACGAGCAAGCCCGGGCAACGACGGCGGAGCTCCTCGCCTTCAAGGACGAGTTCTGCGATCGGGTGGGCGGCCCAGTCGCGGACCTCGGGTGCGGGCCCGGCCGTGACCTCCAGCTGCTGCGCTCGAAGGGGCTCGACGCCGTCGGCGTGGACCTCAGCGACGGGATGCTCGCCCTCGCCCGCAACCGCGGGCCGGTGGTCCGCGGCGATCTTCGTCAACCCCCGGTCCGCCCAGGCTCGCTCAGCGGGGTCTGGAGCAGCGCCGCCCTGCTGCACGTGCCGCGTGATCAGGTGCCCGCGACGTTGTGCGCCTGGCACGCCCTGCTCACCCCGGGCGGGCTGCTCGGACTGTCGACTTCACTCGGCGAGGACGAGGGCTGGGAGAAGGTCCCGTACGCCGGCGACGACCCGACGGGCGGGACGCTGCACCGGTGGTTCGTCCACCACGACCAAGACGCCCTGCTGGCGCTGCTCCGCCAGGCCGGCTTCACCGTCGAGTCGGCCACCCGGCGTACCAGCCATCGCGACTGGCTGATGGTGCTCGCCACCGCCTGAGCTCGGCGCCCGGGCGAGGTGAGGCGCCAGGCTCCAGCGCGCTCCGACGATCTTCTTCAAAATGTTGGCGTCTAAGCGTCTGCAACGACAATCCGACGAAGATCGTCGGGAGGGCCGGGGAACGCCGACGGCCGGCCCCCTCGAGAGGGAGCCGGCCGTCGTACGCGCGGGTGCTACCGGCTGCGGAAGACCTGCAGCTCAGCGATCGTCACCTGAGTGTTGTTCGCCGCAACGCTGCGGCAGTCCGACGCGGTGCTGAGGTCCTTCTCCTGCTCGTAGTTGAAGTCCTTGCCACCCGTGCAGGTGTTGGCGCGGATCACCAAGCGGAGCGCGTTGCCGGTGACCGGCTTCGAGAGCTTGATGGTGCGCAGCAGCAGGTCCGGAGCGACGGCCCGCGGCCGGGCGGCCGGGAAGAAGGCGTCGGGGCTGCGGTAGAAGGTGGTGAAGGTCTTCCCACCGTCCTTGCTGACCTGCAGGTCGAAGGCGCGGATGCCGGTGAGGCGGCCCTCGATCTCGGTGCCGCCCTCGGGCAGTGCCTCCGCCGGGTGGTGCAGCGCGCTGACGGCGACCTTGTCGAACGTCGTCATGCCCGTCCCGAAGGTGACCGTCAGTGCGCGGCCCTTGACCGGCTGCTTGTCGAAGGCGCCGTTCGAGCCCTCGTTGTCGTCGATGACTCGACCCATCCGCAGCGAACCAGCGTTGCCGCTGACCCCAGCGCCGCTCGACGAGGAGGCGACGTTCTGCTGCAGCTCGAGCACCTCACGCTGCGCGCCCGGCTCCACGTTCACCGAGAAGCGCTGGATCCCATAGCCCTTGGCCTGCACCGTGATGGTGTAGCTCCCCTTGAGCATGGGCTGCGTCGGCTTCGGGTTCTCCTCGCCGCCGAGGGTCGTCGCGATCGGCGTGCACCGAGCGCTGAACATCCCGACGTACACCGAGCCCTTGACGGCCTTGCCGGTACGCGCGTCCCTCAGGTCGAAGGTGACGGTGCCGTTGTGCGAGGCCACCGACGAGGCGAAGCTCGGCGTGGGGTCAGTGTCGTCTGTGCCGCGGGTCGCAGCATCCTTGCCCAGGCCACGCCGGGCGAAGGCGTCAGCGACGGTGACGTAGTCCTTCTTGTCGCGCATCAGCACCGCAGCCAGCTCGGCGTTGCGCATGTCGACCATCGACGGGGTGCCGCTGGCCTGAAGGATCATCGCGTCGTACTGGTAGGTGATGTAGCGGCGGTTGCCTGGGCACTTGTCCCACGTCGGACCCTTGTCACCATTGGGGTAACGGCCGACGGCGCAGGCCTCAGCCTTCGGAACCGTCAGTCTCTGGCGTCGCGGAGGGGAGCTGGCCGGTCATGCTGGCGCGGATCTGGTCCAGCCGCTGCTGGCCCGCAGCATCCAGCGTGGACTTCTCCACCTCGAGCATGCGCCCTTCGACCGAGCTCCCGGCGAGCTCAGCGGACCCGAGAGCCTTCGCGTAGCGCGCCTCGATCTTGTCCCGCACCTCGTCCAGCGACGGGAGGTTGCCCGGCACAGCGAGCTCGGACATCTGCTGCAGGCTCTGGCTGACCTGCTCCTGCATCTTGGCCTGCTCGAGCTGGCTGAGCAGGCGGGTGCGCTCGCCGAGCTTCTTCTGCACCAGCTGGGCGTTGGTCTCGACGGCCTTCTTGGCCTGTTGGGCCGCCTGCAGCGCCTGGTCGTGCAGGATCTTCAGGTCCTCCATGGACTTCTCCGCCGACACCAGCTGGGTGGCGAAGGTCTGCGCGGTGCTTTCGTACTCCCCCGCCTTGACGGCATCGCCCGCCGTACGCGACTGGTCGGCGAGCACGAGTGCCTGCCGGGCCGAGGCCTGCAACTTCTCGACCTCCTCCATCTGGCGGGCGAGCTTCATCTCCAACTGGCGCTGGTTGCCGATGACGGACGCGGCCTGCTGGCTCAACGCCTGGTGCTGGCGCTGTGCCTCCGCGATCGCCTGCTGGATCTGGATCTTCGGGTCGGCCTTCTCGTCGATCTTGGCCCCGAAGGCGGCCATCACGTACTTCCACAGCTTGACGAAGGGGTTCGCGGCCATCAGGTCTCCTTGTTCGCGCTCAGCGGCATCCTGTCACCAGGCCAGCCCAGCGTGGGGACGTGCGCGCCGGCAACCGGCTTCTGGACCGGCTCCGGCACAGCGGGTACGGCGATCAGCTGGCCCACCAGGACCTGGACCGAGTCATCGTCCAACGGCCAGAGCAGCTGACTGGTCACCCACCGCAGCACGAGCGCGACCTCGGCCGCACCGGCTGGTACCCGCGACGCCGTCAGCAGGTCGGCGACGCCTGTGCGGGCCTGTGCCCAGCCACGGCTGGCGGACGGTGCCGCGAGCGCAGCCAACACCGCCGGCTCCTCCCTGGCCGCCCGGCGCAGCGCGGGGTCGTCCCGAAGCACGTCAGCGACCTCGGTGAGCGCCTTCGCCAGTCCGGAGACCGCTGCGGTGTCGACCGCCGTACGGGCGAGAGCTGCGACGCGGTCCTCGACGTAGGCGACGAGCAGGTCGTCCTTGGTCCGGAAGTGGTTGTAGAGGGTGGCCTTGGCGACCCGGCTGCGCGCGGCGACGTCGACCATCGTGGTCTTGCGCACGCCGTACCGGGCCAGGCAGTCGCCCGTTGCCTGCAGCAGCGCCACGCGGGTGCGGGCCATGGCGTTGCCCGAGCGCGCACGGGTTCCCGGTTCGCGCACCGGCGCGTCGGAGGCGCTCACCGACTGCAGGTCAGGCGGCGGCGCTGACGCGCGGGGTCAGCTCGCCCACCGGCAGCGGCACAGGGAGCGGGTGCGGCTCGAGGGCGGCGAGGTCGTCGCTGACGCGGCGCAGGACATCGGACAGCCGCACGCCGAGGGCTTGGCAGATGCTGGCCAACAGCTCGGAGGAGGCTTCCTTCTGGCCGCGCTCGACCTCTGAGAGGTACCCGAGGCTCACGCGGGCCACCTCGGAGACCTCTTTGAGCGTGCGCTCCTGCCGGAGGCGGATCTCCCGCAGGGCGTCTCCGAGCAGCGTGCGGAGCACCACCACCGTGACCACCTCCGCTCTGCTCGACCTCAGGTCCACGCTCACGCTACCGGGCGGCGCTGACACTGGCACGACGGGGCGCCTGCGCCCAGAGCAGAAAGGCCCAGGGCGGCTCAACCCTTCCCGAGCAGGTGCCTGCGGAGCAGGTCGAGCGCGGAGGTCACGGCCAGCGCCCGGACCTGCGTGCGCTCCCCCGGCAGCCGCAGCCGGCGTACCTCCCCCGCATCAAGCCCCGCGACCGCGACGTACACCGTCCCGACGGGCTGTCCCTCCTGCTCGGTCGGCCCGGCGACCCCGGTCACCCCGAGACCCCAGTCCGCCCCGAGCCGGTCACGTGCCCCGGCCGCGAGCGCCGCCGCGGTGCGCTCGGACACGGCACCCTCGGCGTCCAGCAGCGGACCCGGGACGCCGGCCAGGGACTGCTTGAGGTCCGTGGCATAGACCACCACGCTGCCCCGGAAGGTGGCGCTGGCCCCTGCCCGCTCAGTCAGGGCCGCGGCGAGCAGACCGCCCGTGAGCGACTCGGCCACCGCGACCGTCTGACCCTGGGCTGTCAGCAGGTCGTGCACGACCGCGTCGAGGGTGCTGCCGTCGGTGCTCACGACGTACTCGCCCAGCACGGTCTGCACGTGCGCGACCAACGGCGCAAGTTGCTCCGGATCGGTGCCGGTGAAGCGGACCCGCACCAGCGCACCGCCGGCGAGGTAGGACAGCGCCACGCCAGCGGGCAGGCGCAGCCCCTGTTGCACGCGCTCGGCGACGACCGACTCCCCCAGCCCCGCGACCAGCACCTGACGGGTGGTGAACCGGCGCCCCGACCGGGCCGCCAGCCGCTCCCACAGTGGCGCGGCGACGGCCCGCAACTCGCGCGGTGGTCCGGGCAGTGCCACGACGACGCGATCGCCCCGTTCCAGCCACAGCCCCGGCGCAGTGCCCGCAGAGTTGGGCAGGACCTCGGCTCCCTCGGGTACGTCGGCCTGCTTCAGGACGTCGACCGGAACCTTCCCGACGTACGCCGAGAGCAACTGCTCGAGGTAGGCCACCAGATTCGGGTCGCGCGTCAGGGGCGCGTCGCACGCCACCGCGATCGCCTCGCGGGTGAGGTCATCGACCGTCGGGCCGAGCCCGCCGCAGAGCACGACCAGATCGGCATCGGCCAGGCACAGCCGCAGAGTGGCGACAAGGCGGTCGACATCGTCGGCCACGGCGACGGAGGTGACGACCTCGACCCCCGCGGCGGCCAACTGCTGGCCGAGGTAGGCGGCGTTGGAGTTCACGACGTCGCCCAGCAGCAGCTCGCTGCCGACCGCGACGACGGCCGCCCTCATCCGCGCTGTGCCGCCCTGCGCGCCCGCTTCATGTCCGCCCGGGCGCTGGTCTGGCGCAGCGTCAGCGCGCGCGCGACGTAGTCGACACCGGTGACGACGGTGACCACGACGGCCACCCCCATGAGCCAGGCGCGACCGGAGGCCCAGATCCCAGACAGCGGCAGAACATAGAAGCCGATGGCCAGGCCCTGCAGCAGGGTCTTGAGCTTGCCACCGCGGCTCGCCGGGATGACGCCGTGCCGGATCACCCAGAACCGCAGCAGGGTCACGCCGATCTCGCGGGCCATCACCAGCACGGTGATCCACCACGGAAGGTCACCGAGCACCGACAGCCCGACGAGGGCGGCACCGATGAGGGCCTTGTCGGCGAGCGGGTCGGCGAGCTTGCCGAAGGGAGTGATGAGGTTGCGGCTACGGGCGAGCTGGCCGTCGACGCGGTCGGTGTAGGACGCGAGGAAGAACACCCCGAACGCCACCAGCCGCCAGCCGGTGTGATGCCCGTCCTCGGCGAACAGCGCGGCCACGAAGACCGGCACGAGAGCAAGGCGCAGCACGGTCAGCGCGTTGGCGATGTTCCAGGTGCCGGCCCGCTCCGAGACGGGCGCAGCGAGAGGGTCGCTCACTGCCCCTCATTGCGTCGCTCCGCGAACAGGTCCACGCCCTCGCTCCCGACCACGACCGCCTCGACGACGTCTCCGACCTGCAGGTCGCCAGCATTCAGCACCGTCGTGGTGCCGTCGACCTCAGGAGCCTGGTGCAGCCCTCGACCCTCCGCGCGGTCACCGTCACGGCTCTCGATGAGGATGCTCAGGGTCTCGCCGTACCTGTCCTCGGCGCGCTGGGAGGTGAGCTCCTCGACCAGAGCCGTCAGACGCGCGACCCGCTCGTCGACGACCTCCTGCGGCAGGTGGTCCGGCAGCGTTTCGGCCTCGGTGCCGTCCTCGTCGGAGTACCCGAAGACGCCGATCGCATCGAGGCGGGCTTCGGTGAGGAAGCGCTCGAGCTCGGCCACGTCGTCCTCGGTCTCGCCGGGGAAGCCCACGATGACGTTGCTGCGCACCCCCGCCGTGGGGGCCTGGGCACGCACCTGCTCGAGCAGGGCGAGGAAGCTCTCGGTCCCCCCGAACCGGCGCATGCGACGCAGCACGGTCGGGGAGGCGTGCTGGAAGGACATGTCGAAGTACGGCGCGACACCATCGGTGCCGGTGAGCGCGGCGACGAGCGAGGGGCGCATCTCTGCGGGCTGCAGGTACGACAGCCGCACCCGTGGCACCAGCTTGGCGAGCTCGGGCAGCAGCGTCTCCAGCAACGTCAGGTCGCCCAGATCCTTGCCGTACGACGTGGAGTTCTCGCTGACGAGCACGAGCTCCTTCACGCCGTGCTCGGCCAGCCAGCGCGCCTCGGCGATCACGTCGGACGGCCGGCGACTGACGAAGGCGCCACGGAAGCTCGGGATCGCGCAGAACGAGCACCGGCGGTCGCAGCCGCTGGCGAGCTTCAGGGGAGCGACGGGGCTGTCGTCCAGACGCTTGCGCAGCACCGTCGGGCCACCCGCGTGACCGGGGATGCCCACCTGCAGGTCCGCCGCGGGCTGCTGGCGCTCCACCGGCGAGACGGGGAGCAGCTTGCGGCGGTCACCGGGGGTGTGGCTGGGCAGGTGCGCCCCGCCCAGCAGCGCGGTCAGGTGACCGGACAGGTCGGCGTAGGAGTCGAAGCCGAGTACGGCGTCGGCCTCGGGGAGCTGTTCGGCGAGGTCCTTGCCGTACCTCTCGGCCAGACAACCGACGGCCACCACCTTCGCCCCGGTGTCCGAGGCGGCCAGCAGCGTGTCGATGCTGTCCTTCTTGGCCGACTCCACGAACCCGCACGTGTTGACCACGATGACGTCCGGAGCGTCGTCGGTCAGCTCCCAGCCCGCGGCGTCGAGCCGACCTGCGAGCTCTTCGGAGTCGACCTCGTTGCGAGCGCACCCAAGCGTGACGAGGGAGAGCCTTTTGCTCACTAGAGCGGCTTGAGACCGGCAGCGGTGCACTGGAAGCGCTTCACCTTGCCCGAAGCGCCTGCGGGACCGCTGTCCTTGCCGCCGCAGTTGAGGTTGACGGGGAGCGCGTTGCCGACGATGACCTTGAGCCGGGTCGCGTCGGTGAAGTCCTTGAACTCGCCGTCGCGCAGGGTGCCCTCGAACAGCGTCTTGCCGGCCGCGTTGCTCACGCTCACCCAGGACGCCCCACCGATGAGGCGCAGCCGCAGCTGGGCGCCGGTGACAGCGGGCTTGGAGGCGACCGAGTCAGGCGCGGGGGTGTGCACGACGGTGCTCGGGGTCGGCGTGGAGCTGGGAGGTTGGGTCAGGGCCGACTGGCGAGGCTTGTCGCCGGTGGCGAACCCGATGCCCATGAGCAGCAGCAGCACCGCACCGGCGCCGACGAGCGCTGTGCCCCAGCGGGGGGTGCGGCGCTCAGGGTGCAGCGCCGCGGCGGACGCGGCGAAGGCGCTGCCATCGAAACCGGTCGGCGCCGTGGCCGTCGCGACCGTCACGATGCTCGGGCCGTCCTCGGGCGGCAGTGCCCGGTCGAACAGCGCGAGCAGGGGGGCAGGGTCGGCCCCGACTGCCGAGGCGATGGACTTCACGTGACCGCGGGCGTAGACAGCGCCCATCGAGGAGGCGAAGCTGTTCGCCTCGAGGTCGCGCACCAACGTCGCGCGGATGCGGGTTGCGGCGCTGACCTGTTCGACGGAGAGGCCGGCCTCCTCACGTGCTGCGCGCAGGGCTGCGCCGAGCGTGGGCTCGTCGGACGGCACGGTGGGAACCTCTCGGGGATGGAAAGCGCTAGGTCGCAGTCTAGGACGCCCATCGGCGTGGCGACAAAGCGTCTTGATCGGGTACGTCGGTGAACTTCGACGCAGGTGCGGTGTAACGGGGTCTGTGAGCGGTTAGCCCCTGAGCATCATCAGGGTGCCCGGGAGATCGTCCGGAGTGACCAGCACGTCCCGCGCCTTGGAGCCTTCGGAGGGGCCGACGATCCCGCGGCTCTCCATCAGGTCCATCAGCCGGCCGGCCTTGGCGAAGCCCACCCGCAGCTTGCGCTGCAGCATGCTGGTGCTCCCGAACTGGGTGGAAACCACCAGCTCGACCGCCTGGCACAGCACGTCGAGGTCGTCGCCGATGTCCTCATCGACGTCCTTCTTGCTCTCGGCGACCACGGCGATGTCCTCGCGGAACGCCGGCTGGCGCTGGGCCTTGCAGTGCTCCACGACCGCGTGGACCTCAGCATCGGAGACGTAGGCGCCCTGCACCCGGATCGGCTTGCTGGCCCCCATGGGCAAGAACAGCGAGTCGCCCTTGCCGATGAGCTTCTCGGCTCCCGGCTGGTCGAGGATGACCTTGGAGTCCGTACCGCTGCTCGTTGCGAAGGCGAGCCTGGACGGGACGTTGGCCTTGATCAGGCCGGTGACCACGTCAACGCTCGGCCGCTGGGTCGCGAGCACCAGGTGGATGCCGGCGGCGCGAGCGAGCTGGGTGATCCGGACGATCGCGTCCTCGACGTCGCGCGGGGCGACCATCATCAGGTCGGCGAGCTCGTCGATGATCACCATCAGGTAGGGGTAGGGCTGGTAGACCCGCTCGCTGCCGGGGGGCGCCGTGAGCTTGCCCGCTCGAACCGCGGCGTTGAAGTCGTCCACGTGCCGGAAACCGGAGGCGGCGAGATCGTCGTACCGCATGTCCATCTCGCGCACGACCCACTGCAGCGCCTCGGCGGCCTTCTTGGGGTTCGTGATGATCGGCGTGATGAGGTGCGGGACGCCCTCGAACGCCGTGAGCTCGACCCGCTTGGGGTCGACGAGGATCAGCCGCACCTCATCGGGCGTCGCCCGCGCCAGGATGCTCACCAACAGGGCGTTGATGCAGGTCGACTTGCCCGCGCCGGTGGCGCCGGCGATGAGGATGTGGGGCGTCTTGGCGATGTTCGCGCAGACGAAGCCGCCCTCGATGTCCTTGCCCAGCGCGACGAGCATCGGGTGGTGGTCATTGGTCGCGGCCGGGCTGCGCAACACGTCGCCGAGGCTGACGTTCTCCCTGTCGGTGTTGGGGATCTCGATCCCGATCGCGCTCTTGCCGGGGATGACGTCGATGATGCGGACGTCGGAGCTCTTCACGGCGTACGCGATGTTGCGCTGCAACGTCTTGACCCGCTCGACCTTCACGGCCGGGCCGAGCTCGATCTCGTAGCGGGTGACCGTCGGGCCGCGGCTGAACCCGGTGACCTGCGCATCGACCTGGAAGTCGTCGAGCACCTGGGTGAGCGCGGCGATGACCTCGTCGTTGACCGCACTGCGCTTCTTCGGGGGCGTGCCCAGGCCCAGCAGATCGGCCGGCGGCAACGTGTAGTCGCCCTTGAGCACCAACTGCTCAGCGGCCCTCGGGGGTGGCGTGTGCTGCGGCGGGTCGACGACCGGTTCGCGGTCGTCAGGGGCGATGACCACCGGCGTGAGGTCGGTCGGGCCGTCCTGCTGGGCGATGCCCTGACGCCGTCGAGGCCGGGTGCGGTTCAGCGGCGCGAGCGGCTCCGGCTCGGGCTCGGGCTGCGGCTTCGGGCGCAGCAACAGCGTGTCGCGCAGCAGGGCGAGCCGCTGCGGCACCTGGTGGACCGGGGTGGCCGTGACGACGAGCAGCCCGAAGGCAGCGAGCAGGACCAGGACAGGTACGGCGAGGAAGCCGGTCAGCATGGTCTCCAGCGGGTTCCCGAGCAGGAACCCGATGACGCCACCTTTGTCCGCGCGGGAGTGGTCCCCGCGCACGACCTCGAGCACGCCCAGCGCCCCGAGGCTCAGCGACGTCCAGCCGATGAACAGCCGACCTCTCGCACCAGGGCTGACGGGGTGCCGCAGCGTGCGGACGCCCGCCACCACCAAGATGACCGGGAGCACCATGGCGCCCAGGCCGAACAGTCCCTCGACCAGGCTCGCGAGGGCATCGCCGGCACTGCCCGCATGCCACCAGGCGCCGGCCGCACTGAGCAGCGCGCCGATGAGCAGCACCAGGCCGAGCGAGTCGCGCCGGTGCGCCGGGTCCAGGTCGCGGGCGCTGGTGCCGGCTGCCCGGCTCACCCCGCCGACGCCACGGGCCAGCAGTCCGAAGGCAGAACCGATCGCACGCCCGCCGACCGTCAGGGGGCCCGGCCCGGAGGGGCGCTTTGCCGCCGTACTGCGGGGCGACTTCTTGGGCGCCGATTTCTTCGGGGCGGACTTCTTCGCGGGGGCCTTCTTGGCGGTCGACCGCGGGGCACCGCTGCGCGCGGATCCGGCGCGGGAGGTCGCAGGGCGTGCGGACGTGCGTGTGGCCATGATGCGAACGCTAACCCCGCCAGCCTCAACAGTCCCGCTTGTCACACCTGAGTCGCCCCGTGTCGCGGGCGGGGGCGCGCTTGACCGCAGTTGGTGCGGTCAGACCTCGACGACGACGGGGATGATCATGGGGCGGCGGCGGTAGGTGTCCGAGACCCAGCGGCCGAGGATGCGCCGGCACGCCTGCCCGAGCTGGTGCGGATCGCCGACGCCCTCGGCCGCGGCCCGGTCGAGCTCAGCCTCGAGCAGCGGCAGCACGTCGTCGAAGGCCTTCGGGTCGTCGCTGAAGCCGCGCGCGGAGATCTGGGGCGCCCCGGCGATCTTGCCGGTGACCGAGTCGACGGCGATCGTGAAGGAGATGAACCCCTCCTCGCCGAGGATGCGGCGGTCCTTCAGGGTGGACTCCCCGACGTCGCCGACCTCCAGGCCGTCGACGTAGACGTAGCCGCACGGCACCGCGCCGGTGATCGAGGCCCGGCCGTCGACGAGGTCCACGACCACGCCGTCCTCAGCCAGCACGACGTGCTCGACCCCTGTGAGCCGGCCGAGCTCGGCGTGCGCCCTCAGGTGGCGCCACTCGCCGTGGATGGGCATGAGGTTGGACGGCTTCACGGCGTTCAGCAGGTAGAGCAGCTCACCGGCCGGGGCGTGACCCGAGACGTGGACCTTCGCCACGCCCTTGTGCACCACCCGGGCGCCCCAGCGCGACAGCCCGTTGATGACGCGGTAGACGGCGTTCTCGTTGCCGGGGATGAGCGAGGAGGCGAGCACGACCGTGTCGCCGGCCTCGACGCGGATCTGGTGGTGCGAGCGGTTCGCCATCCGCGACAGCGCAGACAGCGGCTCGCCCTGGGACCCGGTCGAGATGAGCATCACGCGGTTGGGCTCGAGCGCCTCGACGTTCTTCATGTCGACGACGATCCCGGGGGGCATCCGCAGCAGCCCGAGATCCGCCGCGACGCCCATGTTGCGGACCATGGACCGGCCTACGAAAGCCACCTTGCGGCCGTGCTGCTCCGCGGCGTCGAGCGCCTGCTGGACCCGGTGCACGTGCGAGGCGAAACAGGCGACGATGACGCGCCGGCTGGCGGTGCGGACCACCTCGTCGATGACGGGGCCGATCTCGCGCTCGGAGGTGACGAAGCCGGGGACCTCGGCGTTGGTGGAGTCCGACAGGAGCAGGTCGACCCCCTCGGCACCGAGCCGAGCGAAGCCCCCGAGGTCGGTCAGCCGGCCGTCGAGCGGCAGCTGGTCCATCTTGAAGTCACCGGTGTGCAGCACCAGACCGGCGTCGGTGCGGATCGCGACAGCGAGCGCGTCCGGGATCGAGTGGTTCACGCTGAAGAACTCCAGCGAGAACGGGCCGACCTCCCGCAGATCGCCCTCGGTGACCTGCGAGATCTCCGGGACGAGCCGGTGCTCCTTGAGCTTCGCGGTGAGCAGCGCGAGGGTGAAGCGCGAGCCGATGATCGGGATGTCGCGTCGCTCGCGGAGCAGGTACGGGATCGCGCCGATGTGGTCCTCGTGCCCGTGGGTGAGCACGACCGCGAGCACGTCGTCGAGCCGGTCCCGGATGTAGGAGAAGTCCGGCAGGATCAGGTCGATGCCGGGCTGCTCGGTCTCGGGGAACAGCACTCCGCAGTCGACGATCAGCAGCTGGCCGTCGAACTCGAAGACGGTCATGTTGCGGCCGATCTCGCCCAACCCGCCGAGCGCCACGATGCGCAGCGCTCCCTCCGGCAGGACAGGGGGCGGGCCGAGGTCCGGGTGCGGGTGGCTCATGCGAGCACCCCGCCGGCCACGAGGTCTGACCGCAGTACGGCGGACTCCTCAGGTGTCAGCCCGACCAACGGCAACCGAACGCCTCCGACATCGAACCCGAGCATTGCCAACGCCGCCTTCGTCGTGATGACGCCTTGGGTGCGGAACATCGCGCGCCACACCGGCTCCATCGCCAGGTTGAGGGCGAGGGCTTGCGCCACGTCGCCGTTGAGGTAGGCCTGCACCATCTGCACCAGCCGGGGCGTCACGACGTGCGAGATGACACTGACCATGCCGACGCCCCCGATCGCCAGAGTCGGCAGGTTGAGGGCGTCGGTGCCGCTGTAGACCGCGAGGTCGGTCTCCGCGAGCACCCGCGCCGTCGCCACCAGGTCGTCCTTGGCGTCCTTCACCGCGACGACCTGTGGGCGCTGTGCCAGGGTCACGATCGTCTCGTGCTGCAACGCCAGGCCGGTGCGCCCGGGGATGTCGTAGAGCATGACGGGCAGGTCTGTGCTGTCCGCGATCGCCAGGGTGTGCGCGATGACCCCTGCCTGCGGCGGCTTGGAGTAGTAGGGCGTCACCGCGAGCAGGCCGGTCGCCCCCGCCTTCGCGGCGTCCTGTGCGAGCTCGAGGGAATGGGCGGTGTCGTTCGTCCCGACCCCGGCGAGCACGTGGGCCCGACCGCCGACGGCGTCGACGACCGCGCGAAGCAGCTCCGCCTTCTCCGTGCGGGACGTCGTGGGTGCCTCGCCCGTCGTACCGGAGATGACGAGGCCGTCGTTGCCCTCGGCGACCAGCCGGTCAGCCAGGGCAGCGGCCTGCGGGAGGTCGAGCGATCCGTCCGGAGCGAAGGGCGTGACCATGGCGGTCAGGACGCGTCCGAAGGGTGCTGTCATGCCCCGCAGGCTACCGGCCGCCGTTGCTCACGCCTGGTCGCGAGCCGCAAGGGCGACCAGTTGCGTCTGGAACGCCGGTGCGGCACCCACATGCTCCACCTCCGGGCCGAGGAAGCGCCGGCCCAGAAGCCGAAAGCGCTCGGCATCGCCGGTCGCCACGAACTGGTGCACCGGCGGGGGCGCGTCGTCCTCGCGCGCCAGCCCCTCGCGGACCAGCACCCGATAGACGTCCTTCGCGGTCTCCTCCGCGCTGCTGATGAGCGTCACCCGGTCACCCGCGACGTAGCCCAAGGGGCCGATGAGCAGCGGGTAGTGCGTGCAACCGAGAACGAGGGTGTCGACGTCGGCCGCGAGCACCGGCTCGAGGTACTCCGCGGTGACACGCAGCACCTCCTCGCCGTGCGTCTGTCCGGCCTCGACGAACTCCACCAACCGCGGGCAGGCAGCCGTCACCAGCTCCACGTTCGGCACCGCTGCGAAGGCGTCCTCATAGGCGCCACTGGCGATCGTCGCGGTGGTCCCGATGACCCCGACCCGGCCGTTGCGCGTCGCCGCGGCGGCCCGCCGGGCAGCCGGGTGGATCACCTCCACGACAGGGATGTCGTACCTCTCCCGCGCGTCACGGATGCAGGCCGCGCTCGCGGAGTTGCAGGCGATCACGAGCATCTTGACGCCGGACTCCACCAGGAAGTCCATGATCTCCAGCGACATCTGCCGCACCCGAGCCAGCGGCTGCGGGCCGTAGGGCCCTCGGCCGGTGTCCCCGACGTACAGGACCGGCTCGTTCGGCATCTGGTCGAGCACGGCCCGGGCGACGGTCAGCCCGCCCACACCCGAGTCGAAGATCCCGATCGGAGCGTCGGCGCCGGGCCGCACGGTCACGGGCAGACCCGCCCTGCTTCCACGAACGCGCCATGGGTGATCGGCATGAGGCTCGCGAAGTGCGCCTCCATCTGCTCGGCCACCATCTCGATCTCGCGCTGCGGGAAGGACGGGAAGCGTGAGGCCTCGTCCTTGGTGCGCAGGCTCAGGAAGGCCATGAGCGAACGGGCGTTGCAGGTGGCGTACATGCTGGAGTAGGTGCCGACCGGCAGGACCGAGCGCGCGATCTCGCGGGCCACGCCGGCGGCGAGCATCTCCTGATAGGCGTCGTACGCCGTGCGGCAGGCGCGCATCGTTGCCTCGACCGCAAGGCCGGTCACCTCGGGGCCGGCGTCGACGAACTCATAAGCCCCGGGCTTGCCGGTCTGGGCAAGCGGGCGGTCGGGGCCCGGCACGTAGAAGGTCGGCTTGAGCTCGCGGTAGCGACCGCTCTCCTCGTTGTAGCTCCAGCCGATGCGGTGCCGGTGGAACTCACGGAAGACGAAGATCGGCGCGCTGACCAGGAAAGTCATGCTGTTGTGCTCGAACGGCGTGCCATGGCGGTTGCGCATGAGGAAGCCGATGAGCCCGGCCGACCGGCTCGCGTCCTCATCCACCGCCTCGAGCGACTTCTCCCCTTGTGTGGAGACGCGCGCTGACCAGATGACGTCGGTGTCGCTCGCGGCGGCGCGGACCAGCTCGACGGTCATGTCGCTACGGAACACAGGCTCCACGGCGTTCAACGGGGCGAGCTCGACCACGAGAAGATCTCCGTACGGCGATAGGGCCGCGGGCGGGGAAGTGCGGCTCACCCAGCCTAGGCGAGAACCCGCCTGCGCCACGTCGGCTCGCCGTGTTGGCTGAACCTAGGCGGGCTCGGGAATCACCCAGCGCAGGCCAGGGAAGCGGGCGAAGCCCCGGTCGTGGGTGACCCAGGTGGCCCCCTGCTCGAGGGCGAGGGCAGCGAGGAACGCGTCGGGGACGGCGTTGCCCTTTGCACCCACCGACTGGCACAGGTCGGTGAACAGCTCCCAGTGCCGCTCCCCCGGGCCCACGCGTACGGCCGCCGGTGCCGAGCGCACCTCGGAGCAGAACAGCAACGCTTCCCCGAGAGTGCTGGGCGAAGTGAAAACCCGACGATGGGTGACCACCCGCACGAACGATGCGAGCACGTGGTCCGCGATCCCGATGGGTTCCGCGCCGGCCAAGGCTTGCCTCAACCACGCTGCGTCGAGCGCGTGGTGGGGGGACTCCGGTCGATGCGCATTGACGAAGATGTTCACGTCGGCGATGAGCATCAGTCTTCGTCGAGCAGGTCGTAGAGAGCGTCGCGGTCTTCAAGATCGACGCCGGGCCGCAGCCCGAGCTCACCGGCGAACACCGGCAGGTTCACCGACCGTCGCGTCGATGCCTCGGACCGCTCCAGGAGAAGTCGCACCGCGTCCTCCAGGACCGAACCCATGGTCCGTCCCTGACGCACCGCGAGCAGCTTGACCTCCTCGAGGAGGTGGTCGTCGATCGTGACGGTCGTGCGCATGGGTGCATCATGACATCAATTGGCTGCATCATGATGCACAAGTGCGGGGGCGAGGTCGCCGCGGCCCTCGACACCACCTCCCCCAGGCCTTGCCAGGCAGCGGCCCGGTGGAGCTCAGCAGCCAAGGCCTGCGGCGTATCTGGCCCGGCGTCGGGCTCGCGCCAGGCTGCCGCGACGCGCAGCACTCCGGCCTTGCGATCGGCCTTGAGGTCGACGCGGGCGGTGATCGCTTCGTTCTCCAGCAGCAGCAGGCAGTAGTAGCCGTAGACCCGCTTGTGGGCGGGCGTGTAGATCTCGATCCGGTAGTCGACGTTCCAGAGCCGCTCGGTCCGCGCGCGTTCCCACACGAGGGGGTCGAAGGGCGAGAGCAGGGCGTTGCGGCGTACCCATCGCGGCTGCGCCGCACCCGAGGACAGGTACGCCGGGTCACGCCACCCCTCGACCTGCACCGGCAGGACGTCACCCGACTCCACCAGGGCGTGCAGGGCGACCCGGGCCTCCGCAGGCTTGAGGCGGAAGTAGTCGCGCAGGTCGCGCTCGGTGGCTACTCCGTGCGCCTGGGCGGACAGGCGCACCAGCTCACGCTGGGCCTCGATCCGGGACGGGGTGGGAGCCTCGAGCACCTTCGCGGGCAGCACCCGCTCCGTGAGGTCATAGAGCTTCTCGAAGCCCGTCGTACGGCGGGCCGTCGCGAGCTGTCCGGACCAGAACAGCCACTCCAACCCCTTCTTCACGTCGTCCCAGCCCCACCACGCGCCCTTGCCCTTGACCGCATCCCGCAGCGCTCCGGCAGGCAGCGGCCCCTCGGCACGCACCCGCTCGAGCATCCCCTCGACGAAGCCGGGCCGCTCCTGGAACACGCGCAGCATCCCGCCCCAGCCCTCCTCACAGGTGTGCGCCCGTTGCATGCGCCACCGCAACAGCGGGTGCAGGTCCACGGGCAGGTACGACGCCTCGTGGGCCCAGTACTCGAACACCTCCCGCCGACGGAAGGCCACGTCCTCCAGAAGCGCGGTGTCCCAGGCCCCCAGCCGTGAGAAGACCGGCAGGTGGTGGGCGCGGGCGAAGACGTTGACGCTGTCGATCTGCAGCAGGTGAGTGCGGGACAACACCCGATGCAGGTGCCTCGCGGTGACCTTGCCGGTGGGCAGCGGGTCGTTGAAGCCCTGCGCGGCCAACGCGACCCGCCGTGCCTGGCGCAGTGACAGGTGCTCCACAGCAGCATCCAACCAGGGCACTCTGTCGGGATGCAGGTACGTCCGGTGGCCCGCCACGAGCTGCGCGCGGCCCACGAGGTGAGGATCGCGACCTGGAAGGTCGCCTACCGCGGCGTAGTGCCGGACGACGTGCTCGACGCCCTCACCCTGCGACTGGAGGACCTGGCACGGTTCGAGTCACGGTTCGACGCCGGCGAGGGCCGTGTCTACGGGGCATGGGAAGACGACGCTCTGGTCGGCATGGCAGTGGCCGGCCCGTGCCGTGACGAGGACAGGTACGGCGAGGCCGAGCTCTACGCCCTCTACGTGCTGCCGACCTACTGGGGCACCGGCGTGGGACAGGCACTGTGGGAGGCCGCACTCCCCTTCACCTCGCTGTGGGTGCTGCAGGACAACCCGCGGGCCCGCGCCTTTTACGCCCGCAACGGCTTACGACCGGAGGCGACCAAGCAGCTCGAGCTCGGCGTGCCGCTGACCGAGGTCCGGTACGTCCTAGCCTGAGCCGGTGACCTCCCCGACGGCGAACGTCAGCGTCCGCCCCGCCCGCCCTTCCGACGCCGCAGCGATCGCCCGGGTCCAGCTCGCGACCTGGAAGGTGGCGTACGCCGAGGTGCTCCCCGCCGCGGCCCTTGCCCTCGATCCCGCCGATGTCGAGGCCGCGTGGGCCCACGCCATCAGCGCTCCCCCGTCGCCGCACCACCGGGTGCTGGTGTCGCTGGAGGACGGCGAGGTCGTCGGGTTCGCGGCCTGTGAGCCGTCCTCCGACGAAGACCTCGAACACCCGGCGGCGGAGCTGACGGCCCTGCTCGTCGAGCCGCAGTGGGGCCGGCGCGGTCACGGCTCGCGCCTCGTCGCGGCCTCCGTCGACCTGTGGCGCGAGGAGCAGGCCACCCACGCGATCACCTGGGCGTTCGAGTCCGACACCGTGGTGAGCGCTTTCCTCACCTCAGCCGGCTGGGGGCTCGACTCGGCGGTGCGGACCCTGTCGGCTGAGCAGACCGCCGTACGGCAGCTGCGGTGGCACACCGCCCTGTAAGCACCTACCCCCGGGCGTACCGCCGGGTGTAATAGCGCACGGTCGAGCGCTCGAGGGTCGAGAACGTCTGGCTCGCCTGCACCGCCAGCGGAGACATCGCCGTGCACGGACCCACCGAGCCGTCCTTGGCCGGCCGTACGGCGAGCTGCGGCAGCGCTTCGGCGCAGTTGGCCTGCTGGTGCTGAGCACCGAGCACGTGCCCGATCTCGTGCGCCGCGATGACGGCCGCCGTCACGGTCGGGGCGGGGACCACCCCCTGGACGGCGTAGTGCAGGCTCCCGTTGGAGAACCCGAACTCGGGGTAGGCGATGCCACCCAAGCACTCGGCGTACCCGCCGGCGAAGTCGTCGCTCAGCACGTGCACCGCGTCGACGCCAGCCGGTCGCACGCCGCCCAGCGCCCGGCGTACCTGCACGAACGGGTAGTCGCCGTCGTCCTTGAGCGGGAAGGCCATCACCTTGGCCCGCACGGCGATACCGATGCGCGAGTAGGTGTCCACCAGCCCTGGTACGACGAGCCGCTTGACCTCCGCGACCTCCTGGGGCTTCGCCACCAGAAGGACCGACAGCGGCAGCACCACACCGTCGTCGACGTCGGTGACGTGGTCGACGCCACCCCCGCCCACGAAGCACTCCCCCTCGCGATCGAACGCCTTGCCGGCGAACACCGCTGTTGCCTTGTAGCGCAGGGGTGTCTGGGCCGTGGCCAGCATCGTGCTCACCCCCACGTCGTAGGTGACGATGCCGCTGCGGACCTGCTGGAACGTCACCCGAGCGGGGGCGGTGGAGGGATTGCTCTTGGTCCCGCCCTGGTGCGAGCCGTTGCTCGCGACGTAGGTACCGCCGGTCTCCACCCGCAGGTAGAAGCCGTCCTGCCGGATCTGCATCGTGACCCAGCTGCCTCGCTTGGCCTGCACGCGCACCGAGGTGCGGTCGCAGCCGAGGCTGGCCACGTCCCCGCAGCCGACCGGGTCGGGCGTCGAGAGCTCGCCAGACCAGGAGACGGTCTGGCCGGTGCGGGTCAACGTCGCGCTCGGTGCAGGCGCTGCCGCTCCCGGGTTCGCCAGCGCGGCCAGAGCCAGTGCGACGAGCCCGCACAGAGGTGCTCTCATGGGGAAAAACTTCACGGCAGCGGCGGCGGGAAGGGGTAGGACTCGCCGAAGCAGCGCAGACCCTTGGACGAGATCCCGAGACCCTGCGATAGCGGCGCGCCGAACCCGGCCGTGTCGTAGGCGAGGGCGTCGCCGATCGCCGAGAAGCTCGGCTCTTTGCAGCGCACGCCCCCGAGGGTGACCTCCGTGTCGGCGGACACGCCGGTGATCGTCCAGCCGGCAGCGTCCTCCCCCTCGCCGTTGCTGTCCCCAAGCGAGCTGGCCAACGTGTTGGGCGCCTCCCGCCAGGTCACGCGCAGCGCCAGGCCGCCAAGCCGGGTTGCCAGGGTTGTCACGCCGTCGCGGCGGCTCAGAGCGCTCGCCGGCAGCTCGCCGTAGAGCCTGCGCACCTTGCTGGAGCCTTGGGGTGTCACCCGCACCCGCAGCCGGGGCTCGCCTCCCGTCACCGGAGTGCTGGCGAGGAGGTCGACCACAGACCGGCCCTTCGACGACAGGACCGTGAACGACGTCATCAACCCTTTCTCGTGGCTCACGGTCGGGGCCGCCTGCGCAGGCAGGACGAGGGCGGCCAGGACGGCGGGTACCGCCAGGGTCAGACGTCGCACAACGAGCTCCTTCGGGTGAGTGAGGCTGGACGGGTCAGGGATTGGTGGGGTAGAACGCCTCGGCACAGCGCACCCCGCGCAGGGCCTTGGCCGTGAAGGCGCGGTCCAGCGTCGCGATGGCGGGCTGCAGCTCCAGAAGCGAGAGAGCACGCACCCCGATCTGGGCGTTGCCCGGCCCGCAGGACGTGGTCCCCAGCTCCACGTGGCTGACGGCGATGCGGGCGACGCCCACGACGGCCGTGTTCAGGACAACGCCCGGCAGCAGGCTCCCCCGGGTCGCCCACGAGATGTTCAGCGGGAGGCCACCGAGGCGGGTTGAGACCCGGGCCGTGTCCACCCCCATGGTCACGTCGGCGCTGCGTAGGACGGACTCGAAGACCTTGCCCGGGCGGCTCGACGGCGGCCCGTCCTGCAGCAGCAGGCGCACCCGCGGCACGCTGAGCGGACCGGCTGCCGTCGGGGCGATCGCCTCCACGGACAGCGTCCACACCTGACGCTTCACGGTCAGGGTGAAGGAGACGGCAGCGAACTGCTCCACCCCAGGCGTCGGCGACGCTGCGGCTACCGGCGCAAGGGCGAGAACGACGGCGGGGACGAGCGCGGCGAGACGGCGCACGGGGGCTCCTTCGGGCTGGATGCTTCCAAGAGCCCGAACGGCCCTGTCCGGTTCGCCACATTTCATGCGAACCTTTCTCTGACATGCGGGCTCTGAAGTGGGAGCAACCGCGAAGGGATGGACGTGGAGCTGGTTCCCAGCCTGGCTCTCGACGGCTACGGCGGCACGACCGCCGGTGTCGTCGAGGACTGCTTGCCGTCCCTGCCCGGTGTGAGCGCGACGACGCAGCAGGACTTCGCCGCCTTGTACGCCAGCGAGTTCCCCAAGCTCGCCGGGTATCTCACCTCGCTCACGGGTAACCCGGAGGTGGCGCGTGAGGCGACTCAGGAGGCGTTCACGCGCCTGTTCGCCCGTTGGCGCCGGGTCACCGAGCCGCGCGGCTTCGTCTACGTCGTGGGCACCAACCTGGTCAAGCACCACTGGCGCCAGGGCGGGCGCGAGCGCTCAGCCGTCACCAGCCTGGGCATTACGAGCCTGCACGGCAGGCCGGCGCACGACAGCTCGCTGCGCGACCTCGTGGAGCGCCTGCCCGGGCACCTGCGGGAGACGGTCCTGCTGCACTACTACGCCGACCTCCCTGTGGCCGAGGTCGCCGCGGCGCTGCGCCGACCGGTGGGCACCGTGAAGCGCCGCCTGCACGAGGCCCGGGCACTGCTCTCCGATGCCGTCCTTGCCAGCGAGAGGACCGGCTCATGAGTGACTTCCCGTACGTCGCCCCACCCGCGGACGGGCTGCGCCAGGCGATGGCCGCTGCTCGGGGCCGACGCGTGCGCACCGCGAGCCTGTCCTCGACGGCGGCCGCCACCGCGCTGTTCGTGGCCGTCGCCGTACTCGGTGGGCAGAGCACCCAGTCCCTCATCCAGCAGCCCGCCCCGGAGCAGCCGGCAGTCACCCGGCTCGTGCCCGGGCCGACGACCGCGATCGACGAGGCCACGCGCAACACCGTCTCGGCGGTGACGTCCAACAGCGCGGCACCTCCGACCGGCAACGGTGGGCTGCTCGGCGTACCTCCCCTGGTTTCGGGCGACCACAACCCCGTTGAGGGACCGGACGCGCAGGAGCCTTCTCAAGTCACGGGCAAGCCGTACGCCGCGGGCAAGATCAGCCGCTCGGACGGCCAGGTCTACCTCCCGACCGACCCCCGCTGCAACGTCACCGGCAAGACCGAGGACGCCACCACGCTGTGCCCCTCCACCACCGCCTACGCCTCGGGCACAGGCAGCTACAACTTGTACGCCGACGTCTGCTCCACCAGGACCGACACCAGCCTGCTGCACTTCGAGGGCCGCAACGAGGTGGACTTCACGATCCGTCGCGGCACCAAGCAGGTGTGGCGATGGTCGCGCTGGCACCCCGAGGTCGAGCAGCCGCACACGATCGCCGTCGACACCGGCGTCTGTTCCCAGTGGTCGTTGCTCTGGACCGGGGTCGATGCGTCCGGCCAGAAGCTGCCCAAGGGCGACTACACGCTGCAGACCACGTTCCTGGCGAACGAGCTCCAGGGCCGCAGCGTGCTGACGTACACCTTCACCATCACCTGAGGGCTGCTGCCGACCGGCGTGTCCCACACAATCGCGCTGAGGCTGGCCAGCCGCCACGCTCAAGCGACTCGGCGTGGGCCAGGCTCAGGTGAGGCGCTGGCGCTCCAGGGCCACGGCCTTGCGCATCGCCCGTCGACCGCGGGACGCATCGCGCGCCATGTCGTAGGCGCTGGCGAGCAGGAACCACGCCCGCCAGTCCTCCGGGGCAGCCTCCACCTCGCCCTTGCGCTGGACGAACAAGGCATCGGCGGCCTCGCGGTCCACCCGCCCACTGCGCATCACGGGAAGGTCCTGCTCGACGAAGCCCTCGTCGTACAGGCGCCTGCCGAGGCGCTGGGAGGCCGCTGCCAGGCGGACCTCGCCGACGACCAGCAGCCCGCCCACCGCGACCAGCAGGAGGACGCCGAGCGCGAGCAGCGCGCCGCGGACCGTGCCGGTGCGCAGCAGGTCGACGGCTCGCACGAGCAGGTACAGCGCCATCAGAGCCGTCGCCGCGACGACGAGCGCGGCGCGCGCCTTCACAGGCCGAGCAAGGAGTCCAGGCCCACGGTGAGGCCCGGGTGCATCGCGATCTGCCGCACGCCGAGAAGCACGCCCGGCATGAAGGACGCACGGTCGTAGGAGTCGTGGCGCAGGGTGAGGGTCTCCCCCTCACCGCCGAGCAGCACCTCCTGATGCGCGACCAGCCCCGCCAGCCGCACCGAGTGCACGTGCACACCGTCGACGACGGCACCGCGCGCGCCCTCGAGCGAGGTCCACGTCGCATCGGGCATCTTCGGCATCCCGGCGCGCGCCTCGGCCACCAGCTGCGCGGTGCGCATGGCGGTACCCGAGGGTGCGTCGGCCTTGCGAGGGTGGTGCAGCTCCACGATCTCGACGCTGTCGAAGTACGGCGCGGCCTGGGCTGCGAAGCGCATCATCAGCACGGCGGCGATCCCGAAGTTGGGGGCGATGAGCACGCCGACCTCGGTGCCCGACAACCACTGCCGCAGCAACGCCAGCCGCTGCTCATCGAAGCCGGTGGTGCCCACCACCGCGTGCACCCCCGCCTGGATGCAGGCCTTGAGGTTGTCCATCACCCCGTCGGGGTGGGTGAAGTCCACGGCGACGTCGACGCCGGTCAGGTCGAGGGCGTCGCCCACGTCGTACGTCGGGCCCAGCTCGAGGTCGCTCGCCGCGCTGACGGCACGCACGACCTCCGAGCCCATCCGGCCCTTGGCCCCGAGCACCGCAACACGTGTCACGCCAGCACCTCCGCGAAGTCCCTGTCAGGGAACGGTCCGATGATGCCGAGTGAGAGCGGCCGCCGCAGCACATCTGCTGCCACGTTCCGCACGTCGTCGGCCGTGACCGCTTCAATCCGGGCGAGCAACTCATCCACCTCGAGCACCTCGGCGTGCACGAGTTCCGCCTTGCCGATGCGGGTCATCTGGGACCCGGTGTCCTCCAGCCCGAGCACGAGCGAACCGCGCAGTTGGCCCTTGGCCCGCACGATCTCCTCGTCGGTCAGGCCCTTGTCGGCCACCATGTCCAGCTGGTCGCGGCAGACCCGCAGCACCTCGTCGACCTTCGACGGGGCGCACCCGGCGTACACGCCGAACATGCCGGTGTCGTGGTGGTGGGAGGCGTAGCTGTAGACGGAGTAGGCCAGCCCCCGGTTCTCCCGGACCTCCTGGAACAGCCGGCTCGACATGCCGCCACCGAGACCGTTGTTGAGCACCGACAGCGCCCACCGGCGATCGTCGTCGCGCGCCAGGCCGTGCGTGCCCAGCACCAGGTGGGCCTGCTCGGTCGGGCGATCCTCCACGACCGTCCCCGCCTGGAACGCAGGCGGATCGTGCGGTCGCAGCGGGGTGGGCGCGGCCGCAGAGGATGGCCCGAACGCCTCAGCCACCAGGCGGACGACCTCGTCGTGGTCGAGGTTGCCAGCGACGCTCACCACCATCTCGGGCTGGGTGTACCGGTCGCGGTAGTAGCCCGTGATGGCCTCGTGCGTCAGGGCCTGGATGGTCTCCACCGAGCCGATGACAGGCCGCCCGAGGGCATGCCCGCCGTACAGCGCCTCGGCAAACGCATCGTGCACGACGTCACCGGGGTCGTCGTCATGCATCGAGATCTCCTCGAGGATGACGCCGCGCTCGGCCTCCACGTCCTGGACCGTGCACGTCGCCGACGTCACCAGATCGGAGACGACGTCGACCGCGAGCGGCAGGTCGGCGTCCAGCACCCGCGCGTAGTAGCAGGTGTACTCCTTGTCGGTGAAGGCGTTCATCTCGCCCCCGACAGCGTCCATGGCCGACGAGATCTCCAGGGCGTCGCGCGTCGGCGTCCCCTTGAACAGCAGGTGCTCGAGGAAGTGCGAGGTGCCGGCCAGCGCCGGCGTCACG
>JBKJSN010000124.1:0-7185 GCA_046595815.1 Mycobacteriales bacterium
CTACGGCACCTTCGTAGACCACGACATGTTGCACGCGCTGCCGGTTCTGCGGGACGTGGAGACGCTCGTTCTCGTCGGCAGTGCCGACGTCGTGACGCCGGTGGCCCACAGCCGGGAGATCGCCACCCACCTGCCACGCGCCCAGCTCGTCGTGCTCGAGGGCGCCGGCCACATGGTGCAGCTCGAGCGGCATGCCCTGGTCACGTTGCAGCTGCGGGCCCTGGTGCGTCGGGCCACCAGCTCCCGTCGCCGCAGCGCCTGAGGGGACGGGCCGTGACAGCGCTCGAGGTCGCGATGCGTGGCTGCACCCGCTGCCCCGCCTTGGCGTCGACGCGGACCCAGGTTGTCGTGGGGCAGACGCCGCCGGGTGCCCGGCTGCTCGTTGTCGGCGAGGCACCGGGCGCGTTGGAGGACGAACGGGGCGAGCCGTTCGTCGGGCGCAGCGGGCAGCTGCTGGACCTGTTGCTCTCCGAGGCCGGGCTGCCTCGCGAACGCGTCGCGGTCCTGAACACCGTCAAGTGCCGTCCGCCCGGCAACCGCACTCCCACCCGGGTCGAGAGCGAGAACTGTCGGCCGTGGTTGCAGGCCCAGCTCGTCGAGGTGACGCCAGAGCTGGTCGTGACGCTGGGGGTGTCGGCAACGAGTTGGTTCCTGGGGAAGGTGACGCTGTCGGACGTGCGTGGCACGGTGCACGCGGTCGCCGGTCAGCGCCTGATGCCGACCTACCACCCGGCCGCGGCGTTGCGGGGTGGACCCAACGGCGAGCCGATGCGGCTGCTGCGTGAGGACCTGCGCGCGGCCGTGGAGCTGATCGCGTGAGGCGGGAACTGGCTACGGTCGAGGACACCCGCGCCTTCGGTCAGGAGCTCGCATCCTCTTTGCGCGCAGGGGATCTCGTCGTGCTGAGCGGTCCGCTGGGAGCGGGCAAGACCGCTCTCACGCAGGGCATCGGTCTCGGGCTGGGCGTGCAGGGGCGGGTGACGAGCCCCACGTTCGTCATCGCCCGGGTGCACCGCGGACCGCTTCCGCTGGTGCACGTCGACGCCTACCGGTTGCGCGACAGCGGACGGCTCGACCTGGACGACCTCGAGATCGATGAGGAGCTCGACCGGGCGGTGGTCGTCGTCGAGTGGGGCGAGGGAGTGGTCGAACGGCTGTCCGACAGCCACCTCGACGTGCGGCTCGATCGGCGTGACGACGACGTCCGGATCGTGACCGTGAAGGGCGTGGGCCCGCGCTGGGCGTGAGGTTCCGCCGTACCAGGGGGCCTTTCGCTCGTGCAGTAGGACAGGGGAGACTCACGGCAGCAACCCCCGTGAGATGGAGCCTGCCTTGTCCCTGACGATCGCCAGCATCCTGGCCGAGTCCGCCATCCGTCACCCCGAGAACACCGCGGTCGTCATCGGTGACCTGCGGCTGAGCTACGCGCAGCTGTGGGGGCACGCGAAGCAGTACGCCGCTGTCCTGCGCGAGCAAGGCGTCGGCCCGGGGGACAAGGTCGCGCTGCTGCTGCCGAACACGCCGCACTTCCCGCTGGCGTACTTCGGCACGCTGGCGCTGGGCGCGGTGGCGGTGCCGGTGCACGCGCTGCTCAAGGCCGAGGAGATCGAGTACGTCCTCACCGACTCCGGGGCCAAGGTGCTCGTCTGCGCGGCGCCGCTGCTCGGCGAGGGGGCCAAGGGCGCCGAGCTCGCGGGCGTCGGCGTGCTGGCCGTCATGGACGGCGGCGACGCAACCATCGAGCGCATCGACAACCTGGCCCTGGCCGCGACGCCGATCGACGCGATCGTGCCGCGCGAGCCCGACGACACCGCGGTGATCCTCTACACGAGCGGGACCACCGGCAAGCCCAAGGGCGCCGAGCTCACGCACTTCAACGTGATGATGAACGTCATGGTCTCGGCCCAGCAGACCTTCGAGATCGACGAGACCGACACCGTGCTGGGGTGCCTGCCGCTGTTCCACACCTTCGGGCAGACGTGTTGCATGAACACCGCCTTCTACGTCGGCGCGACCGTCGTACTCCTGCCGCGCTTCGACGGCACCGAGGCGCTGCGGCTGCTGGAGGACGAGAAGTGCACGATCTTCATGGGCGTCCCCACCATGTACGTCGGGCTGCTCGAGGCGGCGAAGACCTCCACCGTGCGCCCGCAGCTGAAGATGGCCCTGTCGGGCGGCGCGGCGCTCCCGCTGGCGGTGCTCGACAGCTTCAAGGAGGTCTTCGGGACCTACATCTTCGAGGGGTACGGCCTGACCGAGACCTCGCCGGTCGCGACGTTCAACCAGAAGTCGTTCGAGCCGAAGGCCGGCACGGTGGGCAAGGCGATCTGGGGCGTCGAGGTCGAGGTGGCGCGCGCCGAGGTCGACGACCGCATCGAGCTGCTTCCGCCGGGTGAGCTGGGCGAGATCGTGATCCGCGGCCACAACATCTTCAAGGGCTACCTCAACCAGCCCGAGGCCACCGCAGCCGCCATCGTCGACGGGTGGTTCCGCAGCGGGGATCTCGGCGACAAGTCCGAGGACGGGTACGTCCGGATCCTGGACCGCAAGAAGGACATGGTGATCCGAGGCGGGTACAACGTCTACCCCCGCGACGTCGAGGAGGTCCTGCTCCGTCACCCGGCGGTCGGTCAGGTTGCCGTCATCGGCCTGCCCGATCCCCAATACGGCGAGGAGGTCGTGGCATGCGTGGTCCGCGACCCTGCCGCCGGTGAGGTGTCGGATCAGGACATCATCGGCTGGAGCAAGGAGCACCTCGCGGCCTACAAGTACCCGCGGCGGGTGATCTTCGTCGACGCGATGCCGCTCGGGCCGTCCGGAAAGGTCCTCAAGCGCGAGCTCGTCGCCCAGTACAAGGACTGACCCCACCGTTGTCTGCCCGGACCGTCGACTCGGGACGGTCACCGGGCCTGGGCCAAGCGTGATGGGCCGCTGGAGGGGCGTTCCCGTCGACGGACGAAGCAGACAACGGGGCGCGGTTAGCCTCGTGGTGTGATCGCGCTCGTGCTGGATACCTCCACTCCTGCCGTCTCCGCGGCCCTGGTTCACGTCGGCGACGACGTCACCGAGGTGCTGGCCGAACGGGTGGTGGTCGACGGCCGGCGGCACGGTGAGCTGCTCGCGGTCGGGATGCTCGAGGTCCTGCGCGCAGGCGACCCGGACTGCGTGGTGGTCGGGGTCGGGCCCGGTCCGTTCACCGGCCTGCGGGTCGGCATCGTCACCGCTGCGGCCTTCGCGGAGGCGCGAGGCATCCCGGTGCACGGGGTCTGCTCCCTCGATGGGCTGGCGGCCCCAGGAGTGGGAGCGGTGACCGACGCACGGCGCAAGGAGGTCTACTGGGCGGTGTACGACCAGGCCGCCCGCCGCGTGGACGGCCCTCACGTAACAACGCCCGACGTGGCGCGGGAGGCCTTGCTCGGCCGGGTGGTGGTCGGCGACGGGGCCCAGCTCTACGGCTTCGCGAGCGCTGACACCCCGCGCTACCCCGATGCCGCCCGGCTTGCCGATGCGGCGCTGCGCGACGGCCAGCACCTCCCCCTCACGCCCCTGTACCTACGACGCCCCGACGCGGTCCCCCAGGCATGAGCCCGGCACCCCCCTCCCCCCTCCCCCTCCCCCCCGACTTGGTGCGGTTTTGTCGGCGTGCCGCTACCGGCCACGCCGACAAAACGCACCAACTGGGCGGGGAGTGAGGGTGGGCGGGGCATGAGCGCAGAGTGGCTGGACGCGTTCGAGCACTCCTGGGATGCCGTGCAGGAGCACCAGCTGCGCGAGACGAGCGTTCCGGGCAAGCCGCGCACCGTCGTCTACTACCCGGGGGCCAGCCGCGAGGGCGGGTCCGACGGGGTGTGGCTGCGCATCACGCCCCAGGGTGGCCTGCCGTGGACCGGCGTGTTCGCCAGCGACAACCTGCCCGGCCGGCTGAACCTCGTGGCGAGCTGGCCCGAGGAGCACACGGTGTTCGTCGCGGCTGGAGGACCGCCCTACCTCGTCGACTGCCGAGACCCGGACGCCTGGTCGCGCATCGACCGCCCCACGGTGCGCCGCTTCGAGCCGGTCGCGGGACGGGCGCTGCTGCTCGACGACGACGTGCTCAGCGCCTACGACGCCGACGGGCTCGCGTGGGAGAGCGACCACCTCGGCCACGCGGTGTGGCTGGGCGTGCTGGACGACGAGGTGCACCTTCGCTCGGGCGACGTGCTGCACCGGGTGGCGCTGCGCCACGGCCGGACGGTCTCCGAGCCCGCGTCGTGGTGACGCCGGAGGCGTCCCCAGCAGGGACCGTGACCCTCGAGCGGTTCCGTTGGTGGCACGTCGAGCAGGTGCTGCCGATCGAGGCCGAGCTCTTCCAGCCCGAGCCGTGGAGCGCGCACCACTTCTGGACCGAGCTCGGGCAGGTCTCCACGCGGCACTACCTGGTGGCGCTCGACCCCGAGGTCGTCGGTTATGCCGGCTACTGCGACTACCCCGATGAGGGGTTCATCCAGACGATCGGCGTCGCTCCCGCGGCGCAGGGCCGAGGCCTTGGCGCGCTGCTGCTCGACGCCCTGCTGGCGCACGCCGCAACCCTTCCCCACAAGCCGGTGTCCTTGGAGGTCAGGGCGGACAACGCCCCGGCCCAGCGCCTGTACGAAGGCCGGGGGTTCCGGCGTACCGGCGTGCGCCGTGGCTACTACCCCGGCGGCGTCGACGCCCTCGTGCTCACCCGCCCCTAGGCTGGCCGCGTGCCGTTGGTGCTGGGGATCGAGACGTCGTGCGACGAGACCGGGATCGGGATCGTGCGCGACGGCGTGCTGCTCGCCGACGAGGTGGCCAGCTCCGTCGAGGAACACGTGCGTTTCGGCGGTGTCGTGCCGGAGGTCGCGAGCCGCGCGCACCTGGAGGCGATGGTCCCGACGGTGCAGCGCGCCCTCACCACAGCCGGCGTCACGCTCAAGGACCTCGACGCGATCGCGGTGACGAGCGGGCCCGGGCTGGCCGGCGCACTGCTCGTCGGAGTCGCGGCAGCCAAGGCCTATTCCGTTGCCCTCGGCACTCCCCTGTACGGCGTGAACCACCTGGCCGCGCATGTGGCCGTGGACGTTCTCGAGCACGGGCCGCTGCCGGAGCCGTGCGTGGCGATGCTGGTCAGCGGCGGGCACTCGAGCCTGTTGCTGGTGGAGGACGTCACCAAGACCCTGCAACCGCTGGGCCAGACCGTCGATGACGCGGCGGGCGAGGCGTTCGACAAGGTGGCTCGGCTGCTGGGGCTTGGGTTCCCGGGCGGGCCGGTCGTGGACCGCCAGGCGCGGGACGGCGACCCCAAGGCGATCGGCTTCCCGCGGGGGATGCTCAACGACGGGTCCTACGACGTGTCGTTCTCCGGGCTCAAGACCGCCGTCGCAAGATGGGTGGAGAAGCACGAGGGACCGGTGCCGGTCGCGGACGTGTGCGCGAGCTTCCAGGAGGCGGTGGTCGACGTACTCACCGCCAAGGCCGTCCGGGCGTGCAAGGAGCACGGTGTCGACCACCTGCTCATTGGCGGCGGGGTCGCGGCCAACTCCCGGCTGCGCGCGCTCGCCCAGGAGCGCTGCGACAAGGCAGGGATCCGGCTGCGGGTGCCGCGGCCCGGGCTGTGCACCGACAACGGCGCGATGGTGGCGGCGCTAGGTGAGCGGCTGGTCGCTGTCGGCGCTTCGCCGTCGCCGCTGGACCTCCCGGCGGATAGTGCGATGCCCGTGGAGATCGTGTTCCGATGACAGCTGTGCGCATGTGGGAGGCGCGCTGCGTGCAGGGGCGCACCGACGAGGCAGTGGCCTGGGTGCAGCAGCGGGTCGCGCCGGACGCGCTGGAGGCAGGGGCCCACACCGCGGAGGTGTTCCGCTCCGAGGACCGGGTCGTGCTGTTGACGCGCTGGCCGACTGCGACGACCTGGGTCGAGCCGGCTGCGCCTGAGGACCTGGTAGCGCGGGCGCACGCCTGGCCGTTCGAGTCCGTGGGCGACCGCTAGGACCCCGACGCCCGGGGTTGAGCGCCTTTGAGAACAGGACGGGGGCCGGGCGACCCCGGTGGACGAGTTGGCACTCGGGGGGTTAGAGTGCCAACACGCGAAGAGCAAGGCCTGACCCCCGCGACGGCAGGCCGCGTGATCGCCCCTCATACGGATCTACGGAGGAACAGTGACCACCGCGACCAAGGTTGCCATCAAGCCGCTCGAGGACCGCATCGTCGTCCAGGCCGTCGAGGCCGAGACCACGACGGCCTCTGGCCTCGTCATCCCGGACACCGCCAAGGAGAAGCCCCAGGAGGGCACCGTCCTTGCTGTCGGTCCGGGTCGCTTCGAGGACGGCGCCCGCGTGCCGCTCGACGTCAAGATCGGCGACCGCGTGCTCTACAGCAAGTACGGCGGCACCGAGGTGAAGTACAGCGGCGAGGAGTACCTCGTGCTCTCCGCTCGCGACGTGCTCGCCGTCATCGAGAGCTAGCCAAAGGCCCTAAGCAGTACGGCGCCCCGTCCCCACTCGGGGCGGGGCGCCGTTCTTTTTTCCGCAACGAGTTCCGTGAAGAAGTTCCCTGAGAGGAATCCCCTTGAGCAAGACCCTGAGCTTCTCCGAGGACGCCCGCCGCTCGCTCGAGCGCGGCGTCGACCAGCTGGCCAACGCGGTCAAGGTCACCCTCGGCCCGAAGGGCCGCAACGTCGTGATCGGCAAGAAGTACGGCGGTCCGACCATCACGAACGACGGCGTCACGATCGCCCGTGAGATCGAGCTGGAGGACCCCTACGAGAACATGGGCGCCCAGCTCGCCAAGGAGGTCGCCACCAAGACGAACGACGTCGCGGGTGACGGCACCACCACGGCCACCGTGCTCGGCCAGGCGATGGTGCACGGCGGCCTGCGGGCCGTCGCCTCCGGCGCCAACCCGGTCTCGCTCAAGATCGGCATCGACAAGGCCGTCGAGGCCGTCAACGACGCCCTCCTCGCCGCCGCCAGCCCGGTCGAGACCCACCAGGAAGTAGCTGCGGTGGCTGCGATTTCCGCGCAGGACGACAAGGTCGGTGAGCTCATCGCCGAGGCGATGGACAAGGTCGGCAAGGACGGCGTCATCACCGTCGAGGAGTCCAACACCACCGGGCTCGAGCTCGAGCTGACGGAGGGGATGCAGTTCGACAAGGGCTACATCTCGCCGTACTTCGTCACCGACGCC
>JBKJSN010000197.1:0-3756 GCA_046595815.1 Mycobacteriales bacterium
GTCCGCGCACCGCCGGCTCCGGCGAGGGCCACGACGCAGGCTCGGCCACGACCGTCCGCGAGGCCCGGGAGCCGCGCGAGCCGCGGGCTCCCCGCAGCCGCTCCGGCGCCACCTCGGCCGACGAGGACGCGCTTGGCGGCCATGCGGGTGGAGCCGCTGATGCCGCGCACGCCGTCCTCATCAGCCTCGCCGCCGCCATCGCGACGGGGGCGCTGACGCGGCTCGCGCACGTGGACCACGGTGGGCACATCGTCGCTGTCGTCTCCGGCAGCCCCGCCGCCACCACTGGAGCGGCGTCGACGACGGCGGCGGCGCGTGGCACTTCCGCTCGCGCCGTTCTCGTCGTCGTCGTCGTCGTTCTCGTCTTCAGCGTCCTCGGCATCCTCGCCGTCCGCGCCGGTCTCGGCCGTCTCGGCGGTCTCGTCATCGCTGCCCTCGGCGCCCTGGGGGCGGCCACCGCGGCCCCGACGACCACGACGACGACGGCGGGCGGCCGAACCAGCGATGCCCTCCTCGGCCTCCTCGAGCTCGGTCTCCTCGGCGTCGGTGTCGTCGACGCCGGTCTCGTCGAGGGTGGCCTCAAGGTCGGCGTCCTTGGCGGGGCTCACTGCACCGGTCGTACCGGCCCTGCGGCGGGGACGCGGAGCAGTCTCGATCGGCTCGGGTGCCTGGAAGGTCACCACGACGGCCGGTGCTCGGCCCTTGCGGGGCGCGGGGGTTTCCGCGTCGAAGGGTGCCTGCTCCTCAGAAAGCAGGTCAGCCGGCAGGTCAGCCGTCAGCTCAGAGGTGAGCGGCTCGGCAACGGCCTTGGGCGTGCGCTTGCGGGGGGCCGCCTTCTTGGCAGGCGCCTTCTTCGCAGGTGGCGCTGATTCGGTCGCTGCCTCTGTCGCTGCCTCTGTCGCCGCCTCTGTCGCCGGCTCGGTGAACGAGGGCGCGGCCGCGGCGCGGGTGGCGCGCTTGCGCGGCGCCTTCTTCGGGGCCTCGACCTCGGCGGTCTCAGCAGGGGTGGGGGTGTCGGTCGACTCGTCGTCGAGCACGGTGCTCCGGTCCGGCCCCGCGTGACGCTGCCGCGTGGGCCAGGTGTGTCGTACCGCAGCGCCCGGGCGGGCGATGCGGCTCAAGTCTGGAGGCGGCGACTTCGGTGGCCTGTCGCGTTAACCCCGGCTGCGCGCGCCGGCTAACCGGCAGCGACGCGATCGGGTGCGAGCGGGTCTCCGACCTCTCCGTCCGAGGTGAGCGGTCCCTGTGCGAGCCGGGTCACCGCGGGCGGGACCGGCGTCACGAGGTCGCTCACGGCACGGAGACCGGAGAGAACGTCGTCGGGTCGTACGGCAGGCGTCACGTGCTGCACGACCATTGCGAGTATCGCACATCCGTCACGTTCCGTTGCCCTCAGCGACACGACGGCGCTGCGCGCGTCGAACGCACGGCGCCCGTTCTTGGTCATCCGCTCGACCTCGATCGACTCCGCCGCCACGAACGCCGCGACGGCCCGGTCGAGGTCCGGTACGGCGACACCGGGCAACACGATCTCCCAGCGGCTGGCCGTGACCAGGTCCGGCAGGCTCGTGCCGGGCTGGGCCGTGACGGCCTCCACGAGGTCGATCCCGTCGGGCAGGCTCGCGTCGAGGGCCAGCCTGATGTCCTCGGGGTCACAGACCTCCGCGAGGGCGATCTCGACGTACTCGGCCTCGGACGCGACCCCGGTCGCAGCAGCACCGACCCAACTGACCTTCGGGTGCGGGCTGAAGCCGGCGCTGAACGCCATCGGGATCTCGGCGCGCCGCAGTGCCCGCTCGAAGACGCGGGCGATGTCGCGGTGGGAGGTGAAGCGGAGTCGACCACGCTTGGTGTAGCGCAGCCGGATGCGCTGGACCGGGGGCGGCGGGGGTGCGCCAGGGGGCTGCTTAGCCACTGGCGGGGACCACGGACAGCGGCAGAAGGGTGCGTCCTGTCGGGCCGACCTGGATCTCGGTGCCCATCTGCGGGCACACGCCGCAGTCGAAGCACGGGATCCAGCGGCAGTCGTCCAGGTCGGTCTCGGCCAGCGCGTCCTGCCAGTCTGACCAGAGCCAGTCCTTGTCGAGCCCGGAGTCCAGGTGGTCCCACGGGAGCACCTCGAGCTCCTCGCGCTCGCGGGTGGTGTACCAGGCCACGTCGATGCCGGTGCTCTCGGCCGCAGCGATCCAGCGGTCGTAGGAGAAGTGCTCGCTCCAGCCGTCCATGATCCCGCCGTCGCGCCAGACCTGCTCGATCACCGCGCCGATGCGGCGGTCCCCCCTGCTGAGCAGGCCTTCGATCTGGCCGGGCTTGCCGTCGTGGTAGCGGTAGCCGATCGCCTTGGCAGTGCTCTTGTCCTCGCGGATCGCGTCCTTGAGCATCCGCAGCCGGCGGTCGGTCGTCTCAGGGTCGAGCTGGCTCGCCCACTGGAACGGTGTGTGCGGCTTGGGCACGAAGCCGCCGATGCTCACCGTGCACTTCACGTCGCGGGTGCCCGTGGCCTGACGGCCGGCGCGGATGACTTCCCTTGCCATCTCTGCGATCTCGAGCACGTCTTCGTCGGTCTCGGTGGGGAGGCCGACCATGAAGTAGAGCTTCACCTGGCGCCAACCGGCCTCGTAGGCAGCGGTCACCGTGTTGATCAGGTCCTGCTTGGTGACGGTCTTGTTGATGACCTTGCGCAGCCGCTCGGACCCGCCCTCGGGGGCGAAGGTCAGGCCGGACCGGCGGCCGTTTCGCGACAGCTCCTGGGCCAGGTCGATGTTGAAGGCGTCGACCCGCGTGCTGGGCAAGCTCAACGAGGTCTGGGTTCCGGCGTACCGGTCGGCGAGCCCGTGCGTGATGTCGGCGATCTCGGAGTGGTCGGCGCTGCTCAGGCTGAGCAGGCCCACCTCTTCGTAGCCCGTCGCCTTCAGGCCCGCCTCGACCATCTCGCCGATGCCGGTGATCGAGCGCTCGCGGACCGGACGGGTGATCATGCCCGCCTGGCAGAACCGGCAGCCGCGGGTGCAGCCGCGGAAGATCTCCACGCTCATCCGCTCGTGCACGGTCTCCGCCAGCGGCACCAACGGCGCCTTGGGGTAGGGCCATTCGTCGAGGTCCATGACCGTGCGCTTGGACACGCGCCACGGGACCTCAGGGTGGTTCGGGACCACGCGCTGGATCCGGCCGTCGGGGAGGTACTCCACGTCGTAGAAGCGCGGGACGTAGACCCCACCCGTCTTGGCAAGCTCGAGCAGGGTCTGCTCCCGGCTGCTCCCGGCGTCCTTGCAACGGCGCAGGATCTCGGTCATCTCCAGCACGGCCTGCTCGCCGTCGCCCAGCACAGCGGCGTCGATGAACGCAGCGATCGGCTCGGGGTTGAACGCCGCATGCCCGCCGGCGAGCACGATCGGGTGCGTCTGGTCACGGTCCTTCGCGTGCAGCGGGATGCCGGCCAGGTCGAGCGCCTCGAGCATGTTCGTGTAACCGAGCTCGGTGCTGAAGCTGATGCCCAGGACGTCGAAGGCCCTGACCGGTCGGTGGGAGTCCACAGTGAACTGCGGCACACCGCGCTCGCGCATCTTGGTGGCAAGGTCAGGCCAGACGCTGTAGGTGCGCTCTGCGAGCGTGTGCGCCTGCTCGTTGAGCACCTCGTACAGGATCATGACGCCCTGGTTGGGCAGCCCGACCTCGTAGGCGTCGGGGTACATGATCGCCCATCGGACGTCACAGCTGTCCCAGTCCTTGACCGTGCTGTTGAGCTCACCGCCGACG
>JBKJSN010000033.1:0-3979 GCA_046595815.1 Mycobacteriales bacterium
CATGTCGTGCTCTACGAAGGTGCCGTAGAACTCTGCGATCACATCCGCCGGGGTCTCGGCGATCATCCGCTCGGTGAACTCCACCAGCGACGGCGCGACGTCCTTGCTGCCGAAGCCCCCGCGCCGGGCCGCGAGGAACGCAAGGTCGGTGCCCAGGCGTCGGCCGCGTTCGAACAGCTCCGGGCGGCCGAGCATCCCGCGGGTCACGAAGGGCAGCACCCGGCGGTTCACCGAGGAGAAGACCGCGGGCAGGCCGAAGGTCACCTCCGCCAGCTTGCCGGGCGAGGTCGCGACCAGCGCGACGCCGACGACCCGCTCACCAAACAACTCCGGGAACTGGTCTGCCAGCGCCATCACGGTCATCCCGCCCATCGAGTGCCCGACGACCACGACCCGGCCGGTCGGGGCGCAGGCCTCGATGACCGCGTGCAGGTCCCGGCCGAGCTGCTCGATCGTGGTGTGCTCGCGGCTGCTGCGCCCCGAGCGCCCGTGCGAGCGTTGATCCCAGAACACCAGCTTTCCCAGGCCTTCTTGCGCCAGGGCCTTGCGCTGGAAGTGCCACGCGGCGAGCTGCAACGTGTAGCCGTGGCAGAACACCATGGTCAGGTCGGCGCTCTCCGGCCCGACCTCCTCGACGTGCAGCGACACCCCGTCGTCAGCCGTCACGGTGCGGACCCGGTCCAGGGGCAGGCGGAAGAAAGGCTCGGCCGCCTCGGGGTCCTCGGCGAGCCGCACCCGCCCGATGGCGTACCGCTCGGCGGCGAGTCCAGCGGCGGCCCCCACCGCGACCGCTCCTGCTACGGCACCGACCAACCCTCGCTTGTTCACGACGTGTACTCCCGTGGCACCCGCGCGCCGACGCGCGTGACGATCTCGTAGTCGATGGTGCCGACCGCCTCGGCCCACTCCTGCACGGTCGGACCGCCGGCGCCGAACAGCACCACGTCATCGCCTGCAACCACAGGTGAATCGTCGCAGTCGATGACGAACTGGTCCATCGCGACCGTCCCGCACACCCGGCCCCGGAGCCCGCCGACCTGCACGGGTGCGGAGTTCGTGGCGTGCCGCGGGATGCCGTCGCCGTACCCCAAGGGCACGAGCGCCAGCGTCGTCTCCGACGCCACGGTGTAGGTGTGTCCGTAGCTCACGCCCGAGCCCGCCGGCACGCGCTTTGCAAGCGCCACCTGCGACACCAGTGACATCACCGGTCGCAGGCCGTCGTCCTGCGGGCTGCGTCCCGGCACCGGGGCCAGGCCGTAGAGCGCAGCCCCCGCGCGTACCAGGTCGAAGTGGGTCGACGGGTCAGTGAGGATCGCGCCCGAGTTGGCCAGGTGCCGCACCTGAGGGCTCAGCCCCTTCGCCGCCGCCACCTCCAGCGCTGCGTCGAAGGCCTGCTTCTGCGCGACGTTGGTCGGGTGCGTCGGCCCGAGCTCGGAGGAGGCGAAGTGGCTCCACACGCCCACCACCTGCACCGAGCCCTCGGCCTGAGCCTTGGCCGCTGCCTCACACAGGTCAGGCCAGTCCGAGGCGGTCGCCCCGCCCCGCGACAAGCCGGTGTCGGCCTTCAGGTGCAGCCTCGCCGTACGCCCCGTCGCCTGTGCCGCTGCGGCTGCGCGCGCCACCTCGTCGGGGGTGTAGACGCCGAGGTCGACCGCCGCCTCGATCGCCGGTGCGAGGTCCTCCGAGGGGGCGAAGAGCCACGCAAGGACGGGTACGGCGAGACCTGCGGCACGAAGGGCCAGCGCCTCCTCCAGGAAAGCCACGCCCAGCCATGAGGCTCCTGCGCCGACGGCCGCGCGGGCGCAGGGGACCATCCCGTGGCCGTAGCCGTCGGCCTTCACCACCGCCATCACGGCGGCGCCGGGTGCACGCTCAGCGAGCACCCCCACGTTGTGGGCGAGCGCACCGAGGTCGATGCGGGCGGCGGATCTCACCGGCTCATCCTTCCAGGCTGCGCACGACGGCAGGCCAGGACGCCACGAGCGCGCTCGCACCAGCCCGTGCGTGGTCGCCCGCCAGCCCGTGAAGGTACGCCCCCAGCGAGCCCGCATCGAGCGGGTCCAGCCCCTGCGCCATCAGCGCACCGACCGCTCCGGCGAGCACGTCACCGGAGCCCGCGCTGGCGAGGTACGGCGAGCCGGTCGGGTTGACGCGCACCCGCCCGTCCGGCGCGGCGACCACCGTGGCGCTCCCCTTGAGCAGCACGTGCACGCCCAGCTCGGCAGCGAGCCGCCGGGCCGCGCCTATGCGGTCCGCTCCGACCGGAGATCCGAAGCGGGCGAACTCGCGGTCGTGCGGCGTGAGCAGCGTCGGGGCGCTGCGGCCCTTCAGCAGGGTCAGGTCCTGAGCGCAGAGGGTGAGGGCGTCGGCGTCGACGAGGACGGGCTCGTCCGTCGCCAGCACTTCGCGGACGACCTCGGCCGCGTCGAGCCCGACCCCGGGCCCGACCACCCAGGCCTGCACCCGCCCGGTCCCCGCGATCTCGGGCGTGACCACCGCCTCGGGCCAGCGGGAGCGCACCTGCTCGACCGGTCCGACGTACCGGACCATGCCCGCGCCCGCCGCGAGCGCTCCACCCACCGCGAGCACCGCTGCCCCCGTGTACGACGGGGAGCCGGCCACCACACCGAGCACCCCCCGTGCGTACTTGTCGTGCGAGGTCCCAGGGCGGGGCAGCAGGTCGAGGGCGTCAAGGGTGTCAAGGGCCTCGACAGCAGCCGGTCCGGGGTCGAGCCCGATGTCGACGAGCACCAGCTCCCCCACGTGTTCGCGGGCGAGCAGCAGGCCGGGCTTGAGGGCGCCGAAGGTGACGGTGAGGTCGGCGCGCACCGCCCCCTCGGAGGCTGCGCCCGTGTCGGCGTCCACCCCGCTGGGCACGTCTACCGCCACCACCAGGCCGCTGGTGATCGCCATGACGAGGGCGGCGGCCGACTCCCGCAGGGGACCGCGCCCACCGAGGCCGACGAGCCCGTCAAGGACCACCTCTGCTCCGGCCAGCGCATCCGGCGTACCCACGCGGCCGCCGTCGCGCAGGAACGCCTGCAGCGCGGGGTGCACCGGCTCGGCATCGAGCACGGCCACCACAGCGGCGCCACGGCGGGCGAGCCAGGCGCCTGCGTGGAGGGCGTCGGCGCCGTTATTTCCAGAGCCGACCAGCAGCACGACGCGCGCGCCGTAGACCTCGGGCAGCCGACGGGCGACCTCGACGGCGAGCGCGGTAGAGGCGCGGGCCATCAAGGGCACTCCGGCCGCCAGCAACGGCGCCTCGGCTGCCCGCACCTGCGCGACCGTGTGCGCCCCCCTCATGCGGACTCCGCCACCACGAAGGCGGTCGCGATGCCAGCGTCGTGCGACAGCGACAGGTGCCAGTGAGCGATACCCCTCGAGGTGGCGAGCGCCAGCGCCTGTCCATGCAGGACCAGCGAAGGCGCGCCGTTGTCCAGGCGCACGACCTCGGCCTCGACCCACGCCAGGCCCGGGGCACCGAGCACCTTGGCCACTGCCTCCTTCGCGGCGAACCGGGCCGCGAGCGACTCGAGCTTGCCGACCTCCTGCTCGGCAGGGGTGAAGAGCCGCTCCAAGAGCGCGGGCGTCCGCTCGAGGGACCGGCCGAGCCGGGCCACCTCGACGACATCGACCCCCACGCCGAGGATCACGATGTCACTCGACCGTGACGGACTTCGCGAGGTTCCGCGGCTGGTCCACATCGAAGCCGCGGACGCGGGCGACCTCGGCCGACAGCACCTGCATCGGGATGATGGTGAGCAGCGGGGTGAGCAACGACTTCGTGTCAGGGATGCGGATCACGGTGTCGGCGTACGCCGTGACGCTCTCGTCGCCGTCGGTCGCGATGACGATCGTGCGCGCCCCGCGGGCCCGGCACTCCTGCACGTTGTTGATCAGCTTGGCCTGCAGCGCGTGCCGGGGGGCGATCACGACGACCGGCGTGCCCTGCTCGATGAGCGCGATCGGACCGTGC
>JBKJSN010000142.1:0-13139 GCA_046595815.1 Mycobacteriales bacterium
TTCGAGCACGGCCGCATCACGACCACTGAGGCCAAGGCCAAGCGCCTGCGCCCCTATGCCGAGCACCTCATCACGTTCGCCAAGCGCGGTGACCTGCACGCCCGTCGCCAGGTGCTCAAGCGCCTGAACGACAAGAGCATCGTGCACACGCTGTTCGACGAGATCGGCCCGCGCTATGTGAACCGCCCGGGTGGCTACACCCGCATCGTCAAGCTCGGCCCGCGCAAGGGCGACAACGCGCCCATGGCGATCATCGAGCTCGTCGAGGCCCTGACCATCGCCCAGCAGGCGGTCGGCGAGGCCGAGCGCGCCCGTGGCACCAAGGTCGCCGCGAAGAAGGCCCCGACCGGCGCGACGCTCGAGGCCGCTGAGGAGCTCGCCGCCGAGTCCCCGACCGCCGCCGCCGTGGTGGCTGAGGCTGCTGCTGAGGCTGCCGACGAGGTTGTCGAGACCGAGGTTGTCGAGACCGAGGAGCCGGCCGCCGAGGCCGAGCCGGTCGCCGAGGAGGCCGCTCCGGCTGCTGCCGAGGAGCCGGTCCAGGGCGACCTGCTGGCCGAGGGCGACGCCGAGAACGAGGGCGAGAAGTAACCAGCACGTCCACCGAGCCCGCTCTCCCCACCGGGGAGGGCGGGCTCGTGCGTGTGCGCCTGGACCTGGCTTACGACGGCTCGGACTTCTCCGGCTGGGCGTTCCAGCACGACCTGCGCACGGTCCAGGGCGAGCTGGAGAAGGCGCTGGGACTGATCGCCCGCCGTACCGACCTGCCTCGGGTCACGGTGGCTGGGCGCACCGATGCCGGCGTGCATGCCCGCGGGCAGGTCGCCCACATCGACCTGCCTGCCGAGTTGGCCGACGACCGGCTGCTGCTGCGCCGGCTCAACGGTGTGCTGCCGCATGACGTGCGGGTTCGCCGGGTCGGCGTGGCGCCGGAGGGCTTCGACGCGCGCTTCTCGGGGCTCGCACGCACCTACACCTACCGCGTCGCGGACTCCCCGCCTGCCGTGGACCCGCTGCGGCGGCACGACACCCTTGTCTGGCCCCGTGCGCTAGACCTCGAGGCGCTGCTGGAAGCGTCGCGGCACCTGCTGGGCCTGCACGACTTCGCCGCGTTCTGCCGCCGCCGAGAAGGTGCCACGACGGTCCGGACCCTGCTCCAGCTCGACTGGGAGCGCGATCCCGCGGGAGTGCTCGTGGCGACGGTCCGGGCCGACGCCTTCTGTCACTCGATGGTCCGATCGCTGGTGGGCGCCCTGCTCGCTGTCGGGGAGGGACGTCGGCCGGTCGAGTGGCCAGGCTCGTTGCTGACCCTCGACGGCCGCGCCTCGGACGTTGCCGTGGCTCCGCCGCACGGGCTGACGCTGGAGCGGGTCGAGTACCCGCCGAACGACCAGCTCGCCGCGCGCCAGGTGGTGACCCGCAACCTCCGCTGCTGAGCCAGTCTCACCGGGCCAACCAGGGCCTGATTGCATGGAGGGGTGCCGCAGCCGGGATCGGGTCCAGGGCCCTTCATGGCGCCCGGGTGCCTGTCCGCGCAGGCCCAACCGATTCTGCTCGACGGCAGCGGACTGACCCTGCGCCCCTGGCTCGACAGCGACGCCCCTGCATTGGTCAAGGCGTACGAGGATCCTGACATCTTCCGCTGGCACTGCCGGTCCCTGTCACTGGTGGAGGCCGAGTCGTGGGTCGCCCATGAACGACAACGTTGGCAGCAGGATCTTGGGTGCAGCTGGGCCATCACCCAGAACGGCTCGTTGATCGGGCGTGTCGGCGTAGGTGCTGTGCACCTGGACGAGGGCCGAGCAGGGGCCACCTACTGGGTCCTTCCCTGGGCACGCGGACAGGGGGTTGCGCCGCTCGCGCTGGGGGCCGTCGTCGAGTGGGCCTTCGACAGGGTGGGCTTTCATCGCTTGGAGGTACACCACTCGACCGCGAATCAGGCGTCCTGTCGGGTCGCCACGAAGGCTGGGTTCGCAGCGGAGGGCACGAAGCGAGCACTAGGTCTGCACCTGGACGGCTGGCACGACATGCATGCCCACGCCCTGTTGGCTGCTGACCCTCGCCCGGCAGTACCCGGCAAGGCATAGCGAAGCCACGACTCGGCCCTCCCGCGGGGCGCGGGCCGGGTGCCTCAGGCGACGAGGGGTGGGTTGTGCTGGTCCCAGGGGGCGTGCGGGGTGCCCTCGGGGTCGGGGAGCCAGGGAGCATGAAGGTCGTGTAGGCCGATGAGACCGCGGTGCCAGAGCACGTGGTGCCGCCGGCAGAGCAGGCCAAGGTTTTCGACGGTGGTCGCACCTCCATCGGCGCGGTGGAGGAGGTGGTGCACGTCGCAGAACGCGGGCGGCCGGGTGCACCCTTTAGCGATGCACTGGCGGTCGCGGGCGCTGACGGCGCGGCGTTGGGCCGTCGTGATCTGGTCGGTGACGCTGATGAGTGACTGCACCTGACCGCTCGCGTCGAGCAGCACGCGGCTGAGGCGGGCGTCGCACAGGGCGGTCTCGATGCGGGCTCGGGTCTGCGGTCCGGTCCAGGCGCCGCTGGCACAAGGCGCGAACAGCGCGTGCGGGTGCACCTCGCGGGGCGACTGCCCGTGGGCTGGCTCGTCGGGACTCGTGCTGAGTCCGGTGCCGAGCCCGAGTCGTGAGGCCAGGGTGGGCGGGGCGAGCCCGGCAGCCCATTCAGCATCCAGGACGTAACTGAGCTGGACACGCTGCCCACCGGCGTGTGGCAGGTCCATCCAGGAGGCGGCGCCGGCGAAGACCTCGACGAGGGCGTCGGCGCGTCGCTGCCCGGCACTGCGGGTGTCCGGCAGTCCTTGTCGGCGGGCGAGCGGTTCGAGGACGGTGAGGACAGCTTCGGCGTCCTCGCTGGCGAGCAGAAAGCTGCCGCGGACGGTGCCGTCGTGCTCGGTGCGCAGCTGCAGATATCGGCGTGCGCGCGCGCGGGCCTGGTCGGCCTCCAGCCCGGGTTCGCAGTGGGTGGCGATCAGGTGCGCGACCCACTTGCCGAGCGCTTCGGTGTCCATCCCGCGGGCGACCTGCACGAGCAGGGGCTGGCTTTCCTGCAGATCGGGCAGCGGGATGTTGCCGTGCAGCCGCCCGAGCACGCGGGCCTGCTCCGGCGCGAGGTCCCCGGCGAGGACCGCCGACGCGATCACGGGCAGGTCGCGCAGCACGCTCGCGTGACGGACCTGCCCGGCTGCCTGCTGCCCCGTGAGGGTCACCGCGTCGCGCCACCAGTGCTGCACCGGCCGGTAGCGGGGGGAGCCGTCGGCATCGCCGTTGTCGGCCACGAGCCCGTTCTGACGATCCGCGAGCTCGCCCAGTACGCCGTTCAGGTGCCCGGTCAGCTGCCCGACCACTCGCCGTACCGCGACCGCATGCTGCTGCAGCCCGGCCACGTCCAGCCCAGCCAGGTCAGTGCGCAGCAGCGCCTCGACCAGCTGCTCCAGGTGTGCGGACATGGGACGAACCTAGGTGCGCCTTTGTCCTTTGTTTCCAGGCAAGGTGGACGTCCGCGGCGTCCACAAGGTGTCGCGGAAACTGTCAGACCTCAGCCTCGCAGGAAGCCGGTGGCCAGGCCCGTGACGAGGGCTGCGACGGCACCCGCGAGGCATCGACGGGAGTACGGGCTGAGAACGGGAACGGACATCGGGACCTCCTGAGGGGAAGGCAGGGGCGACTCCCACCACAGTCGCGCCCCGCCGTACCGGGCGGGTGAACGCGAGGTGAACCCTCGAAGGCGAAAAGCGATCGCAGGCATGCGCGACCATGAGTGCATGGGTTATGTGGACGTGCAGGGGGTGTCGTACGTCCTGCCCGACGGCAGGGTGCTGTTCGCCGACGCCAGCTTCCGGGTGGGCGACGGCAGCAAGACCGCGCTGGTCGGCGCCAACGGCACCGGCAAGACGACCCTGCTGCGGATCGTGGCCGGCGACGCGACCCCCAGCGAGGGAGCGGTCGCGCGCGACGGTGGGCTCGGCGTGATGCGCCAGTTCATCGGGTCGATCCGCGACGACACCGAGGTGCGCGACCTGCTGCTCGACCTCGCTCCGCCCGGGGTCCGCGAGGCCGGCCGAAAGCTGGAGCAGGCCGAGCTGGCGATGATGGAGCACGAGGACGAGAAGACCCAGATGCGCTACGCGCAGGCGCTCGCCGACTGGGGCGATGCGCACGGGTATGACGCCGAGGTGCAGTGGGACGTGTGCACGACGGCGGCCCTCGGGATGCCGTACGAGAAGGCGATGTACCGCAAGCTCCACACCCTGTCCGGAGGGGAGCAGAAGCGGCTCGCCCTCGAGGCCCTGTTGCGCGGACCCGACCAGGTGCTGCTGCTTGACGAGCCCGACAACTACCTCGACGTGCCGGGCAAGCGCTGGCTAGAGGCCGCTCTTGCGGAGAGCCCGAAGACCGTGCTGTTCGTCAGCCACGACCGTGAGCTCCTGGCCAACGTCGCCAACCGCGTCGTGACCGTGGAGGCGCACGGGACGTGGGTGCATGGGGCCGGGTTCGCGAGTTACCACGACGCGCGCAAGGCCCGGCGCGAGCGGCTGGAGGAGCTGCACAAGCGCTGGGACGAGGAGCATGCGCGGCTCAGGCAACTCGTGATCACCCTGCGAGAGCAGGCGAAGATCAGCCCCGACATGGCCTCGCGGTACCGCGCCATGCAGACCCGGCTGGAGAAGTTCGTGCAGGCCGGCCCACCTCCCGAGCAGGTCGTCGACCAGAAGGTGTCGATGCGGCTGCGCGGTGGCCGGACCGGTCTGCGGGCGATCACGTGCGAGAAGCTCGAGCTCACCGGCCTGATGAAGCCCTTCGACCTCGAGGTGTTCTACGGCGAGCGGGTCGCGGTCCTGGGCTCCAACGGCAGCGGCAAGTCCCATTTCCTGCGGCTGCTTGCGGGGGATGCCGTCAAGCACACGGGTACGGCGAAGCTCGGCGCCCGCGTCGTACCCGGCTGGTTCGCCCAGACCCACGACCAGCCGGAGCTGCACGGCAAGACGCTCGTCGAGGTGTTGCACCGGGGCGACGAGGCGCGGCGCGGGCTCGACCGTGGGGCGGCGATCGGGGTGCTGCGGCGGTACGAGCTCTCGGAGCAGGCCGACCAGCGCTTCGAGTCCCTCAGTGGTGGTCAGCAGGCGCGCTTCCAGGTGCTGCTGCTCGAGCTGGGCGGCGCGACCCTGCTGCTGTTGGACGAGCCGACCGACAACCTCGACCTCGCCTCCGCGGAGGCGCTCGAGGAGGGTCTTGAGGGCTTCGACGGCACGGTGCTCGCCGTGACCCACGACCGCTGGTTTGCCCGCGGCTTCGACCGCTACCTGGTGTTCGGTGCCGACGGCAACGTCTACGAGGCCGACGAGCCGGTGTGGGACGAGGGCCGGGTCGTCCGTGCGCGTTGAGGTGGCCGGACCGGACGAGTGGGCTGCCTGGCGCGACCTGCGTCTGGAGGCGCTCGCGGACACGCCCATCGGGTTCGGGGAGCTCTACGCCGACGCAGTGCTGCTGTCCGACGAGGAGTGGCAGGAACGCTCGGCCCGCCCCGGGGTGCGCTTCCTGGCGTATGAAGGCGACCGCGCGGTCGGGATGGCCGGCGGCTTCCGGGACGAGGCGGGAACGCCGATCCTGTTCGCCGTCTACCTCACGCCCGCGCACCGCGGCGGCCCGGTGTTGGCCGCCCTCGTGGAAGCCGTGTCGGACTGGGCGGCGCCCGACCCGCTCACGCTCGACGTGCACGTCGACAACGCTCGGGCTTATCGGGCCTACGCGAAGCTCGGCTTCGTGCTCACCGGTGAAACCACGCCGGGGGGCGGCATCGACGGGCGCGGACTTCAGCGCATGCGCCGCTGATCGTCGTACCAGCCCTTGTTGTCTGCTCCATCCGTCGACCGGCGGTGGTCAGCGTGACCCCGGCACGCCTGGCGGGGCCCTTGGAGGGCGTCTGGATCGACGGATGGAGCAGACAAGGGCGGGTTTTGGAGGTCGGCGGGAGCGTCCGGTACTGTTGAGGGCTGTTGCGCTGCGTGGCTCCTGGGAATCGGGAGGCCGCGTGCCCACTCATGAACCTGAGAGAAGAGCTTCCGTGCGTACGTACCAGCCCAAGCCGGCTGACGTGACCCGCCAGTGGCACGTCATCGACGCGAACGACGTCGTGCTCGGCCGCCTCGCGACCCAGGCCGCCGTGCTCCTTCGCGGCAAGCACAAGCCGATGTACGCGCCGCACCTGGACACCGGTGACTTCGTCATCGTCATCAACGCTGGCAAGATCGTGATGACGGGCAACAAGGCCGAGCAGTCCCGCGTGCACCGCCACTCGGGTTACCCGGGCGGCCTTACATCCACGTCGTACGCCGATGTCCTCAAGACCCGCCCCGAGCGGATCATCGAGAAGGCCATCAAGGGCATGCTCCCGCACAACACGCTGGGCCGTCAGATGCTGTCCAAGCTGAAGGTCTACGCCGGCCCGACCCACCCGCACCAGGCGCAGAGCCCGGTGCCCTTCGAGATCATCCAGGTGTCGCAGTGACTGAGCTCATCCAGACCGTTGGCCGCCGCAAGCAGGCCATCGTCCGTGTCCGCCTCGTGCCGGGCACCGGGCAGTACAAGCTCAACGGTCGCACCCTCGAGGAGTACTTCCCGAACAAGGTGCACCAGCAGGCCATCAACGAGCCGTTCGTGACGCTCGAGAAGGCCGAGCAGTACGACGTCATCGCCCGCCTCGGCGGCGGTGGCATCAGCGGCCAGGCCGGCGCCCTGCGTCTGGCCATCGCGCGCGCCCTCATCGAGGTCGAGCCCGATGACCGCCCCGCCCTGAAGAAGGAGGGGTTCCTCACCCGCGACCCGCGGGCCAAGGAGCGCAAGAAGTACGGCCTCAAGAAGGCCCGTAAGGCGCCCCAGTACTCCAAGCGCTAACCCGTCTTCTACCGTCGAGGCGGTCCTGGTTCGCCGGGGCCGCCTCGCGGCATGTCTACCCGCCCCCACGTTGACGCGGTTTTGTCGGTGTGGCGCAGCTGGGCATGCCGACAAAACCGCCCAACTCGGGGGTGGGGTGGGGTGGGGTGGGGTGACCCGTGATCAGGAGGGTGAGGTTCGGATGGCTCGGTTGTTCGGCACGGACGGCGTCCGGGGTCTGGCGGGCGGCGACGTCCTCACCCCTGAGCTTGCGATGCGGCTGGCCGCCGCGGGTGCTCGACACCTGCTGGCTGCGCAGCTCGCAGCGGGCACGCGCCCGATCGTCGTGATCGGCCGGGACACCCGACCCTCAGGCCCGATGCTCGAGGCCGCAGCCCTGGCGGGCTTCACGGCAGTCGGGTGTGACGTGGTGCGGCTGGGCGTCGTCCCGACCCCTGCAGTGGCCTTCGAGGTGCAGCGGGGCGCGGCGCTCGGCTTGATGGTCAGCGCCTCTCACAACCCGGTGGCCGACAACGGTCTGAAGCTGTTCGCGGCCGGGGGTACCAAGCTCACCGACGCCGACGAGGACGCGATCGAGGCGCTGCTCGACCAGCCCCTGTCCGGGCTGTCCGGCACCGAAATCGGCACCGAAATCGGCACTGAAATCGGCGCTGAAATCGGCGCTGAAATCGGCGCCCGTCGCGAGGCAAGGGATGACCTGACCTACGCCGAGCACCTGCTCGCCACGGTCGGCAGCCTCGCGGGGCTGCACGTCGTCGTGGACGGGGCACAGGGCGCGGCGAGCGCCGTGGCGCCCGAGGTCTACCGGGCCGCAGGCGCCCAGGTCACCGAACTCCACTGTGACGGCAACGGCTGGCTCATCAACGAAGCGTGCGGCGCCACGCACCCTGAGTCGCTGGCGGCCGCGGTCGTGGAGCACGGGGCTGACCTCGGCATCGCCCATGACGGCGACGCCGACCGCTGCATCGTCGTCGACGCCACCGGCACCGTCCTCAACGGCGACCAGGTCCTGGGCCTGCTGGCGCTCGCCCGCAAGGAGGCCGGCCTGCCCGCCAGCGACGTGCTCGTCGCGACGGTCATGAGCAACCTCGGCCTGCACCACGCGATGGCCAGGGCCGGTATCCGGGTAGCGACCACCGCCGTCGGCGACCGCTACGTGCTGGAGGAGATGCGAGCGCATGACCACCGGCTCGGCGGCGAGCAGAGCGGGCATGTCGTGCTCGCCGACTTCGCGACCACTGGCGACGGACTGCTGACGGCCCTGCAGGTGATGGACCGCATGGCCCGCACGGGCCGCTCCGTCGCGGAGCTCGCCGCGGCCGTCACGCTGTTGCCCCAGGTGCTGGTCAACGTCCGCACCGAGCGCACGCGGGCCCACGCCCCCGACGTCCTCGAGGCGGTCGCCAAGGAGGAGGCAGCGCTCGCCGGCACCGGCCGGGTGCTGCTGCGACCAAGCGGCACCGAGTCGCTCGTGCGGGTCATGGTGGAGGCCCCGACCCAGGAAGAGGCGCGCGCCGTGGCCGATCGCCTGGCTGCCGTCGTACAGGGCTGACCCCTAGGGTCGACCCCATGAGGAACCTCACCGCCGCCGAGGCCAAGGAGCGCGCCGCCACGGTCACGGTCGCGTCGTACGACGTGGGGCTGGACCTGACGCAGGGGCCGGAGGAGTTCGGGTCCAGGACTATCGTGCGGTTCTCCGCGACGGCCGACACCTTCCTCGAGCTGGACTGCGCACGGGTGCTCAGCGCGACCCTCGACGGGCGGGCGATCTCCTTGGAGGGCAACCGTTTTGCGCTGACCGGGCTCGGCGGTGAGCACGAGGTCGTGGTCGATGCGGTGTGTGCCTACACCCGCAGCGGTGAGGGGCTGCATCGGTTCGTCGACCCCGCCGACGACCAGGTCTACGTCTACATGCAGGCGTTCCTCGACGACGCCCAGCGGGTGTTCGCCTGCTTCGACCAGCCGGACCTGAAGGCGGTGTTCCGGCTGTCGGTGCGGGCGCCCGAGGGCCACGTGGTACGCAGCAACACCCGCGGTGAGCTCAGCGACGGGGTGCACGCGTTCGGCGAGACGCTGCGGCTGTCGACCTACCTGCTCACGCTTGCCGCCGGCCCCTGGCACGGCGAGACAACGTGGTACGACGGGATCGAGCTCGGCGTGTGGTGCCGGGCCTCCATGGCCGAGCATCTGGAGGCCGAGGAGCTGCTGGAGATCACGGCTCAGTGCCTGGAGCAGCAGCAGCGGGACTACGGATCCCGCTTCCCCTTCGGCGACAGCTACGACCAGGTGTTCGTGCCGGAGTTCAACGCCGGGGCCATGGAGAACCCGGGCATGGTCACCTTCAACGACGAGACGTTCCTGTTCCGCTCGCGGACCACCGAGGGGCACCGGCGGCTGCGCGCGCAGGTGATCGCGCACGAGATGGCGCACATGTGGTTCGGGGACCTGGTCACGATGCGCTGGTGGGACGGCGTGTGGCTCAACGAGTCGTTCGCGGAGTTCATGGGCCTGCACACGATCGAGGCGACCACGCGCTTCCACGGCGCCTGGGCCGACTTCTGCCTGGGGCGCAAGGCCTGGGGGTACCGCGCCGACCAGCTCCCCACGACGCACCCCGTGGCGGGTGCGGTCGAGGACAACCGCAGTGCGTTGCTCAACTTCGACGGGATCTCCTACGCCAAGGGCGCCTCCGCGCTGCGTCAGCTCGTGGCGTTCGTGGGCGAGGACGTCTTCTTCGCGGGGCTGCGGGCGTATCTCGCCGAGCACGCCTTCGGCAACACCGACCTCGCGGACCTGCTGCGTGCGATCGAGCAGGCAAGCGGCCGGGACCTGCAGGACTGGTCGCGTTCCTGGCTGGAGACGACCGGTCCTTCGACGATCCGGCCGGTCTGGGAGGGCGGCACGCTGGTCGTGCTGCAGGAGGGTCCGCTGCGGGACCACGTCGTCGGAGTCGGCCTCTACGACGCCGACGGTGCCCTCCGCGAGCGACGCGAGGTCGAGGTCCGTGGTGCGCGCACGGTGGTGGGGGACCTCGAGTCCGCGGACCTGGTGCTGGTCAACGACGGCGACCTGACCTTCGCCAAGGTGCGCTTCGACGAACGCTCGCTGGCCACCGTCCTGGCGCACCTCGGCGAGCTGCAGGACCCGCTGGCGCGGGCGCTGTGCTGGGGTGCGCTGTGGGACGCGACCCGGGACGCCGAGCTGCCGGCGCAGGACTTCGTCGCGGCCGTGCTCGTCGGCGTCGGCGCCGAGGACGACCCGTCGCTGGTCGAGACGGTGCTCGCCCAGGCGCTCCGTGCCGCGGCCGGGTTCGCCCCGCCTGCGATGCAGGAGCAGCTGCTCGCGTCGATCGCCGCTGCCTGCTGGTCGGCGCCGGTGGCGGCGGGCAGCGATCTGCAGCTGGTGCGGGTACGGGCGGCGGTGGCCGGTGAGCTCGACCCGACGCTGCTCGCTGGGATCCTCGACGGCAGCACCGTGCCGGACGGCCTGGTCGCCGACACCGAGCTGCGCTGGCACGTGGTGCGCCGGCTCGCGGCCCGGGGGCTGGTGGGCGAGGACGCGATCGCCGACGAGCTGGCCCGGGACCGCACGGCCAGCGGCCAGCTCCAGGCGGAGGCGGCCCTCGCTTCGCTGCCCGAGGCGGGCATCAAGGAGCGCACCTGGAAGGTCCTCGTCGGGGGCCAGGCCACGGCCGCGCAAGCCCGCACGATGGGAGCGGCCTTCTGGCAGCGCGGCCAGGACGTGGTGGGTGAGCCCTACGTCGAGCGGTACCTGTCCGCCGTACCCGCGTTCTGGACTGAGCTGTCGCCCACGCTCGCGCAGTACCTCACGCAGTACTTGTTCCCCGCGACGCTGGTACGGCGGGAGGTTGCCGAGCAGGTACAGGCCCTGCTCGGGCAGCAGCTGCACCCCGGTTGCCGGCGCGTGCTGCTGGAGCAGCTCGACGACCTCCAGCGCGCGCTCAGGGCGCAGCAGGCCCGGTAGCCTGACGACATGTGCGGCATCGTGGGGTACGTCGGTGAGCAGGACGCCTTGGAGGTGGTCCTGGGCGGTCTCCGGCGCCTGGAGTACCGCGGATATGACAGCGCGGGCGTGGCGGTCCTTGGGCCCGACGGGCTCCTGAGGTCCGACCGCAAGGCCGGCAAGCTGGTCAACCTCGAGCGCCAGCTCCAGGGGCAGAGCCTGCCGGGGACGCTGGCGATCGGGCACACCCGCTGGGCCACGCACGGCCCGCCCACCGACCGCAACGCTCACCCGCACCTGGACTGCACGGGCAAGGTCGCGGTGGTGCACAACGGCACGATCGAGAACTTCGAGGTGCTCGTCGCAGGGCTTGAGAACCGCGGACACGAGCGGCGCTCCGACACCGACACCGAGGTCGTGGCCCACCTGGTCGAGGAGCGGTACGACGGTGACCTGGCCGCAACGGTCCGCGGGATCTGCAAGGACCTCGAGGGATCGTTCGTGCTCGTGGTCGCCCACCAGGACGAGCCTGACCTGGTTGTGGCTGCGCGTCGCAACCTGCCGCTGGTCGTCGGGCTCGGGGAGGGCGAGAACTTCCTCGGCTCCGACGTCACCGCCTTCATCGCCCACACCCGCGAGGCGCTGGCCGTCGACCAGGACCAGGTCGTCGAGCTGCGCCGCACCGGCGTACGCCTCACCGACCTCGACGGGGTCGAGGTGCAGGGAACGACCTACCACGTCGACTGGGACACCGCGGCCGCCGAGAAGGGCGGGCACGAGTTCTTCATGCTCAAGGAGATCGAGGAGCAGCCGGCCGCCGTCCGCGAGACGCTCGGCGGGCGACTGACCGCCGAAGGGCTGATCCACCTCGACGAGTTGTCGATGAGCGACGAGGACATCCGCGACATCGAGCAGGTCGTGATCATCGCCTGCGGTTCGTCGTACCACTCCGGGCTCGTCGGCAAGTACGCCATCGAGCGCTGGTGCCGACTGCCGGTGTACGTCGAGGTGGCGTCGGAGTTCCGCTACCGCGACCCGGTCATCGGGCGCACCACCTTGGTCATCGCGATCAGCCAGAGCGGGGAGACGGCCGACACCCTGGAGGCGCTGCGGCACGCGCGGGCGCAGAAGGCCCGCGTCCTCGCCGTCACCAACACGGTCGGGTCGACGGTGAGCCGCGAGAGCGACGCAGCCTTCTACACCCGCGGTGGTCCGGAGGTGGCCGTCGCTTCCACCAAGGCCGTCATCGCCCAGCTTGCCGCGATGTACGTCGTGGGGCTGTACCTCGCGCAGGTGCGTGGCACCCGCGACGCTGATGAGGTGCGGGCCCACCTGCGCGACCTGCAGGAGATCCCCGACCTGGTCACCGAGGTCCTGCGCCGGATGGAGCCGGTGCGGGCCCTTGCGCGCGACCTGGCCAAGGAGGAGCGGGTGCTCTTCCTCGGCCGGCACGTGGGGTACCCCATGGCGCTCGAGGGGGCGCTGAAGCTCAAGGAGCTCGCCTACATCAGCGCGGAGGGCTTCCCGGCGGGGGAGATCAAGCACGGGCCGATCGCGCTGATCGAGGACGGCACGCCGGTCGTGGTCATCGCCCCGCGCCACGCGCTGCAGCCGAAGATGGTGAACAACATCCAGGAGGTGCGGGCCCGCGGGGCGCGCACGATCGTCATCGCGACCGACGGCGACGAGAGCGTCACGCCGTACGCCGAGACGATCATCCGCATCCCGGACACCAAGTCGCTGCTCACCCCGCTGCTCATGATCGTGCCGATGCAGGTGCTGTCGGCCGAGGTGGCGCGGGCCCGGGGCCTGGACGTCGACCAGCCGCGCAACCTCGCGAAGTCGGTGACCGTCGAATGATCATCGGGATCGGCGTGGACGTCGTCGAGGTCGCCCGGCTGGCCAAGTCGCTCGAGCGGACACCGGCGCTGCTGGACCGGCTGTTCACCCCGGCCGAGCAGGAGGCCGAGCGGATCGAGTCCCTCGCCGGGCGGTACGCCGCCAAGGAAGCAGCCGCCAAGGTCCTCGGTGCCCCCGGCCTGGACTGGACCGAGGCCGAGGTGATCAACGAGGAGAACGGCAAGCCCGTCCTGGTCATCACCGGTCGGGCGCTGGAGCTCGCGACCAAGCTGGGCATCACCCGCTGGCACCTGTCCATCACCCACGACGCCGGCATCGCGACGGCCTTCGTCGTCGCCGAGAGCGGGACGTGAGGCGCGCCCACACCGTCGCGCAGGTCCGCGCGGCCGAGCAGCCCCTGCTCGACGCGGG
>JBKJSN010000163.1:0-4439 GCA_046595815.1 Mycobacteriales bacterium
CTCCTTGCGCTGCTTGTCCTCCTCGGCGTAGGTCTCCGCTTCCTTCATCATGCGCTCGATGTCTTCCTTGGGCAGGGCCGAGCCGCCGGTGATGGTCATCGACTGCTCCTTGCCGGTCCCGAGGTCCTTGGCGGAGACGTGGACGATGCCGTTCGCGTCGATGTCGAAGGTGACCTCGATCTGCGGAACCCCTTGCGGCGCAGGGGGAAGACCTGTCAGCTCGAACATCCCGAGGCGCTTGTTGTAGGCCGCCATCTCGCGCTCGCCCTGGTACACCTGGATCTGGACGCTCGGCTGGTTGTCATCGGCCGTGGTGAAGACCTCAGACCGCTTGGTCGGGATCGTCGTGTTGCGCTCGATGAGCTTGGTCATGATGCCGCCCTTGGTCTCGATGCCAAGGGACAGCGGGGTGACGTCCAGGAGCAGGACGTCCTTGACCTCACCCTTGAGGACACCGGCCTGCAGGGCAGCGCCGATGGCGACGACCTCGTCCGGGTTGACGCCCTTGTTGGGCTCCTTGCCACCGGTCATCTCGCGCACCAGGTCGGTGACGGCGGGCATGCGGGTCGAGCCGCCGACGAGCACGACTTGGTCGAGCTGCGCCAGGGAGATGCCGGCGTCCTTGATCGCGTTGTGGAACGGCGCCTTGCAGCGGTCGAGCAGGTCCTGGGTCAGACGCTGGAACTCAGCCCGCGTCATCGAGACGTCCAGGTGCAGCGGGCCGTCGGCGCCAGCCGTGATGTAGGGCAGGTTGATGGACGTCGCCTGGCTGCTGGACAGCTCGATCTTGGCCTTCTCCGAGGCCTCGCGCAGCCGCTGCATCGCCATCTTGTCCTTGGACAGGTCGATGCCGTTCTGGTTGCTGAACTGCTTGACGAGGTGGTCCACCACCTTGTTGTCCCAGTCGTCGCCGCCCAGCTTGTTGTCACCGCTGGTGGCCTTGACCTCGATGACGCCGTCACCGATCTCGAGCAGCGACACGTCGAAGGTGCCGCCGCCGAGGTCGAAGACCAAGATGGTCTGCTCGTGCTCGCCCTTGTCCAGGCCGTAGGCCAGGGCAGCCGCGGTCGGCTCGTTGACGATGCGCAGGACGTTCAGGCCCGCGATCTCGCCGGCCTCCTTGGTCGCCTGGCGCTCGTGGTCGGAGAAGTACGCCGGGACCGTGATCACCGCGTCGGTGATGGTCTCGCCGAGGTAGGACTCCGCGTCGCGCTTGAGCTTCTGCAGCACGAAGGCGCTGATCTGCTGGGGGGTGAAGGTCTTGCCGTCGACCTCCTGGCTCCAGTCGGTGCCCATGTGGCGCTTCACGGAGCGGATGGTCCGCTCAACGTTGGTCACCGCCTGACGCTTGGCGATCTCGCCCACCAGGACCTCGCCGTTCTTGGCGAACGCCACGATGCTCGGCGTGGTCCGCGAGCCCTCGGCGTTGGCGATGACCGTGGGCTCGCCGCCCTCGAGGATGCTGACGACGGAGTTGGTGGTACCGAGGTCGATGCCGACCGCTCGTGCCATGGGTGGTGCTCCTTGCTGGTCTCGGGTGGAGTCTCGGTGGAGTTGAGTGCTCAGGACTCAGGTTGCCTGTCGCATCGGTCAACTGTCAAACACAGTTGAGTGTTCCCCACTCAAGTTTGCCCCTCCCCCGTTCCCGCGTCCCGGCCCTCGAACCCGCCTCCCGCCCACCCCGGCCACCGGCCACCCCGGCCACCCCCTCCCCGGCGCCCGCCACCCCCCTCCCCGGCGAAAGGAGGGTTGGACACCGTTTTTCGGCCTCAACCGGTGCCGTTCCCTCCTTTCGCGCGTGAGGCGGGCGCGCGTGAGGCAGGCGGGCGTGAGGCAGGCGGGCGTGAGGCGGGGGGCAGCCGGCCCGGGCAGATCCGCCGGGGTGGTGCTCCGGTAGGCCGGCTGGCACTCTCGGGGGGTGCTCAGAGAGTTGCGGGGAAGACACGGCGGGCCGCATGCCGGGACTCGTCTGGTCGCGTTGGTGCTGGCGCTGCTGCTGGCCGCCCCGTTGACGGTCCTCGTGTGGCGCGCGCTGGTGGCCTTCTTCCACGCCCTGGGCGGCGTCGGCCTCTAGAAACCGGGCCCCCCGCCGCGGAAGCCACCGCCCCTCGGGGCGTTGTCTGCCCAGATCGTCGAGGCCCGGGGCAAACGGCCCCTCCGTCACGCTCGAGAGAGGGGCACTACCGGGCCAGGATCAACGGATGGAGCAGACAACGCCGGGGGGAGGGGGCGGGGGAGGCCACGGTGGGACGGGGTTACCCGTGAGTAGCCTCGGGCCACCCGCTGAGGCGGCGCCACACCCCGTTGCGTAGGCTCGCGCGGACGCGAAACTTCCCGACTACAGGCTTGGGGAAGGGACGCACCCGCAGGCACGTGACACAACGGAGGTCCGCGTGGACACCCACATCGCGATCCGGCTCATCGTCGGGCTCGGCATCATCGCCATCACGTTGGCGATCGCGGCTCGCCGGGTGCTGTTCCTCGCGAAGCTGATCACGAGCGGCCAGCCGGCCCCGGGTCGCTTCAAGGACCTCCCCCGCAGGCTGCAGGCGCAGGTCGAGGAGGTCTTCGGCCAGCGGCGGCTGCTGAAGTGGAGCGTGCCCGGTGTCGCGCACGCGATCACGTTCTGGGCGTTCACGATCCTGACGCTGACGATCATCGAGGCGATCGGCGCGCTGTTCGACAAGGACTTCGCGATCCCGGTCATCGGGCACTGGCGCCTGGTGGGCTTCGCCGAGGACCTGATCGGCACGTTGCTGCTGGTGGCGCTCGCGACGTTCGCGGTGATCCGGCGCCAGCAGGAGCCCAAGGTCATCGAGCGCAAGAGCCGGTTCTACGGCAGCCACACCGGCCCGGCCTGGCTGGTGCTGTTCATGATCTCGATGGTCGCGGTCACCCTGTTCGCCTACCGCGGCCCGCAGATCAACACCGGCGTCTTCCCCTACCAGGACCACCAGTGGTGGACCTTCACGTCCAAGCTCGTCGCGCTCGCCCTGGACCCGCTGGGCCACACGGCCAACGAGTGGATCGAGACCGTCTTCATCCTCGCCCAGGTCGCGGTGATCTTCGGCTTCCTGGTGATCGTGGTCTACAGCAAGCACCTGCACATCTTCCTGGCGCCGGTCAACGTCACGGTCAAGCGCGACCCGTACGGCGTGGCCCTGGGCGCCGCGCAGCCGATGATCAGCAAGGGCAAGCCGCTGGACTTCGAGCAGGCCGACCCGGAGACCGACACGTTCGGCGTGGCCAAGATCGAGGACTTCAAGTGGACCGCGATGCTCGACATGGCGACCTGCACCGAGTGCGGCCGCTGCCAGAGCCAGTGCCCCGCCTGGAACACCGGCAAGCCGCTGAGCCCGAAGCTGCTGATCATGGGCCTGCGCGACCACCTGTTCGCCAAGGCTCCCTACATCCTGGCGACCGACAAGGACGCGGTCCTGGCTGCCGCACCGTCCGTCGCGGACCAGGAGCACCACGGACACGAGGTCCCCGAGAACGGCTTCGGCCGCATCCTGGGCTCCAACAAGGAGCAGTACGAACGACCGCTCGTCGGCACCGAGGCGCAAGGCGGCGTCATCGACCCCGATGTCCTGTGGTCCTGCACGACCTGCGGAGCGTGCGTCGAGCAGTGCCCCGTCGACATCGAGCACGTCGACCACATCCTGGACATGCGCCGCTACCAGGTGCTGATCGAGTCTGCGTTCCCGAGCGAGGCCGGCGTCATGCTGCGCAACCTGGAGAACAAGGGCAACCCGTGGGGCATGAACAACAGCACCCGCACGGAGTGGACCGAGGGCCTGTCGTTCGAGGTGAAGATCGTCGAGGGCCAGATCCCCCCGGAGGTCGAGTACCTCTTCTGGGTGGGCTGCGCCGGAGGCTTGGAGGACCGCAGTAAGAAGGTCAGCAAGGCTTTCGCCGAGCTGCTCCACATCGCGGGCGTCGAGTTCGCGATCCTCGGCTCGATGGAGTCCTGCACCGGTGACCCTGCCCGACGGCTGGGCAACGAGTTCGTCTTCCAGATGCTCGGCCAGCAGAACGTCGAGGTCCTCAACAGCGTCGGGGCCTCCCGCGAGACCGGCGTGAAGATCGTCGCGACGTGCCCGCACTGCTTCAACACCATCAAGAACGAGTACCCGCAGCTCGGCGGCAACTACGAGGTCGTCCACCACACCCAGCTGCTCGGCAAGCTCATCGAGGAAGGGCATCTCACGCCGGTCGTGCCGGTCGACGCTTCGGTGACCTACCACGACCCCTGCTACCTCGGCCGGCACAACCAGGTCTACACACCGCCGCGCGAGGTCCTCGCTGCGATCAAGGGGCTGACCACCACCGAGATGCCCCGCTGCAAGGAGCGCGGCTTCTGCTGCGGCGCCGGTGGCGCCCGGATGTGGATGGAAGAGAAGATCGGCAAGCGGATCAACGTCGAGCGCACCGACGAG
>JBKJSN010000149.1:0-15310 GCA_046595815.1 Mycobacteriales bacterium
GTACGCCGCGGCTGCTGCCTCGGTGCTGCAGGCCCGGCTCGGCGACCGCCGGTCCGTGCTGACCGTCGCCGGGGTGACCCGCCGCTTCGACGGCTGGGACCAGCTGGAGCAGGAGAACGTCGACGGCCGGGTGTGGGGCGGGGTGCACCTGCGCAGCAGCGACGAGGTCGGCGCTGCGCTGGGCTACGAGGTCGCGGCGAGCGGGTTGGCCCGGCTGGCACAGTGAGGGGCGTGCCCGGTGACCGCGTGACTGCCCCCACGACGCCCGCGAACGGCGGCTCCGCCAAGGTCCTGACCGACCTGGCGCCCGTCGGCCGGCCGCAGGGCTCCGACGCCGTCGTCCTGACCGTCGCGCTGGTGGCGGTCAGCACCTCCGGGCCGCTGATCGCCGCGGCCGCGGTACCTGCCCTCGCCATCGCCTTCTGGCGCAACGCGATGGCGGCCGGGGTGCTGGTGCCGGCAGTGCTGCTGACCTGCCGTGACGAGCTGCGGTTGCTGGATCGTCGCGAGCGCAGGCTGATCGGGCTGGCCGGGCTGTTCCTCGCACTGCACTTCGCGACCTGGATCCCGTCGCTGGGCTACACCTCGGTCGCCAGCGCGACGGCCCTGGTCGCGACCCAGCCGGTGTGGGCGGCGCTGCTGTCGGGCGCCCGGGGCGTGCCGGTCGGGCGCCGGGTGTGGATCGGCATCGGGGTCGCCATGAGCGGTGCGCTGCTGCTGACCGGCGTCGACTTCGCCGTGTCGGGCCGGGCGCTGTTCGGCGACGCGCTGGCGGTCGTCGGCGGCGCGTTCGCCGCGGCGTACATGACCGCGGGCTCGGAGGTGCGGCGCAGCGTCAGCACCACCACGTACACCGCGCTGTGCTACTCGCTGACGGCGCTGCTGCTGCTGCCGGTGTGCCTGCTCGGCGGGCAGGCCCTGTCGGGCTACGACGCCGACGACTGGCTCAAGCTCGTCGCCCTGACCGCCGGTGCGCAGCTGCTCGGGCACTCGCTGTTCAACCGGGTGCTCAAGACGACCAACCCGACGGTGGTCAGCCTGTCGATCCTGCTGGAGATCCCGGGCGCGGCGCTGATCGCCGCGGTCTTCCTCGGGCAGACGCCACCGCTGCTCGCGGTCCCGGCGGCGGTGCTGCTGGTGTCCGGGCTGGCCCTGGTGATCCGCGCCGGGCGCGTGGTCAGCGTGCCCGTCGAGTAGGCAGGTCGTCACCCGTACGGCACCATGGCGCCGGTGACGACCGAGCTGCAGGCCGTACGGCGGCGCGGCCCCGTTCGTGGCCGGCTGCCCCTGCTCGGCCCGGCGTTCGTCGCGGCCATCGCCTACGTCGACCCGGGCAACTTCGCCACGAACTTCTCCGCCGGCGCGCAGTTCGGCTACCTGCTGGTCTGGGTGATCGTCGCGGCCAACCTCATGGCCATGCTCGTGCAGTCGCTGTCCGGCAAGGTCGGCCTCGCGACCGGCCGCAACCTCGCCGAGCTGTGCCGCGACCACTTCCCCCGACCGGTCGTGCGCGGGCTGTGGCTGCAGGCCGAGGTCGTCGCGATGGCGACCGACCTGGCCGAGATCATCGGCGGGGCGATCGCCCTGCACCTGCTGTTCGGCATCCCGCTGCTGACCGGTGGGGCGATCACCGCGGCCGTCGCGTTCGCGCTGCTCGGGCTGCAGGGTCGCGGCTACCGGCCCTTCGAGCTGGTCATCGGCGGGCTGCTCGGCGTCATCGCCCTGGGCTTCCTCTACAGCGCGGTGACCTCCGGCGCCGACGGCTCCGAGCTTGCCGCCGGGCTCGTGCCGGGCTTCGAGGGCACCGAGAGCGTGCTGCTCGCGACCGGCATCCTCGGCGCGACGGTCATGCCGCACGTGATCTACCTGCACAGCGCGCTGACCCAGGACCGCATCAAGGCCCACGACCCCGAGGAGGTGCAGGTGCTGCTGCGCCACCAGCGCCTGGACGTCGTCGTCGCCATGGGCGTCGCGGGCCTGGTGAACGGCGCCATGCTCGTCGTGGCCGCCCAGCTGCTCCTCGGCGAGCCGGGCGTCGACTCCCTCGAGGGCGCGCACGCCGCGCTCGAGCGGATCGCGGGGGCACCGCTGGCCTTCGCGTTCGCGGTGGCGCTGCTGGCGAGCGGCTTCGCCTCCAGCGGCGTCGGGACCTACGCCGGCCAGGTCGTCATGCAGGGCTTCCTGCGCCGCCGGATCCCGCTGCTGGTCCGGCGGGCCGTGACGATGGCCCCGGCGCTGGTCGTGCTGGCGGTCGGCTTCGACCCGACCAGGGCCCTGGTGCTGTCGCAGGTGGTCCTGAGCTTCGGCATCCCGTTCGCCCTGGTGCCGCTGGTGCTGCTCACCCGGCGCCGCGACGTGATGGGGGCTCTGGTCAACCGGCCGGTGACCACCGCCGTGGCCTGGGTCGTGGCCACCGTCATCAGCGGGCTCAACGCCTTCCTGCTGGTCGGCTTCTTCACCTGAGACCTGGCCCGGGTCTGACCGGGCTGTGGGTGACGTGCCTCACCCGGCTCGGCTGGCCGCGCCTACCCCGGCGGTGGGACACTCCCGGTAACACCACGCAGAGGGAGATCGTCATGGGACGTCTGGCCGGCACGGAGGGCCTCACCGAGGTCCAGCAGGAGATCCTGAGCACCGTCAAGACCTTCGTGGACAAGGAGATCATCCCCTACGCCACGGACCTCGAGCACAAGGACGAGTTCCCCGAGGCGATCGTGGAGGGCATGAAGGAGATGGGCCTGTTCGGGCTCATGATCCCCGAGGAGCACGGCGGGCTCGGCGAGTCGCTGCTGACGTACGCCCTGGTGGTCGAGCAGATCGCCCGCGGCTGGATGAGCGTGTCGGGCGTCATCAACACGCACTTCATCGTGGCGTACATGCTCATGCACCACGGCACCGAGGAGCAGAAGGCGAACTACCTGCCCCGCATGGCGGCCGGTGAGATCCGCGGTGGCTTCTCGATGAGCGAGCCCGGCTGCGGCTCCGACGTCGCCGCGATCAAGAGCAAGGCCGTACGTGACGGGGACTCCTACGTCCTGGACGGCCAGAAGATGTGGCTCACGAACGGCGCGCGCGCCGGTCTGATCGCGACCCTGGTCAAGACCGACGAGGGCGGCGACTCGGTCTACAAGAACATGGCCACCTTCCTGATCGAGAAGGAGCCGGGCTTCGGCGAGACGGCCCAGGGGATCACCATCCCCGGCAAGATCGAGAAGATGGGCTACAAGGGCGTCGAGACCACCGAGATGATCATGGAGGGCGCCCGCATGCCGGCGTCCGCGATCCTCGGCGGGGAGGAAGGCCGCGGCAAGGGCTTCTACCAGATGATGGACGGCGTCGAGGTCGGCCGCGTCAACGTCGCGGCCCGCGCCTGCGGCATCTCGATCCGGGCCTTCGAGCTCGCCATCTCCTACGCCCAGCAGCGCCAGACCTTCGGCAAGCCGATCGCCCAGCACCAGGCGATCCAGTTCAAGCTCGCCGAGATGGCCACCAAGGTCGAGGCCGCCCACCTGATGATGGTCAACGCCGCGCGCCTGAAGGACATGGGCAAGCGCAACGACGTCGAGGCCGGCATGGCCAAGCTGCTCGCCAGCGAGTACTGCGTCGAGGTGACCCAGGAGTCGTTCCGGATCCACGGCGGCTACGGCTACTCCAAGGAGTACGAGATCGAGCGGCTCATGCGTGAGGCGCCGTTCCTGCTCATCGGCGAGGGCACCTCGGAGATCCAGAAGACGATCATCAGCCGCGGCCTGCTGAAGGACTACGGCCTCAAGGGCTGACCGTTGTCTGCCCGCTCCGTCGACTGTCCTCGGGTTCTGGGCTCTCTCTGAGCGTGGAGCCCGGCCCCGATCGGGCCCGGGTCGACGGAACGAGCAGACAACAGGACAGGGATCGCGGGCTGGGCGTCGAAAGGGCAGGGCAGGACGTCCTCTCGCCCTCTGGAGCCCCCCCCATGCGACTTCCTCGTCGCCGCACCCGGCTGCTCGCCCTGGTCGCCACCTGCGCTGTCGCGGTGCCCTTCCTTCCCCAGGCGTGGGCGACCTCGCCGAGTTACGCCCCGCCAGCCATCGAGGTGCTGTCGGGCCGCGCTGACCTGGTCTCGGGCGGTAACGCCCTGGTCGCCGTTGCCCTGACGCCGGTGGAGGTGACCATCTTGGTCAATGGGCGGGACGTCACTCGTTCGTTCCAGCGGGTCGGTGGTCGCTACGTCGCATTGGTGACAGGGCTGCGCGCCGGGCGCAACCTCGTGACCGCGTCCGTCGCCGGAGGAAGCTCCCGCCTCGTGCTGACCAACCACTCGATCGACGGGCCGGTGTTCGCCGGGCCGCAGATCCAGCCGTGGGCCTGCGCCGCCGGCACCACCGGCAAGCAGTGTCACAAGGCCCCGACCTACGCCTACTCCTACCTGCCGGTCACGGGCGGGTCGCTGCAGAGCTACGACCCCAAGAGCCCACCGCCCGCAGCCCTGATCGCCAGCACGACGACGCAGACCGGCGCGACCGTCCCCTTCATCGTCCGCGTCGAGACCGGATTCTCCGACCGCGACGAGTACCGCATCGCTGCGCTGTTCCAGCCGGGGAAGCCGTGGACGGCGGTGCGGCCGCAGCCGCAGTTCAACCACAAGCTCGTGCTCACCCACGGCTTCAGTTGCGACACGGAGTACAAGAGCGGCAGCGCGCCGGACGTGCTGAACACCGAGGTGCTCGGCGCCGGCTTCGTGGTGGCCAGTCACGCGCTCGACAACGCCGGCCACAACTGCAACCTCCTCACCCAGGCCGAGTCGCTGATCATGACGAAGGAACGCGTCATCGAGCAGTACGGCACCGTCCGCTACACGATCGGCTCGGGGTGCTCCGGCGGGTCGCTCGTGCAACAGCAGGTCGCCAACGCCTACCCCGGCGTCTACCAGGGGATCAGCCCGCAGTGCTCGTTCACCGACGCGTGGAGCTCAGCCCAGCAGTACGTCGACTACCTCATGCTGCTGCGCTACTTCCAGGACCCGGCGCGCTGGGCGCCGGGCACCACCTGGGACCCCGTGTCGATCGGTCAGGTGCTCGGGCACCCGAACATCGCCAACCCCGTCAGCTTCACCAGCGCCATCGCCAACAGCAGTGACCCGTCCCGCAGCTGCCCAGGGGTGCCGGCGGAGAAGGTGTACGACCCCGCCAAGAACCCCGGCGGCGTGAAGTGCACGCTGCAGGACTACATGGTCAACCTGTTCGGCAAGCGCCCCGACGGGTTCGCCTACCGCGGCATCGGCAACGTCGGGATCCAGTACGGCCTGGCGGGCCTGCGTCAGGGCCTGCTGACCCCGGCCCAGTTCGTCGACGTGAACGCTCGCATCGGCGGCATCGACATCCGGGGCGACCGCAGCGCCGACCGGCTGGCGGGCGACCGCCTCGGGCTGGAGCGGGCCTACTCCGCCGGTGCCGTCAACAGCGCGAACAACCTCGACAAGGTCGCGATCATCGACCTACGCGGGCCGGACCCGGGCGCCTTCCACGACGTCTACCGCACCTACGCCCTACGGGCGCGACTGCTCCGCAACTTCGGTACGGCGGCCAACCAGGTCCTGTGGCGGGGTCAGGTGCCACTGCTCGGCGATGGCAACTACGTCGACCAGGCCATCTTCGCCCTGGACAAGTGGCTGGCCCGCGTCGAGGCGGACAAGCGCCAGCTTCCCTTGGCGCGGAAAATCATCCAGGACCGGCCGGAGGACGTCGGTGACCGCTGCACGAACGGCGTCGGGCAGTCGGTTCCGTCGGAGGTCTGCGACCAGACGGTCGCCTCCTACGCCTCTCCTCGCATCGCTGCCGGCGGACCGCTGGCCGACGACGTGCTCGCCTGCCAGCTCAAGCCGCTGCGGCGCGACGACTACAACGTGAGCTTCACCGCCGCGCAGTGGACGACGTTGCAATCGGCCTTCCCCAAGGGCGTCTGCGACTACCGCAGGCCCGGCATCGGTCAGCGCGGCGCGATCGGCTGGCTGACGTTCCAGGACGAGCAGGGCAAGGTCGTGTACGGCGGAAAGCCCCTCGGTCCGGCCCCCGTCAGCCGGGCCACCACCGTCGCCGAATAACCCTTACGTCATCACTTCTGCCCCCGACACCAGGCGGCGGCGTGATGACGTCCGGGGGTGGGTAGCGTCGGGGACCGTGGACGGGAACCAGGTGCTCACCCTCGTCGAGGCGCACCTCGCTTCGGTGCTCGGGCACGACAGCGGTCGGGCGGGCGTGAGCTTCCTCGGCACCGAGAGCATCGACGTGCTGCGCTTCGGCCCAGATGCCGACGGCCTCGTCCGCTACGCCACAGTGGGCATGTCGCGGTCGCCGATGGCCGACCCCGGCACCGACCTGGTCGCGCAGCATGGTCCGCGGGCCGAGCTGATCCTGAGCGTGCGGGGCGCGCAGGACTCCGTGCTGCGTCGGCTCGCGACGCTCGCGGCCAGCCCCGCCGTGGAGGGCGTGGTCATCAAGGCGGGTGCCGGCCTGGACCTCGAAGAGCCGCTGTGGGAGGGCGCGCGGTTCACCGCCGTACTCGTGGGCGAGCCGGGCGGGCTGGTGTCTGACCTGTCCCTGGACGGCGACGAGCCGGTGCAGTTCTTGCCGTTGCTGCCGATGACCCGCAACGAGGCCGCGTGGAAGCGGGTGCATGGGGCGGGCGCTCTTGAAGAGCGCTGGCTCGCCCAGGGCGTCGACCTGCGCGACCCCGCCCGCCCAGAGGCCGACCTGGGCTGAGAGGTCAGACCCTGCGTACCGAGATCCGCCCGGTCGCGCGTGCGCAGAGCTGCTCCAGGTCGTGCACGTCGGACGTGTACACCGTCACCCGCGCCCCCGCAGCGGCGTGCTCCTCGGCGCACTGGGCCACGGTCGCGTCGACTGCGGAAGCGGTAAGTCCCACCGCGAGTTCGATCGCACGGTCGGCTCGCGGGCTGCTCAAGGGAACGTCCTCGACCTTCAGCCGTCCGAGGGAGGTCGTCGTGGGCGAGTCGCGCAGTACCGCCGCCTCGACGCGCACGGCGAGGGGGACGAGCACCCGCGCCTGATCTGTGCGTGCCGCGCGAAGCGCCGCTGTGAGTCGGCGGTGCTTGGGGTGCTGGGGGTCGGCGACGGCTTGCACGGCCTCGTTGTCGAGGACGACCACCACTGAGGATCTAGTCGCCACGGTGGTGGGCGAGGCTCGCCGCCCAGCCCAGCACTTCTGCCAGCTCCGCCTCCGGACGCAGGAGCACGATCTCGCGAGCGGCCTGCTCGATGAGCTCAGGCTCATCGGCGAGAGGGTCGTGGCGCAACTCGGCCAGCGCGAGGGCGACTCCGCCCAGAGTCGGTCGGGCCTCGGGGTACTCGCGAATATGCGCGTCAAGCGCGGCATCGCGGCAGAAGGAGACGAGCTCGTCGCGAAGGGCGTCGAGCGTTCCCTCGTTCGCGTTCTTCGCCCATCCAAGTCCGACAGCTGCCCTTACGGCTCGGCGGAGGGCCTCAGGCTGGCGGGCCATGCTACGCACGGTACGCCCCCGGCCTCGGCTGGATCCAGTCCTCGTTCGCGTAGCCGGGCTCCCAGGGGAAGCGCCCGTTGAGATCGTCGTAGGTCAGCTGGTACGCCGGGACGGAGGCCTCGTCGGGCCGTTGGTAGAAGCGGTTCGCGGCGAACAGGATCTGTGCAGGGTTGGGCAAGGTCTCGACCGTGACCCGGTGGAACCAGCCGGCGAAGGACAGCAGCTGGCCGGGCACCAGGTCCTGCCCGGACCGCACGCGAGAGGCCACCTCGTTCAGGACACCGGCTGTCGTGTAGGGCTCCATCCCCACCACCACGAGCTCGGGGTGACCGAGGCCGAACAGCCCGATCGTGTAGGCGATCGAGCAGCGCTGCCGTTGCGGCTCCGCCATGACGTACTCGATCGCCCAGCCGTGCTTCCTGATGACGTCGGTGGTACGGGCGTCCTCCTGGTCGAGCCAGGACTGCATCTGCGGGTTCATGGTCTTGTCCTCTCGCGAGTCGCCGACGCTGCCGAACGGCACCGACAAGGCGGCTGAGTTGTCCCCAGGCGGATGAGGGAGGCTGTCGCTGTGCGCGACCTGGCGACCCGCTTCCGAAGCCAGGCTGAGGGCTGCCGCAGCTACGGCAGCCCCCTCACCGGCGCGCTGCTCGAGGGCGCTGCCGACGACCTCGAGAGCGGTGGCGTCGCCGCCGACCTCATGGGGCCGCACGCCGCCGACCCAGGCGGATCCGTCCCGCCGCTGCGTTTCGCCGGCTCGCTGCACCGGCTGGTGCTCGAGGGCCGCGCGCCGGCGCTGGCCGAGCACTACCCCAGCGTCGGTGGTACGGCGGACGTCGAGGCGGTCTGGCCGGCCGCGGAGGCTACGGTCCGCCAGTACCTCGAGGAACTGCGGACCCTCGTCCGCAGCACCGTGCAGACCAACGAGGTGGCCCGGTCCGCAGTGCTCTTCGGCGTGCTCCAACTCATCGGAAAACCCCTGCGGTTGCTGGAGATCGGCGCGAGCGCAGGCTTGAACCTGCGTTGCGACCGCTTCGCCTACGAGGTCGGGTCGGAGGTGCTCGGCGACCCCAGCAGCCAGGTCCGCCTGGTCCAACCCTGGGAGGCCCCCCACCCCCTTGCGTCATCACCTTTGAGGGGGTTGAAGGGGCCACAGGTGAGGACGCTGGAGGTGGTGGAGCGGCGGGGCTGCGACCCGAACCCGCTCGACCCGACGACCGAGGAGGGGCGGCTGACCCTCACCTCCTACGTCTGGGGTGACCAGGTCGCGCGGCACGCTCGGCTGCGTGCGGCCATCGAGATCGCCCGCGAGGTGCCGGTGAAGGTGGAGCGGGCCGGGGCGCTGGAGTTCCTCACCCGCGAGCTGGCCGCGCAGGACGATGTGACCACCGTCGTCTGGCACAGCGTCGTGTGGCAGTACGTCGACCCCGCCGAGCGCGCCGCCGTCGACGCGCTGCTCGCACAGGCAAAGGGTCCGGTGGTGCGGGCCAGCATGGAGCCGCGCACGTTCGACGGCGAGCTGACCTTCCAAGTGCACCTGCAGCGGGTCGGCGAGGCGCCCGTCCACGTCGCGGACTGCCACGGTCATGGGCCGCCGGTCCGCTGGACGGGTGCGACACTGGGGGCGTGAGCACCACCCTCGTGTACGACGGCGACTGTGCCTTCTGCACCTCAAGCGTGCGGTGGGTGACCCGCCTGCACCTCGGGGCCGACGTGGTGGTGGCCTACCAGTTCGCCGACCTCGACGCGCTCGGACTCACGGCGGAGCAGTGCGAGGAGTCCCTGCGCTTCGTCGAGCCGGACCGCACCAGCGCCGGTCATGCGGCCGTCGGCCGGCTGCTCCTGCGCAGCCAGTGGTGGTGGCGACCGGCCGGACTGCTGCTGCTCACCCCGCCGATCAGCTGGCTGGCCCGCGGGGTCTACCGCTGGGTCGCGAACCACCGCGACCTCATGCCCGGCGGCACCCCGGCGTGCGCGCTGCCTCAGGAGGACCGACCCAAGGCCTCGTGACGGCAGTCACGCTGACACACTGAGCGGCAACCTTTCCGCCGTACCAGTCCCCTATTTCTTGAGGAGTCGCCGTGCAGTTCGGTCGCAGCTACGAGGAGTTCGAGGTCGGGGCGACCTACAAGCACTGGCCAGGCAAGACGGTCACGGAGTACGACGACCACCTCTTCTGCCTGCTCACCATGAACCACCACCCGCTGCACATGGACGCCAACTACGCGACCACCACGCCGCAGGGCAAGAACGTTGTGGTGGGCAACTACGTCTACTCGCTGCTGCTGGGGATGTCGGTGGCCGACGTGAGCGGCAAGGCGATCGCGAACCTCGAGGTCGAGTCGCTCAAGCACGTCTTTCCGACGTTCCACGGCGACACCATCTATGGCCAGACGACGGTGCTGGACAAGACGGAGTCGAAGTCCAAGGACGACCGCGGCATCGTGTACGTCGAGACCAAGGGCTACAACCAGGACGGCGTGCTCGTCTGCATCTTCCGCCGCAAGGTCATGGTGCCCAAGCAGAGCTACCTCGACGCGCGTGGTGGCGAGCAGCCGGGACGCCCGATCCTGGTCGAGTAGTTCAAGCGTGCTCTTGACTCCGCGCTGAGGACACGGTCACCGTGGGGGGTATGACCCTCGCAGCCCGGTGCCCCCGGTGCGGCTCTGGGCTGCGTGCCCCCGGGCTGATGTCGAGCGACTGGTCGTGCTCCGAGCACGGTCCGGTGCATCCCTACTTCGGAGCGCGGTCGGAGGTCCTGCCTCAGGTGACGGCAACCTCGCGGGTGCCTGTCTGGTCGCCGCGACCTTTGCTGCATGGCTGGACCATGGGTGGGCTCGGTTGGTGCGGGGACGACAGGAGCGGAGCGATCGCGACGCTGCTCGCCCTCGCAGGCCCGTCGCCGCTGGGCGGTCCGGCGGACCTCATCGTCATCGCCGAGGAGCCCGGCGTCGGACTCGGTGCGTGGACGGCCGGGGTCGAGGCCCTCGACCCCGGCGACCTCACGGCTGGTGCGCCCGAGGCGAAGATCCTGGCGCAGGGGCACCCCACTCCGTTGTGGCGGGCGAAGTCCGCCGACGACCGCTCCGCCTTCGTCGGCGAGGCGATGGGCGTGTGGCTGTGGGCGGTCGTCTGGCCGCCCGCCGCCGAGCTCGTCCTCATGGAGCACGTCGACCTGCACGACCTGCGGCACGACCCCTTTGAACTGCCGCTGGGAGCACCCTCACCCCGCCTTCCGTAGCCTTGGGGTGGTGATCGACCTCCACACCCACTCGAGCGCCTCCGACGGCACCCTGTCGCCGACCGCGCTGGTGGAGGCCGCGGCGGAGGTGGGTCTGCGCACCGTGGCGATCACCGATCACGACACGACGGCGGGTTGGGACGAGGCCGCCGCTGCGCTCCCCGTCGGCCTGTCCCTGGTACGCGGTGCCGAGATCTCCTGCACTCACGAGGGCGTCGGCCTGCACATGCTCGGCTACCTGTTCGACCCGACGTACCAGCCCCTCGCGGACCGGTTGGAGCAGGTCGTGACGAGCCGCGAGACCCGCGCGCAGCGGATGGTGGAGTTGCTCGCCGCCGACGGTCACCCGATCGCCTGGGAGCAGGTACGGCGGGCAGCCGGCGGCACGATCGGCCGCCCTCACATCGCCCAGGCCCTGGTCGATGCCGGGCTGGTGTCGTCGTTGGCGGAGGCGTTCACGCCCGAGTGGATCGGTACGGGCGGCCGGTGCTGGGTTGCGAGGCTCGAGATCGACGCGCTCGAGGCCGTGCGGCTGGTTCGTGAGGCCGGCGGGGTGACGGTGTTCGCCCACCCGGCAGCGGCAGCGCGCGGGAAGATCGTCGGCGAGCGCGTCATCGAGGAGCTGGCGGAGGCTGGGCTGACAGGCATCGAGGTCGACCACCTCGACCACCCGGAGCCGACACGGGTGCGGCTGCGCGAGCTGGCTGCCGGGCTCGGGCTGTTGACCACTGGCTCCAGTGACTTCCACGGCGCGGCCAAGACGGTTGCGCTTGCCGCTGAGACGACCTCGGTTGCGGTCCTCGACGAGCTCGTCGGCCGCGCGACGGGGGTGGAGGTGTTGTGAGCGAGTTCTTCGATCCCAAGCTCTTCGGCGAGGTGCTGGTCACCCTCGTCGTGATCATGGACCCGGTCGGCAACGTGCCGCTGTTCCTCGGGCTGACCGGTGGGCGGACGAATGCCAAGCGCCGCCGCCTGGCGGGCCAGGCGGTGCTGGTCTCGCTGCTGGTGATCTCGATGTTCGCGGTGCTGGGCCAGCAGATCCTGGCCTACCTCGGGATCGGCATCCCTGCGATGCAGGGGGCTGGCGGGCTGCTGCTCACGATCGTGGCGCTGGAGCTGCTGACAGGGAAGGCGGACGACCCGGCCGAGGTCGACAACGTGAGTGTCGCGCTGGTGCCCCTCGGGACACCGCTGCTCGCGGGGCCGGGAGCGATCGTCGCGACCATCGTGTTCGTCAAGCAGCACCACGACCTGGCGGGGAGCCTGTCGATCGCGGCCGGCATCGTCGCCGTGCATCTGCTGGTCTTCTTGTCGCTGTACTTCAGCGTGACGATCACGCGCGTCATCCGGGAGGCGGGCATCGTGCTGCTCACCCGGATCGCAGGCCTGCTGCTGACGGCCATCGCCGTGCAGCTGATCGCCGAGTCGGTCATGGGCTTCATCGCCGACGCGGGGTGAGAATGCAGGTATGAAGCGCCTGCTCCTCGCTCTCGTCCTCGTGTTGCTCGCAGCCACCCCCGCGCGGGCGGAGGACGCCGTACAGGTCGCCGCCGCGCTTCGGGCCGCTCCCGTCTACCAGGCGCCGGGGTTGGAGCTGGTGAACGTCGCCACCCTGACGGGCGAGCTGGCGGGCAGTGACCCGCCGGTGGTCGTCGCGGTGCTGAACGCCTCGGAGGCCAGCAGCGGCGACGAGGCGCACCAGCGGGCACGCGAGATCTCAGCGGCCCTCGGCGACGACGCAGCGGTGGTGCTGGTCATCACGGCGAACAAGCACGCGGGTACGACGGAGGGCAGCGCAGCCCGCGATCGTGGGGTGCGGTCGGGCAAGGCGTTGGCGGCGGAGCTGCAGGCCTTCAAGGGCAAGGACTTCAGCGCAGATGACCTCACGGTCTTCGTGACGTCCTTCGCGCAACGGGTCGCGAACCAGTCCGGAAAGGCTGCGGCCGATGGCGGTGCACCGGACTCGGGTGGGGGCAGCGGCGGGTGGCTGCTGGGCGGCCTGCTCCTCGCGGGCGGAGCGGGCGTCGGGTATGCCGTGCGCTCCTCTAGGCAGCGGCGCGCCCGGCTCAACGAGGGGCTGCGGGCCGACGTCGAACAGCTCTACGAGCGGCTCGGGGCCGATGTGCTCAACCTGGAGCCTGGCGACAACCGCGTGGCCCAGCAGGCACTGGCCGACGCGTCGGAGCGGTACTCCGCCTGTGGCGGCCAGCTCGCCTCGGCAGATGCTCCGGCCGAGTTCGCCGCTGCTCGCCGTACCGCGGTGGAGGGGTTGACGGCGGCCCGCGCCGCCCGGACCGCGCTCGGCCTGGACCCGGGGCCGGAGCTCCCGCTCGTGGCCGGTGACGGCCCGCAGCTGCAGACGCAGGAGCGGGTGACGGTCCACGGCGAGACCTATGAGGGCTCGCCGACGTACACCCCGGGCCGGCCGCACTACTACGGCGGCGGCCCGGTCGGCGGGCAGCAGGTCCCCGGTGGGTGGTACTCCGGCAACTTCTGGGAGCCCTTCCTGCTGGGCTCGATCCTGATGGGCGGCCTGGGTGGCTTCGGTGGTGTCGGCGGTGTCGGCGGTGTCGGCGACCGGGAGTCCGGCGGGGGCGACTTCGGCGGCGACTCCGGGGGCGGCGGCGACTTCGGCGGTGGGGACGCCGGTGGGGGTGGGGACTTCTAGCGCGCTGTTGTCGTGCCGCTCCGGCAGGATGGGGCGATGGACCAGCTGGGGCTCGAGGGAATGCCGACGCGCCTGTTCTCGTGCACCCCGTCGAAGCTGCTGACCTGGCTGGACTGCCCGCGGCGTTACCGCTTCCAGTACGTCGATCGCCCCACCCCAGCGCGCGGTCCCGCGTGGGCGCACAACAGCGTGGGCACCTCGGTCCACCTCGCGCTCGCCCGGTTGTGGGACCTTCCCGTGTCCGAACGAACCCCCGCCGCCGGACGCGGGCTGCTGGAGACGGCCTGGCAGTCCGACGGTTTCCTCGACGACGCCCAGGCCAGTCGTTGGCGTGGGTACGCCGGGGACATGGTCGCGGAGTACGTCGCCGCGATGGATGTGGAGGCCGAGCCGCGAGGGGTGGAGCGGACCGTCGCCTTCACCTCGCCGGCGCTGACGGTGAGTGGACGGGTGGACCGGGTCGATGAGCGCGACGGCGCCGTCGTGGTCGTCGACTGCAAGACCGGCCGCTCAGCGCTGTCGACCGATGACGCGCGCGGCTCGCTCGCCCTTGCGCTCTACGTCCTCGGTTGCCGCCGTACGTTTCGCCGGCCCTCGACCCGGGTGGAACTGCACCACCTGCCCTCCGGGAAGGTCCATGCGTGGGAGCACACCGAGGACTCCCTCGACCGGCACGTTCGGCGGGCCGAGGCGATCGCGGCGGAGGCGGTAGCGGCCGGCGAGACAGGTGACTACCCACCCCGACCTTCGTCGCTGTGCGCCTGGTGCGACTTCGCCCGGCACTGCCCCGAGGGGTTGGAAGCCTCAGGCGGGCCGAAGAAGCCGTGGGCGGGGTTGGCGCAGGAGCGCGTGCCTGTGGAGGGAGAGGTCTGAAACCCTTGTGTTCACAGGGTTTTTCGTCCACAGCGGGGTTGCGACTGTCGGTGGTTGGGGGTAGTGTTTGGGGTCGAACACGTTGTCGAGAGGAGCCGGTCGTGCGGTCCGCCGAGGAGTGCGTTTTCTCGGTTCCGGACGTGCCTGATGAGGTGCTCGAGTGGCCGGTGTGGGACGAGCTCGGTCAGTGCGCGTGTGGGGGTTGGTGCGCGAACGTGTGCCAGGCCCAGCCGCTGCACTGGACGCCGCTGCCCGAGGTCCCGGTCGATATGGCGCGTGATGATCTGCTCTATGGCCGGCGGGGGGCGGTGCTGACCGGCCCGGACAGTGCCGAGCAGATCGCGGCGTTCCGCACCTCGGTGCCGGTGCTGGCGGATGCGTTCGCGCATCAGTGGGTGCTGGTGCAGCAGCAGACCGCCCAGATGTGGCGCGCAGCCGTGGCGTTGCAGCAGTCAGTGGGGGCGCGGAAGGCGGAGTTCGCCGGAGACCACCTGGCGTTGCTGATGAACGTGCACCCACGCACCGGCCAGGCGTTGCTCGCCACCGCGGTGGGAGTGGGTGAGGCCCCGGAGCTGCTGGCGCTGGTGGAGGCCGGGGAGCTCGGGGTGCCACACGCCCAGGCCCTGCTCGCCGAGGCCGGCCGCTGGGCCGACACCCCGGGGGTGCAGGCTGAGCTGATCCGGGTGACCCTGCAGCGCTGCCAGGGCCGGCTGGACCGGGGCCGGGGCTGGCCGACGCCGGGGGAGCTGAAGAAGCGCCTCGCGACGGTGGCGTTCCTGCACGACCTCACCGCCGCGCAGAAGCGGAAGAAGACCGTGGCGGAGCGCCGCGGGGTGCACCTGCACACCACCGGGGTCGAGGCCGCCGCGCTGACCGTGGAGGGGCCGCAGGCGATCGTGGCGCAGATGCACGCCGCGATCGGTGCCCGCGCCGAGATGCTCGGGACCCTGCCAGGCGACAGTCGCAGTCTGGAGCAGCGGATGTTCGACGCCGCCCACGACCTGCTCACCATCGACGCCGCCGGCGGCCAGTC
>JBKJSN010000130.1:0-65982 GCA_046595815.1 Mycobacteriales bacterium
GCCGAGCGGATCGCCGCTGGCGACACCGTGCCGGAAAGGGCCGGTGGCTGCGACGTCGCGGGCGGTGGCGGTGGCTCGGAGGCCAGGCAGGCCGACCGTCGCGACGGCAGCGGCACCGGCGCTCGCCTTGAACAGGGACCTGCGGGACAGCACTGGGAGGTTCACGAACAAGACGGTCCCCGAGGTGTCCGACCGTGAGGTGACTCCCAGGTGAACGGCTCTGGTCGACTGCCCGTGACAAATGCCACTGGCCAGCAAGCCCCCGGTCAGGCGTCAGAGGGGTCGCGGAGGCGGCCCACGGTGACCGAGAGCGCAGCGGCCCCGGCGGCGACCGCCGCGCCCATCACCGCGACTCCGGGCAGCCCGCCCGTCGAGGGCAGCGACTCCACCGCCGGTCGCGGTGCACCTTGCGCGGGGACGGTGGCTGGCGGCGCCGGCTGAGCCGGCGGAGCGACCGACGCGCCGCGCGGGTGGCGGTGCGGTCGCTCCAGCACGATGCCCTGCTCGATCGCCCGGCCGTCGGAGGCGGCGTACTGCCCGAGGGTGAGGCGCGAGGTCGTCGATGTCGCGAAGGGGTCGACGTCGACGCGGAGCGTCCCGATGACACCGGCCTGCCGGAAGGCCGACCACTCCGGCACGACCGGCTTGAAGGGCTCCTGCACCTCGCCACCGTTGCCGACCACGCAGTAGACCGTCCCGGTGTCGGTCTGGTACGGCGCCTCGCGGTCGACGACGGTCGTGCCGCGCATGCCGTAGGTGCGCTCGTAGGTGTGGTCGTGCCCCTGCAGCACCAGGTCCACCGAGTGCTTGTTGAACACGTCGAACCAGGTCGTTTGTACGCCGAGGTCCGAGCCGTGCTTGGACGACGAGGAGAACGCCGCCTGGTGCATGAGCACCACGATGAAGTCCACGGCCGGGTCGGCAGCGGCCGCAGCGAGAGCGGCCGACACGTAGTCCTCCTGCCGCCCGCCGGTGTAACCGATGTTGATCGGGATCTCCGACGTCACGTCGTTGTTGTCGATGGAGACGAACTCCACCGAGCCGTAGCGGAAGCGGTAGAAGCAGCCCTCCAGCCCGTCGATTCCGTTGCGGGGCAGGTCGAAGCGGGTCCGGTAGGGGTCGTAGCCGAAGTCGCCCCAGGTGTCGAGCAGATACCCCTTCGGATCGAGCTGCGACTCGATCTCGTGGTTGCCGATGCACGGCATCCACGGCCGGCGCCGCGCCATGCCGGAGATCATGCCCATGTACTGGTCCCAGATCGGCTGGTCGCCGTTGGCGTACGCGAGGTCTCCGACGATGCAGTGCAGGGCCGGGTCGATCCGCTGCGCGAGCAACGTGTTGTAGTGCGCGTCGTTCTTGCCGGGGGTCGGGTCGCTGAAGCTCTGGTCACCGAAGGCCGTGAAGGTGAACGGCGCGCGCCCGGTGGGGCCGGTGGTCAGCTTGTCGCCCGTCGCGACCGCACCCGCGTGACCGACGGCGTAGTTGTAGGTGGTGGACGGCGACAGGCCCTCGAGGCGCACCGAGTGGAAGACGCCGTTCGGGTAGCCCGGGTAGGTCCTCGTGACGGCCGGCAGCCGCGTCCCGTCCAGCTCGACGAACGGGCTCTGCACCGCCGCCGGGGTCATCCAGGACACCTGCGCAGTCCGGGCCGCATCGTCGCCGTACTGCAGGTGCAGGTGCTGGACAGGTGCGTTGGCGGCGTACGACGGCTGTTGCCAGAAGGCCGGTCCGGCGCCGATGGCAGCACCGAGTACGGCGGAGCGGCGCAGGAAGTCGCGCCTGCTGACGTAGGGACGGTCGGCGTGGGAGATGCCCATGTCGGCGCAGCCTAGGGCGAAAAGGTGTCTAGACGGTGATCTGCAGGGGGACGGCGGGGGCGTCCTCGGGCAGCGCCGCGATGGGTGGCGTCACGAACTTGTAGCCGACGTGGCGGACGGTGCCGATCAGCTGCTCGTGCTCGGCGCCGAGCTTGGCGCGCAATCGGCGTACGTGCACATCGACGGTGCGGGTGCCGCCGTAGTAGTCGTAGCCCCACACCTCCTGGAGCAGCTGGGCCCGGGTGAAGACTCGCCCCGGGTGCTGCGCGAGGTACTTCAGCAGCTCGAACTCCTTGAACGTCAGGTCGAGCACCCGACCGCGCAGGCGACAGGTGTAGGTGCCCTCGTCGATGGTGAGGTCGCCGGCGCGCACCACGCCCGGCTCGGCAGCGTCCGGGGACGCCACCGCGACACGGCCGGTCGCCAGCCGCAGCCGGGCATCGACCTCGGCCGGTCCAGCGCTGTCGAGCAGCACGTCATCGACGCCCCACTCGGCGGTGAGAGCGACCAGCCCGCCCTCGGTGAGGATCGCGAAGACCGGAGCGGTGACGCCCGTCGTCTGCAACAGCCGGCACAGGGACCGGGCCTGGACGAGCTCGCGGCGGGCGTCGACGAGGATCGCGTCCGGGGGCGCAGCGTCTTGCAGCAGCGCTGCGATCTCCAGCGGAGCCACGTGAACGGCGTGCCCGAGAAGCCCCAGCGCGGGCAGCACCTCGCTGGACGGTGTCATCGCGTTGGTGAGGAGCAGGAGCGTGGCCATGCGGGCGAACCTCCCGATCGTGGGAAGAGGCGCCGTTGCCTCGCGAACCTCAAGGGTACCGACTCGGGCACACTCGTGGCTGTGCAACCCCTCACAACCGTCCGGTACTGGGCCGCCCTCAAGGAGGCGGCCGGCATCGCGGAGGAACAGGTCCAGGCCGGCACCCTCGCGCAGGCCCTGGCGACGGTGCGGTCGCGGCACGACACACGCTTCGGAGCCGTACTCGACCGCTGCAGCCTGCTCGTCGACGGCCAGCAGGTCGGCGTGCGCGACCACGCCTCGGTGATGCTGCCCGGCGGCGGCGAGGTCGACTGCCTGCCGCCCTTCGCGGGCGGCTGAGCCCCCGTCTCTGACAGGATCGCTCCCGTGACGATGCCCCCCGCCTCCGTGCGGCCGCACCTGCTGGTCCAAGCCTTCGCTGCGGCCGCCGTGTCGGCTGCCCTGATGGGCCTGGCCTACGCCGGACAGCTCCCCCTCACGCTGGGGGTCGCCGCGCTGCAACTGGTCCTGGTGCTCGGCTTCCTCGCCCTGGTCGAGGCCCCCGCCGCCCTCGGGCTGTTCACGATCGGTGTAGCGACGGCTGTCGCGGCGGACATCACGGTCCACGTCGACGATGGCGCAGCAGGTGGGCTGGCCGGCGTCACCGCGCTGGCTTTCATCGCCTCGCTCGGCCACCAGCTCGTCCGCCGGCACCGGAGCCGGGTCACCGAGTCCCTCGCGGATGCGCTGGTCGTGGTGGTCCTGGTGACCTCCGCCGCCGCCCTCCCTGCCGCACTGCAGCACCCCCAAGGGGAGGTCGCGATCAGGGTGGGGCTGCTCGCTGCCGGCGTCGCGCTGGTCGTGGGGCGCTTCGCGGACCTGCTGCTGCGGCGGCTATCGGTCGCCCCCGGCGCGACCCGTGGCTGGCCTGGGCTGGCGCTCGCCCTCACCTTGGGGGTGGCTCTCGCCGTACCCGAGGCTGGTGACCTGCTGACGCGACGCGAGGCGATGCTCATCGCCCTTGCTTGCGCCGCTACCGCTGCGGTTGCAGACCTTTTCGTCGACGTGGCTGCGCTGGAGGTGATGGGGTCGCCTGGCGAGGTACGGCGAAGCGGGGCCCTGCGCCCTGTGGTCGCGCTGTTGCCCTTCGCCCTCCTCGGGCCGGTCGTGCTCGCCTCGGTGCGCCTGCTCGAGCGGGCCTGACGTGCGCCGCCTCATGGTGTCCCTCCTGGTGCTCGCGGCGCTGGCCGTCGCCGCCGACCTCGCGGCCGTGCGGGTTGCTCAGAGCAGGCTGGCCAGCCAGGCCCAGACCGGCGCCGACCTCACGGCCCGACCCACGGTGCGCATCCAGGGGTTCCCGTTCCTGGTCCAGGCCGTGCGTGGGCGCTATGACCGGATCGAGATCGCCGCCACAGACCTCGACCGCGGTGGCGTGCGCGTCTCCCGCCTGCAGGCCACCCTGAGCGGGGTGAAAGTCCCCCTCGGCGACGCCCTGGGCGGCAAAGTACTCGTCATCCCGGTGGAGGACCTGGACGCGACGGCGGTGGTGACCTTCGCCGACCTCGCGCACCGCAGTGGCGTGGTGGGCCTGACGATCACGCCGGAGGGCGACGGCGTGCGGGTCACCGGACGGGTGAAGGTGCTCGGCCGGACGGTCCAGGCGAGCGCCCTGTCACGGGTGACGCTGCGGGGCGGGCGGATCGCCGTCACGGCCCGCTCGCTGCGGGTCCTCGGCCAGAGCAGCCCGGCTGTGCTGAACGCGCTGGCCGGGACCCTCGACCTGCTCGTACCCATCGGCAAGCTGCCGTACGACCTCACCCTCACCGGGCTGGCCGTCACGGCGGACGGCGTGGAGCTGCGCGCCAAGGCGGGTCCGACGGTGCTCAGCACGAACTGAGGTCAGCCGTGGTGACTTCGCGCTGAGACGGGCTGCCGGATCGATCTTCGCCATCTTGATGCTGCTGAGCGCTGTTCAGCAGCACTTTGACGAAGATCGCCGGGAGGGGTGGGGGGCGGCGGGTACGGCGGTCGGCGGCGTGGGCATTCGCCCTCTCGCTAGCGTGAGCGCCGTGACCGCCCCCGTCGTGCTCAAGCACCTGTCCCCCGAGGACGTGGCCGACGTGCGCGGGCTGCTGGAGCAGGTGACGGCTGCGGACGGGTCGCCTCCGCTGTCCGAGCACGTGCTGCTCCACCTGCCCGGGGGCGGCGACAGCGATGTGCGGCACCTGCTCGTCCGCGTCGGTGGCGCCCTCGTGGCCTACGCCCATCTCGACGTCACCGACCAGGTGGCCGGCCCCTCCGGCGAGCTCATGGTGCACCCGGCCCACCGCAACAAGGGCATCGGCCGGGCCCTGGCCGCCGAGCTCGTTGCGCAGTCCCCCGACGGACGCCTGCGGTTGTGGGCCCACGGCGAGCACCCTGGAGCTGCCGCGATGGCGGCCGCCGGAGGCTTCGCGCGCAGCCGCGTGCTGTGGCAGCTGCGCCGGCCCCTCACTACCCCGCTTCCTGCCGTGGAGCTGCCGGACGGGATCGGCCTGCGGACCTTCGTCGTCGGCCAGGACGAGCAGCAGTGGACAGAGGTGAACAACCGCGCCTTCTCCGAGCACCCCGACCAGGGCGGCTGGTCGGTGCAGGAGGTGCTGATCCGCGAGCGCGAGCCGTGGTTCGACCCGGCCGGTTTCTTCCTCGCCGTGCGCGGGGACCAGATCGTGGGCTTCCACTGGACGAAGGTCCACGGCGAGCACCACCACGGCGAGGAGCACCACGCCCACGAGCTGCTCGGAGAGGTGTACGTCGTGGGGGTCGACCCCTCGGAGCAGGGGCGCGGCCTCGGCCCGGCGATGACCCTCGTCGGCCTGCATCACCTGCAATCCCAGGGACTTTCCTCAGTGATGCTCTACGTCGACGAGACCAACACGAACGCCGTACGCGTCTACGAGCGGCTGGGCTTCAGCCGGCACACCACGGACGTCTGCTTCTCACGCGGCTGACTGCCGGCTCCACCGGGCCGCGACCACGAGCCCTGCCAGCGCCCCGACGGTCGCGATCGCGAAGCAGAACGACACGGCACCGTCGCCGCCCAGTCCCGTCCTGTCGCTCAGCGACGCCGCCAGGCCGAGGCCACCCCCGAATGCCCAGCCCAACTGGAGCGCGGTCTCCGAGCGCGCGAAAGCACTGCCCACCTGCTCCGGCGGAGTGCTCGACTGCAGGGCTGCGTCCAGGGCGTACTTGCCCAGCGAGGCCCCCAGCCCGATCGACCCGACGGCGAGTGCACGCAGTGCCGTCGTCCCGCCGATGGCGGCCGCGAGGCAGGCCAGGGTAGGCGCGATCAGCGCCAGCGAGGTGACGCGCGCGGTGCGCTCAGGGCTGAGTCGACTGGCGATCCCGGTGCCCACCAGGCCGCCGAGGAACGCCGCCCCCAGCACGACGCCGACCACGGCGGCGTGCACGTTGTGCGCTTTCAGCAGGATCGCCAAGCCCAGGGTCAGCAGCCCGCTCAGCGCCCGCAGGGACACCGTGGCGGCCAGCGCCCGACGTACCGGCCGGGGAGCGGTCCGCAGCGCGAACCGCTCGTTGGACACAGCGCTGGTACGGCGATCGTCCACGTGGGAGGGCAGCCGCAGCGCCACGACGCCCCCGACCAGGAAGACGCAGGTGGCCAAGCGCAACACCCACGGGGTGCCGAGCGTGTTGGCGATCGCCACCCCGACCAGCGCCGCAAGGCCGGAGCTGGCGAGGGCGGCGATGTTCAGCCGCGCGTTGGAGGCGACCAGGCCCAGCGCGGGAGGACGGACGCGGACGACGGCGGCCGACTTCGCGACGCCGTAGGCACGGGCGAGGACCAGCACCAGCAGGGCCTGGGGGTACAGCGCGAGCGAGCTCAAGGCCCCGGCCAAGGTCCAGGCCACCAGGCCTCGTCCACCGGTGGTGAGGGCCAGGACGTACCGGCGGCCGTGGGGGAAGCGGTCGAGCAGCGGCCCTGCCACCGGGACCAGCAGCGAGAACGGCAGCAGCGTGAGCAGCAGGTAGAGCGCGATCTTCCCTCGCGCCTCCGAGGCCGAGACCTGGAAGAACGCGGTGCTCGCGAGGGACACCGCGATCAGCGCGTCACCGGCCGCCGAGAGGGAGTGGGTCCAGACGAGGGAGGCGAGCCCGGACTTCCCGGCGCCGTCCGCCGCGGCCGCTGCGTGGAGCCGGGAGGCGACGCGGCGGTGCAGCCGCGCCTCCTGGTCGGTATCGGTCCGCTGACGCACGGCTCCATCTTCGGCCCTCGCGGTTGCCCACCTGAGTGAACGGCGCTAACTTAGCGCCGTTCACCAATGATGGAGGTCCTGTAGTGCTCGCTCGTCTCGCTCCCTTCCTCGTGGCGCGCCGGCGCCTGGTGCTGGTCGTCACTGCACTGTTCCTCGCACTCGCAGGCGGCATCGGCGGGGGCGTTGCGCAGGAGCTGTCGGCCGGCGGCTTCGCCGACCCCGACCAGGAGTCCGAGCGCGCCGCCGTGGCGCTGGACAAGCGATTCGGGACGGGACCGTCGAACTTCCTGCTCCTCGTCGAGACCCCCGAGGGCGCGGACCACTACGACGCCCAGGGCAAGGCCCTCACGGCCAAGCTGGCCGCCGTACCGGGGGTGGCCGACGTGGTGTCGTACTGGACGGCGGGCCACCCGGAGTCGATGGCCTCGCGCAGCAAGGGCTACGCCGTGGTGCTCGCCCGCCTCACCGGCGACCAGGACGCCTCGGTGAACAAGGCCAAGGAGCTGCGGTCCTTCGACGGCACCTTCCAAGGGATGAACGTTCGCACCGGCGGTGCCTTCGCGGTCTACGCCGAGGTCGGCGACACCATCGAGCGGGACGTCGTGCGCGCGGAGATGATCGCCTTCCCCATCACCGCCGTGATCCTCATCCTCGTCTTCGGCTCCGCTGTCGCCGCCACGCTGCCGCTGCTCATCGGTGTCCTGTCGATCCTGGGCACCTTCTTGACCCTGCACCTGCTGCACGGCTTCACCGACGTGTCGGTCTACTCCATCAACCTCGCCACCTCGATGGGCCTGGGGCTGGGCATCGACTACTCGCTGTTCCTCGTCTCCCGCTTCCGGGAGGAGGTCGGCCTCGGCAGGTCGCGCACGGACGCCATCGCCCGGAGCCTCGCCACCGCCGGCCGCACGGTGCTGTTCTCCGCCATCACCGTCCTGCTCAGCCTGGGCTCGCTGCTCGTCTTCCCCTTGTTCTTCCTGCGATCTTTCGCGTACGCCGGGATGTCCGCCGTGTTCTTCGCCCTCATCGGCGCCCTCGTCGTGCTGCCCGCGATGCTGGCGGTGCTGGGGGACCGCGTGAACTCCCTGGACATGCGCCGCCCGCTGCGTTGGTTCCTCGGGCTCGGCTCCACCCCGCCCCGGGTGAAGTCCATCGACGAAGGCGCCTGGCACCGCATCGCGACGACCGTGATGAAGCGGCCGATCGGGGTGGGTACGGCGGTCGTGCTGCTCCTTGTGCTGCTCGGCCTGCCGTTCCGGGACGTGGTCTTCAGCCTCCCCGATGACCGAGTGCTGCCCAGGCACGCACAGCCGCAACAGGTGGCCCAGGTGCTCCGGGACCAGTTCCCCGGCCGCGAAGCCTTCGCCATGCCGGTCTTGCTCGAAGCACCGGACCGCGACGACTCCTACGCCGTGGCGCTGTCGCGCGTGAGCGGCGTGGGGCGCGTCGACGCCGCCGGTGGCCGCTTCATCCGGGGTCTGAAGGTCGCCCCTGGGCTCCCTGGCTTCCGGACAACCGAGGGGGAGCGGCTCTCCGTCGTACCTGCTGTGGAGTCCTACGGGCCAGAGGGGGAAGCCCTCGTGAAGCGGCTACGCGCCGTCCCGGCGCCGAACGAAGCGCTCTTCGGTGGTCAGGCGGCCGAACTCGCGGACACCAAGCAGGCCCTCGGGGCGATGCTGCCGGTGGCGCTCCTGATCCTCATGACCGCCACCTTCGTGCTGCTGTTCTTGTTCACGGGGTCGGTGGTCATCCCGCTGAAGGCGATCGTGATGAACATCTTGTCGCTGTCGGCGACCTTCGGGCTGATGGTGTGGGTGTTCCAGCAGGGCCACCTCGCCTCCTGGATCGGCGATCCGATCATCACCGGGACCCTCGACACGACCATGCCGATCCTGATGTTCTGCATCCTGTTCGGCCTGTCGATGGACTACGAGGTGTTCCTGCTCTCGCGCATCAAGGAAGAGTGGGACGCGCACGCCGACAACGAGCACGCAGTCGCGGTCGGCCTCGAACGGACGGGGTCGATCGTCACGGCGGCCGCGCTGCTGCTGTCGATGGTGTTCTTCGCCTTCGTCAGCAGCGACATCAGCTTCATCAAGCTGCTCGGGCTCGGCACAGGGCTGGCAGTGCTGGTCGACGCCACCCTCATCCGGGGTGCGCTCGTGCCGGCCTTCATGCGCCTGATGGGCGAGTGGAACTGGTGGGCACCGCAACCGCTCAAGGCCCTGCATAAACGCTTCGGGCTCAGCGAGGCCGAGCCCCACGAGGCCGCACGTGGCTGAGCCGAGGCGCCGGGCGCCGCGCGGTCAGGGAGCCGCGCTGCGAGGCGAGCTGCTGCGCGCGGCCATGGACCTGCTGCGCGAGACCGGTGATGAGGCCTCGGTCTCGCTGCGCGCCGTGGCTGACCGCGTCGGGGTGAGCGTCCCGTCGATCTACCTCCACTTCGAGGACAAGGCGGCCCTTCTCGACGCTGTCTGCGGCGAGGTCTTCGAGGCGCTCCATGTCGTGATGCGGCAGGCGACGGAGGGGGCACCCGATGCCTTCCAGGCCCTGCGCAGGCAGGGAATCGCCTACGTGCGCTTCGCTTTGGACAACCCGGAGCACTACCGGATCGTCATGATGATGAGCAATGCCGGCCACGACCCCAACGAGGAGATCGTGACCGGAGCGTTCACGCACCTTTTGGACTCGGTCGTGGCCTGCAAGGAGCTCGGCGTGTTCGAAGGTGACCCGGTCGAGTTGGGGCTGCGACTGTGGGCCGGGGCGCACGGCATCGCCGCACTGCTCATCGCCAAGCCAGGCTTTCCGTGGCCTCCCGTCGGCGAGCTCGTCGAGCGCACCATCCATGCCATGGGCCTCGGGCTCGCCGCTGCTTCCCGCCTGCCCGATGCTGCTCCCGCCGCGGAGGTTGTGGCTCGGCTGGACCGGTTGCGTTCACAGTCCTAGTCGGGCGTGCGCGACGGCAGCGACGTGCGGTGCCTGCTTGCGGGCGTAACGTTCCAACCCGTCCTCGAACAGGGTCTGCGCGGCGCGGTGGTTACCCAGCAGCAGCTGCACCTCCGCGGCATCGACCAGAACATCGCCCTGCGAGGCGAGCTCATCGGTCGTTTCCACCAGCTGGACCGCTTGAGAGGACAGCGTCAGCGCCTCCTCGACGTTGTGCCGCACGGCCTCAACCTTTGCCTGGACGCAACGCCATCGCACCTGACTGATCACGTCGCCGACACCTGCCAACCCGCGGGAGAGCGAGGCCGCCTCGGCGGCACCCTCAGGGTCGTCGCAGCGCCAGCAGGCCTCCGCGAGCAACGCTGCCAGGGTGGAGGCGAAGGCGCGGTCGCCCATCGTCTGCAGCCCTTCACACGCCGCTCGCAGCTCCCCAGCTGCGGTCTGCGGAGAGCCCGCCAGCAGCTCTATGGGGCCGCTCATGAAGGCGGTGGCGAGCACCGAAAGCTCGCGGCCCAGGTCGTGGAAGGTCTTGCGCACCTCGGCCATCAGAACCCGTGCGCCCTCCGGATCCCCCTGCATTGCTTGGGTTCCTGCCAACCGGGCCGTGATGGATGCCTCGTGCCACGGGCTGACGTCCCCTTGGGCGAGCATCTGCTCCAACGCCCGCCGGGTGTCCGTGAGCGGCAGCGGCCCGTGGAACATGCTGCCGACCTGCAGGCTCTGGGCGAGCTCGACCAGACGCCGCTCGCCTGAGCGCTCCCCGTGGTACAACGCCTTCCGCAGCGGGCGCTCCATCGCCGCCCAGTGCACGCGGTACTGCAGTTCCGAGGCCTGGAGCTGGTAGGCCAGCGACAGCCCACGGTCGTCCGAAGCGGCTTCGAGCGTCGGGAGCACCTCGGCGAGCAGGCCGGGCAACTCCCCATAGGCCCGTTCCGGCTCGGTGGATCGCAGCAGGTCCACGAGGGCCAGCCGTGCATGGGCCGAGGACTCGACCAGCCCGAGCTCGGCGCAACTGGCCACGGCCTCTTGCAGCAGGTCGCGGGCCCGGCCCAGTTCGCCGGTGAGCTGCAGGCCGCGGGCGAGCTCGCTGAGCAAAGCAATGCGGCGCGCACTCGATGGGGGGAGCAGCGCGATAGCGCGCGAAAGCAGGTCGCAGGCGGCCGTCAGGTCCCCGGACAGGGCCCGCAGTCCGGCGGCGGCGAGGCGGGCTGCCGCCTGTTCCGCCAGGTTGCTGCTGCGCTCCGGGTCGGACTGTCGTAGCAACCTGGCTGCCTGTTCCAGGTGGAAGCCGGCGCGTGCCACGGCCCCGCGGGTGTCCAGCACGAGTCCACGGACGTTGTGCAGGTCCGCCCGCTCATCGCGAGCGATGCCGGTGAGAGTGACTTCACGGACGAGGTCGCTCACCAGGGTCCAACGCTCGCCCTCCACCGTGATGAGGTCGCGCGCCACCAAGGCAATGAGCTCGGCCTCGACGTCAAGTCCCTCACACAGCGGGGTGAGGTCATCGACTACTCCCGCCGACCCGATCACCGCCGCCCGCTCCAGAACGCGGCGACACCCGATCGGCAACCGGTCCAGCCGGGCTGCGAGCACGGCGGCCACGGTGGGCACGTCGGCCTTGTCGCTGATGTCGGCGCCCTCCAGCCGGGCCTGAGCCAGTTGTTCGACGAACAGCGGGTTCCCACCGGCCGCGGCGAGAACCAGCTCCACACCCTCAGGGTCATCCGGGAGCAAGGCCTCTGCCAGCGGGCGCACCTCCCCGCCCGGGAGCGGTCGCAACGTCATGCCCACGACGTGCCGCAGCGCCTTGCCCCAGCCCTGTCGGTGCTCCAACAGCTCTGGGCGTGCGGTGACGACCACCGCTATGGGGGCCCTTTCGATCCGTTGCACAACAGCGAGGACGAGGTCGAGCAGCGGTGCCGACGCGGCGTGCAGGTCCTCCAGCACAACGACCAGCGGCCGATCCTGCGCGACGGCGACCAGGACCCTGGCGACCGCCCTGGCGACGTCCGAGGACGAAACGGGAGTCATTCCTTCGCCGACGAGTGAGGACAGGACAGGCCAGACGCCGGCCACATCCGGGCTGGCCCGCTCGAGGGCGAGCAACCCCGCCATCCCGGACTCCCCTGTCAGGTCGGCCAAGACCTCGCCGAGGGCCGACCAGGTGCTCCCCTCGCCGTACGCGCGACAGGTGCCCCGCACGACGCGGGCGCCCTCCCTCTCAGCGAGAACCTCCTCCACGAGTCGCGACTTGCCGGTGCCAGCCTCCCCAAGCACAGTGATCAACTGCACGATCCCCGTCGACACGGTGCGGTCCAACGCAGCCGTGATGATGCCCGCCTCGGAGGTGCGGCCGACGAACGGCCCCCGAGCCCCCGCTGTGTCCGGTGTGGCCAAGCCCACCAGGGGTACCACCCGCGACCGTCCCTGCCGGCCTTTCAGCTCGATCTCCCTCGGCCGCCCCAGCGACACGCCGTTCCTCAGCAGGGCGACGGTTGCCGGGCCGAGCAAGGTCTCACCCTCGTCTGCCTGCTGCTGGAGCCGGGCCGCGACCACTACCGGGTCGCCGACCGCGAGCTCCTCCTCGGAGGAGGCGTCACCTGCCAGGACCTCACCGGTGTTGATGCCCACGGCCAGGCGCACGGCCCCCGGAAGAGCCCGCACCACCTGGTGCAGCTCAAGTGCCGCTGCGGCAGCCCGGCGGGCGTCGTCGTCCCGGGCTACAGGGATTCCGAACACCGCCATGACGGCGTCGCCTGCGTGTCGCTCGACGGTTCCGCCGTACCTCTCCAGGACCTCTCGCAACAGGTCGTAGAAGGCGGTGGTGGCTCGGGCGTCGAGCTCGAGGTCGTCATAGGCCCCACCTCCGCGGGCGTCGGCGAACAGCACCGTCACCGTCTTGCGGACGCCCGCACGGGCACTACCGAGTACCGCCCCGCAAGTGCCGCAGAAGCGCGCGCCCTCCCGGCTGCTCGCACCGCAGCGCTGGCACCCGACCACTACGCCCCCCTTCGCCTGATACTCATTGAGGCTAGGGCGGCGTACTCTGCGCGACTAGGGCTGAGCCACGAGTGACGCGGCGAGCTCGAATTGAGTCCGGGGGGGCTGTATGGGACGCGGGCCGACGCAGGCGCAGGCACTCGACGCGCTGCGCCAGGTCGAGCTCTTTTCCGGATTGGACGAAAGCGTGCTCACGCAGATCGCCGCCGTTGCTCGGCCGCGGGACTACGACCGAGGCGAACTGTTGTTCGTCGAAGGCGAGCAAGGTGATGCGCTGCTGGTCCTCGTGACAGGTTCCGTGACGGTCTTTCGCACTTCCCCCGATGGGGAGCGCGCGGCGCTGACCGTGCTGGAGCCGCCAGAGGTGCTCGGCGAGATCGCTCTGCTGGACGGCGTGACCCGCTCCGCGTCGGTCGAGGCGACCGAGCCGACGACCGTGCTTGCCCTGCCGCGCGCTGAGTTCTTCTCCTTGCTGCGCAGCCAGCCCACCGTCCTGGAACCCCTGATGCGACAGCTCGGCCAGATGGTGCGGCGGCTGACCGAGCAGGCGGCGGACCACGTCTTCCTCGACCTCGCCGGCCGGGTCGCGAAGGCGCTGCTACGACTGTCCAACGGTGGCTCACCGCCCGTCGTCGCGATCACGCAGAGCCGGCTTGCGGAGATCAGCGGCGGCACCCGGCAGAGCGTGAACCAGGTCCTCGGCGGGTTCTCCCAGCGCGGGCTGGTCCACCTGGAGGGACGACGTGTCCTGCTGACCGACGTACCCGGCCTGCGACGCCGCGCGCACCTGCCGCCCGACCCGACGCTGCGTCCGGGTCTGCCGGTCCGCCGCTAGCTGGTACGGCGAGCAGCTCGCTCCGCGAGCAAGCCGAATGTCATCGCGAGGCCACCCCAGAGCAGGGTCGTGGTGGCCAAGGACAGCAGGCGGAAGTCCCAAACCAGGTGCACCGGCGCCAGGATGGGGTCGGTGTTGTCGGGCAGCACGAACGTAAGCGCGACCGTGGCGATCAGGACACCGGCGACCGCGAGCTGACGGGTCGAGGCGCGCGCACCCTTGGCCCGGAGGCTGCGGGCGACGAGGGCCGCGAAGCAGGCACCGACGAGCCCGATGACGATGGTGACGGTCCACAGGTGCGCGCGGCTGTCGATGGTCGCGCCGTCCCCGACACCGGGCGGGTTGGCCGGGTAGCGCAGGAAGGGCACGAGCGTCACGCCGAAGAAGGCAGCCCCGCCGAGTCGAAGCGCGCTCCCCCACGGGTCCACCGGCGCCTCGCGATGCAGGAGCGCGTGGACCACGGCGTACAGCACGCCGAACGCGAGGCCCACGACGAGGGAGGCGAGCAGCAGGCCGGCGTGCTGAGTGTTGCGGGTGAAGGCCTCGACGGTGTGCTCACCGGCGGCGGCGGAACGGGCGGCTTCGAGGTCGACGGCGCGGTCCATGAGCGGCTCAGCGAGCAGGAACCCGAAGGCTCCCGCGAGCAGCCCACCCACCGCCCCGGCCAGCAGGCCGCGACGAAGGGTTGGGAGCATCAGTGACAGGGAGCGCCGAGCAGGTGCCGGCCGTCGTGGGCCAGCTCGTGCACGTAGTTCATGGCGGTGGCGGCCTTGCCCATGACCGGGGAGAGCAGCTGACCCTGGTCGAGGAAGACGGCGTAGAGGGCTACGAGGGCGAGGATGACCGCGCCCAGCGTGACAGTGACAGTGACGGCGACGGCCTGGCCCGCGATCGGGCGAGCGGCAACCTGGGTCTGCGTGTTCATGGTGTGTGCCTCCATCGGGGTTTCCACGCCCCGTGCTGGTTGAGCTGTGGGTGGCTGCAGTTCCTGACTCGAGCACGTGGCTCTCACAGTGGCGGGACCGTCCCGGGTTCGCACCGGGTTCCTGCATCTTGGACGGGCCGACTCTACTCAGGCCGGCGCGCTCCGCTAGCCCAGGGCGTCGATGCGCTCGGCGAGCCGGGTGTCGAACGCGGTGACCTGGTTGTGCGCGTCGTGGGTGCAGGTCGTGATCGATACCCGCGTCCAGCGGATGAGGATGTCCGGGTGGTGGTTGACCTCCTCGGCGAGCAGCCCCACCTTCTGCACGAAGTCCAAGGCGTCCAGGAACGTCGGGAGCTTCCGGGTGGTCGTGAGCTTGCCGTCGGCCAACGACCACTGCGGCAGCTCGGTGAGCGCCGCCGTGATCTCGTCCTCGGTGAGTGGGGTCATCATCGTGCTGCCGCCTTCAGTCGGTCGATGGAGTCGTCATCGCAGGTGTCCCAGAAGCTGCCGACCACGTCCTCGACGTGCTCGAAGGAGTCCGCGGCGTAGAGCAGGTCTTGGTACACGGTGATGTCGTACTCCGTCGTGCCCATTTGCACCAGGTCCAGGGGCTCGATCCGCATGGAGCGGAACTCCTCGATCTCCCCGGGGGAGCTCAAGATCCCGGCGCCGTAGGTCTTGAGCTCGCCGTCCTCGTGCAGCACGCCGAACTCCAGGGTGAACCAGAAGACCTTGCTGACGAACTGCAGCGCCGCCTCGCTCTCGACCCGGCGGGCCGCGCGACCGGCCGCCTCGTAGAGCGCGGTGTAGCGCGGGTGGGCGAGCGTGTTGCCGTGGCCGACCACCTCGTGCAACACGTCGGGCTCGGGGGTGTAGAGCGGGACGCTGTGGTGGCGGATGTACTGAGTGGACCAGAACCCTTTGTCCGCAAGGGATCCGTAGAAGTCACGCAGCGGGACGAGCCCTGCCGCGGGCCGGTAGCGGAAGCCGGTGAGGGGCTTCAGCAGCTCGCTGACCTCCTCCAGCTGCGGCACCCGGTCGGTGGGCAGCTTGAGCAGGTCCTTGCCCTCGAGGAAGACCTTGCTCGCGTACTTCTCGTGCTTGGCCTCGAGGGCATCGCAGACCACCCGCCACACCTCGTGCTCGGCGTCGGTGTAGGGCGCCTCGGGGACCGGCTCGCCAGGCTGCCAGTGGGCGGCCAGGGTCGCGAGCCGGTCGCGGCGCTCCCGGTAGACCGGGTCGGCGAATCCGGGGTGGCCCTTGCCGAGCTGCACCGTCAGGTTGCCGTCGGCGTCCGCGACGACCGGGGCGAAGTACTGCGCTTCCTCGAACATGGGCTCAGAGTAGGTGGCCCCCATGGCACCCGCGTCCTCCGACTGCGCGGCAGGAACGGACGCCTCCCCGTCGAAGATCGGCAAGAGCCAATTGCTGGGAGCCCGCATGTCGCTGCACCGTCTTGCCCTGTCCCTCGTTCTGGCCGGCAGCGCGCTCACAGGTGGGGCGGTCAGCGCTGTGCCCAAGCCGAAGCCGGTCTGCAACCTCGTCGTGGACGCGAGCGGAGACGCTCAGTTCGGCCCTACCTTGAACAGCAAGGCGCTGGACATCGTGAGCGCCGACGTGGCCACCGGGGTGCAGAACCTCACCGCCGTCATCCGGGTCGCGAACCTCGCGCCCGACACGCACACGCAGCAGGGCAAGGCTTTCGACTTCACCTGGCTCGCGAACGGCCAGCGTTGGTACCTACGGGTCATCAACTACCCCTGGGGCGACTCCTGGTCGTACGGAACGGTCAGCGCCACCGGGTCCTTCGGGCAGCTGGGGACCACTTCGGGCTCAATCGATGAGGCGTCCAACACCGTGACGTTCGTCCTGGCAAAGCAGAGCGTCGGGCTCAAGAAGGGCAGCAAGCTCAGCGACCTGCGTGTCCAGAGCTGGCTCAACGTGGGTGCACTGATCGGGTGGGACAACGCAACCAGCACCAAGACCTACGTCGACGGCACACGCAGCTGCGTTCGCTCCTCCTGACGGCCGTCCCCTCGCGGGGAGCAGGACGACCAACCCGCCCTCGGTCACGCCGACCTGCTCCGGGAGTGCATCGACGGCCGCATCGGCCAGTAGGTCGGTCGAGCACCCGCTGCCTGCCGTCAGGCGGCGTGGGGGAGCATGACGTTGACGGCGTAGCCGAGGTCGAGGCGGTCACCGCCGTACCCGTTCTTCAGGCTGCTGGGGGTCGCAGGCGGGAGCGCTTCCGCGGAAGCGGCCTCGGGCAGGACCGCCTCCAGTCGCATGCGCAGGGCCGGGTCCCGGTCGGTCTGGCCGCGGCACGGCGACGTGTCTCGCCACCGCGGTTCCGGCTCGGCCTGTAAGACTGCGTGACCCGGCGTAGGGCGAAGGCAGGTGCTGGTGGTCGCGCAGGTGTGGTCGTGGGCCTACGACCTGGGGCTCCCAGTCCTGTGCGTCCTCGGCCTGCTCGTCCTCGCGGGTCTTGCGGTCGGGCTGGCGCGCCTGCCACACGAGCGGGGCCGACACGCAGCCATCGCCGTCCTGACGGCGACGTGCGCCCTCGTGCTCGCGGTAACGCTCCGCCCGTACCCCGGCGCACACCACGTCACCTACCAGCCCGTGCCGTTTCTCCCGCTGCTGCAGGCGGTGACCGGTCACGGGTCGACCTTCGTGAACGACCGGCTGCAGCTCGCCGGCAACATGCTGATGTTCGCGCCCCTCGGGCTCGTCCTCACCCACCTCCAGCGGGTACGGCGGACCCGCCGCGTCTTGGTCTGGGCACTCGCCGGCTCCGTGACGATCGAGCTGTTGCAGGCCGTCACGCGCAACGGCCGCAGCGTCGACGTCAACGACGTGCTGCTCAACGTCGCTGGCGCCGCTCTCGGGGTCGCGGTCCATGACCTGGTGCGACGCCGTACCGGTGGTAGCTGCGCGGTTCAGTCGAGCAGCTGGGCGACGCGGTAAGGCACCTCGTTCGTCAGGCTGATGACCGTGGAGGTGCGTGACACCAGGCCGGTCACCGTGATCGCGTCGAGCACCCGCTGCAGGTCGGCGTGGTCACGGGCCACGACCCGGCACAGCAGGTCGCCCTGGCCGCTGGTCGTGTGGGCCTCGAGCACCTCGGGGATCGAGCGCAAGTGCGCGGCGATCGCGGCATGTCCCTTGCCCTGGTGCACCTCGAGCGTCGCGAACGCCAGGACCGGGAAGCCGAGCCGGGCCGGGTCCACGGTCGGTGCCCAGTCGCGGAGCGCCCCCACCCGCTCCAGGCGGGACAGCCGGGCCTGAACGGTCCCGCGGGCCACCCCGAGGCGGCGCGAGGTCTCCAGCACGCCCAGTCGCGGCTCGGTGAGCAGCAGCCGGAGGAGGGAACGATCGAGGGCGTCGGGACTGGTCATGTTGGGCAGTCTGGCCCCGATCTGCCTGGTCTGTCTGCACAACCTGACCACCCGGCGTACCCGGAGTTGCATGGTTGCGTGCTGACAGGTGAGGCTGGAGGCATGACGCGCACCGACTCCCCCAAGGATGACTTCCCCCTCGAGGGCTGGGACCACGTCCGGTTCGTGGTGGGCAACGCCCGCCAGGCCGCGCACTTCTACGCCAGCGCCTTCGGGATGACGCTGAAGGCCTACCGCGGCCCGGAGACCGGCTCGCGGACGCACGCGGAGTACCTGCTCGAGTCCGGCGGCGCGCGCTTCCTCATCACCGCGCCCGTCGTGGCCGGGACGACGGACGGCGAGCACCACGCCAAGCACGGCGACGGGGTCGTGGACGTGGCGCTGCGCGTGTCCGACGTCGAGCGGGCCTACGCCCTCGCGGTCGAGCGCGGCGCCACGGGCCTGCAGGAGCCGACGGTCACCGAGGACGAGCACGGCAAGGTCGTGATGGCTGCGATCCAGACCTATGGCGAGACCCGGCACACGCTGGTGCAGCGTGACAACTACAGCGGCCCGTTCCTGCCGGGCTTCGTCGCACGCACCCCGATGGTGGCCCCGCCGGAGAAGCGTTTCTTCCAGGCGATCGACCACGTCGTCGGCAACGTCGAGCTCGGCAAGATGAACGAGTGGGTGGCCTTCTACAACAAGGTCATGGGCTTTGTGAACATGAAGGAGTTCGTCGGCGATGACATCGCGACGGAGTACTCCGCCCTGATGAGCAAGGTCGTGAGCGACGGCTCGTTCAAGGTGAAGTTCCCCCTCAACGAGCCGGCGGTCGGCAAGAAGAAGTCCCAGATCGACGAGTACCTCGAGTTCTACGGCGGGCCGGGCGTGCAGCACATCGCCCTGGCCACCAACGACATCGTGCGCGCGGTCCGCGAGATGCGCTCTCGGGGCATCGAGTTCCTCGAGACGCCCGACAGCTACTACGACGAGCTGGGCAACTGGGTCGGCGAGACGCGGGTGCCGTTGGAGGAGCTGCGGGAACTGAAGATCCTCGCCGACCGCGACGAGGACGGGTACCTCCTGCAGATCTTCACCAAGCCGGTCCAGGACCGCCCCACGGTGTTCTTCGAGCTCATCGAGCGGCACGGCTCGCTCGGCTTCGGCAAGGGCAACTTCAAGGCGCTGTTCGAGGCGATCGAGCGCGAGCAGGACCGGAGGGGGAACTTGTGACCCCGACCATCAGCGACTGCGGGAACCTGTAGGGCATGCCCTACTACCGCTCGGTCGGCGAGGTCCCTCGCAAGCGCCACACGCAGTTCCGGCAACCTGACGGCAGCCTTTACGCCGAGGAGCTGATGGGTGAGGAGGGGTTCTCCTCCGACTCCTCGCTGCTCTACCACCGACATCTACCGACAGCGATCGTGCGGGCAGCCTCGGCGGGCACGTCCGACGTAACGCTCACGCCTGCAAACCCCTTGCTTCCCAGGCACTTGCAGACACACCAGCTCGCCGAGGGCGGTGACCTCGTCACCGGGCGCACGGTCCTCATGGGCAACGCGAACGTGCGCCTTTCCTACGTCGCCGCGGTCGCCGACTCGGGCCTGTACCGCGACGCCGACGGCGACCTGTGCGTGTACGTCGAGAGCGGGTCGGGCGTGCTCGAGTCGGTGTTTGGGGCGCTCCCCTTCGGGCCAGGCGACTACGTCGTGGTCGCCACCGGCACGACCCACCGGTGGGTCGTGACCGAGGGGCCGCTGCGCGCGCTGGTCATCGAGGCGCGCGGTCACATCGGGCCGCCGAAGCACTACCTGTCCGCCCGCGGCCAGCTGCTCGAGCACTCGCCGTACTGCGAGCGCGACCTGCGGGCCCCCAGCGAGCCGTTGCTCGTCGACGAGGGCGAGACCGACGTGCTGGTGCGCCGGCGCGGTCAACTCACGACCTTCACCTACAAGCACCACCCGTTCGACGTGGTCGGCTGGGACGGCTGCCTGTACCCCTACGCCCTGTCGATCCACGACTTCGAGCCGATCACGGGCCGGTTGCACCAGCCGCCGCCGGTGCACCAGACGTTCGCGGGACCTGGCTTCGTCATCTGCTCGTTCGTGCCGCGGATGCTCGACTACCACCCGCAGGCCGTTCCGGTGCCGTACAACCATGCGAACGTCGACAGCGACGAGATCTTGTTCTACGTCGGCGGCGACTTCACCTCACGCGCGGGCTCCGGCATCGGCATGGGCTCGATCTCCGTGCACCCCAGCGGCTTCGTGCACGGACCGCAGCCCGGCTCGGTCGAGGCCGCGCTCGGCAAAGCGGCGACGGACGAGCTCGCGGTCATGGTGGACACCTTCGCGCCGCTGGACCTTGCGCCTGCGTGCGACGGCATCGACGACCCCAACTACCCCTGGACCTGGGCGCGTTGACCCCGCTCCTGGCCGGGCTCGTCGATGACGCCGGGCTCTTCCCGCCCTCGTGGTTGCCCATGGACGCGGCGCTCGCCCGGCACCGCGCGTCGAAGCACCCGATGCTCTCCGGGCGCTTCCTGTGCCCGGCCGACCGAGTGGGCGAGCTGATCGCCGTACTCGTCGGGCCTATCGAGGTGCACCTCATCGGGGACGCGGCCTTCGACCTCCCCACCCACCCTGACGTCATCACACGGGGGGTGGAGCTGCGCTCAGGCGTGATGACGCAAGTGGCGTGTTATGTGGAGGGGATCGCGCCGGAGGCCCTTGTCGGGAAGGGGGTGTTCGGCAAGCTCCGGTGTGGCGGGGTGCGCATCCCCTCGGTCGAGGAGGTTGCCAGCTACATCGCCGAGTGCGCGCGACTTGCCCTGCCCTTCAAGGGAACTGCCGGGATGCACGCCGCGGTGCGTGGTTGGGAGTCGACCAAGGATGAACCGCACCACGGCTACCTCAACGTTCTGCTGGCCGTCTCGCGGGCGCTGAGAGGCGGCGACGTCGAGGCGGCGCTTGCCTCCACAGACGCGACATCCCTTGCCGCAGAGGCACTCGCGCTGGACCCGGCCCTCGTCACCGCAACACGCGCGCTCTTCCACTCCTACGGCTCGTGCGACACAGCACGGCCGATCACCGACGCCGAGAAGCTGGGACTGCTGTGACCACGTTCGATCGCGAGACCCTCCCGTACGGCGTGTTCTCGATCGACGGAGGGACCCGTCGCATCGGGGTCGCCGTCGACGACGGAGTGTTGGACCTCGCCGAGCACCTGGACTCATCGTTCGAGGCTGACTCGCTCAACGGCTTCCTGGCTTCGGGAAAGGCGCAGTGGACCGTCGTACGCGAGCAGGTGCGCACGCTGCTCGACAGGCCGTTGATCCCGGCGGCAGAGGTGACGATGCACCTGCCCTTCGAGGTGGCCGACTACGTCGACTTCTACGCCTCCGAGCAGCACGCCACCAACCTCGGCCGGATGTTCCGCCCCGACGGAGAGGCCTTGCTACCCAACTGGAAGCACCTCCCGGTCGGCTACCACGGCCGCGCCGGCACCGTGGTCGTGAGCGGCACCGACGTACGCCGCCCGCAGGGCTTGCGCCTGCCAGGACCTGAGTACGGACCGTCGGCCAAGCTCGATGTCGAGGTGGAGCTCGGATTCGTCGTCGGCACGCCGTCGGCCCTGGGGACGCCCGTGCCTACGAGCGCGTTCGCCGACCACGTCTTCGGTGTCGTGCTGCTCAACGACTGGAGCGCCCGCGACATCCAGAGCTATGAGTACGTCCCGCTCGGGCCGTTCCTCGGCAAGTCCTTCGCCACCAGTATCAGCCCGTGGGTGGTGCCGCTGGAGGCCCTGGACCGCGTCCCCGCTCCGCCGCAGGACCCGCCGGTTGCGGACTACCTGCGCGTCGAGCAGGACTGGGCCCTGGACCTGACCTTCGAGCTCGCCCTGAACGGCGCAGTGGTCAGCCGCCCGCCGTACCGGGGGATGTACTGGACGGCACCGCAGATGCTGGCGCATCTCACCGCGAACGGGGCATCGGTGCGCACTGGCGACCTCTACGGCAGCGGGACAGTCAGCGGTGACCTTCCCGAGGAGCGAGGGTCGTTGATCGAGCTCACTTGGAATGGGCGAGATCCACTGCACGGCAGAGCTTTTCTCGCCGATGGCGACGTCGCCACGATCACGGCCTGCACCGCGAGTGGGCGCTACCTCGGCACAGTCGCAGGACGGATCACGCCCGCCTGAGAGGGGGCCCGATCGGGCCAGCCCACTTGGGTCATACACGCTGCGTGGCCGCACACCTACCCTGCGGCATATGGCGGGCGTACGCGAGTGGTGGACGCGTGGGCGACAACCGGAGACGGCGCCGCGCTCCGAAGGGCTGACCATCGACGGGAACGCCGTTCATCGGTACGTCGATGAGGCAACGCTTCTCGACCAGCTCGAGTTCTACGTCACTGAGGCCTGGCTCGCCGGCCAACGGACCGTCGCCTTCGCCGGGCACGAGACGATCAAGGAACTGCGGATGCGTCTCGCCGCGTGGCACATGGAGGGTGCGCTCGAGGCGCACGATGTCACCTGGGCGCTCGGACAGGTCATCCGAGACGGCATGCCTTCACAGGAGCTCTTCGACGCCCTGCTCGAGAACACGCTGGGCCGCCACGAACCCGGTGACGTCCGCCTCTACAACGAGATGGTGCCCGCGTTGTGGCAGCGCGGTGCCGTGAGCGGGGCCCTTGTGTTGCAGGAGATGTGGCATACCTACCTGCTTCACAACCCCGTGCCACGGCTGAGCGTCTACAACAACGATGCGCCGCCGGATCTGCCGCGGCCCCGCGTCGAGGAGAGTTCCCCTACAGACCGAGCGTGCTGATCGACTGCTTGTAGGCCTCGACGTTGCGGAGCTTGACGTCTTCGAAGCCACGGACAGCCTCCGAAGCACCGGCCCCGATGACCGCGCGGGCGTAGGTATCTGCTGACAGGCCGGCAGTCAGCCGCTCCACCAGCTCGGTGTGCGAGGCCACCAGCTCGCGCTCGACGACCCGCACGTGGGCGCGGCCGAACGGGTCCAGTGCAGTGCCGCGCAGGAAGCGCGCCCTGGACGTCGCCTTGAGCATCGGCCGCGACCAGGCACCGAGCTTGAGCTTGCGATCCATCCCCATGGCGCGCAGCGCCGGCGGGTGCAGGTTGTACTTCACGTGCGTCGCACCCGGCACCTGCTGCTGGACCTCCTCGAGCAGCTCGGGCCGGGTTAGCAGCCGCGCGACCTCGTACTCGTCCTTGTACGCCCACAGGTGCGCGATCCCCCGAGCAACCGCCTCGGAGTACGCCGTGTCCGACCCCAGCGCACGTTCGGCCGCCCAGGCACGCTCGACCACGGCGACGTACTCAGCAGCACGCTTCGGGCCGCTGTGCTCCACCAACAGCTGGGCCCGTACGGCGGTCAGCCGGCGTGTCTCGCCGGCGAGCGCAGACGCACCCAGGTCGTAGACCTTCGGCTCCCGAGCAACCGTCGGGGAGACGGTCTGGGCGAAGACATCGGGATCCGCGACCGCAACCCGACCCCACCGGAACGCAGCGATGTTCGCGGCGATCGCAACGCCGTTGAGCTCGATGGCCTCCTCGATCGCCGCGGCCGGAAAGGGGAGCACGCCGAGCTGGTAAGCAGCGCCGACGAGCAACAAGTTCGCCGGAGCGGTCGTGCCGAAGATCGCCTCCGAGGCGGCGAGCGCGTCGATCTCGAAGACCTTGACGCAGGTCTCGCGGATCTTGCGTACCTGACCGGCGACATCGGTCTGCGGCACGGACGGGTCGGCGATCTGTGTCCCGGTCGGGGTCTCCGAAGTGGAGACGACGGCCAGGGTGAAGTCGGACGAGCAGACGACGAGGTTCTTCGGGTCCGCCGCCACGAGAGCGTCGAAAGCGAGCAGCACGTCCGCCGTACCGTGTCCGACGCGGTTCGCCGGGCCCCTGTCGCCCACCCGCAGGTGCGACGTCACCGGACCGGCCTTTTGTGACAGGCCGACCTGGTCGAGGCCCGAAAGCCCCTGTGTGTCAAGGGAAGAACGCAGGCCGGCCGTGGCGAGCAACTGGTTCACCGTCACGATGCCCGTGCCGCCGATGCCCGCGAGGAAGATGTCGGCCGACGTGGCCAGGACGGGCTCGATCGTGTCCGGGGCGGTGGGCGCCGTCTTGCGGGCTGGCTTGCTCTTCGACGTCGCCACCTCGACGGTGAGGAAGGACGGGCAGTCGCCCAGCAGGCAGGAGTAGTCGGTGTTGCACGAGGTCTGGTCGATGCGCGTCTTGCGGCCGAGCTCGGTCTGAACAGGCTGCACCGACAGGCAGTTCGACTTCACACCGCAGTCGCCGCAGCCCTCGCACGTCGCCTCGTCGATGACGACGCGCGTGGTGCGCACCTCCTGCTTGCCGCGCTTGCGGAGCCTCCGCGCCTCGTTGGCGCACTGCTGGTCGTAGATGATCACCGTGACTCCGGGGACCTCGCGGAGCTCCTTCTGCACGGCGTCCATCTCGTCGCGGTGCCGCACGGTCACACCAGGAGCGAAGTCCTTGACGCCCCTGTGCTTCTTGGGCTCGTCGCTCACCACGACGATGCGGTTGACCCGCTCGGCGTGCAGCTTGCGAGTCAGCGCCGGCACGGTGAGCCCGCCCTCGGCGTTCTGCGCGCCCGTCATCGCGACGACCTGGTTGTAGAGGATCTTGTAGGTGATGTTCACCCCGGCCGCGACCGCGAACTGCAGCGCCAGCTGGCCGGAGTGGAAGAAGGTCCCGTCACCGACGTTCTGGAAGATGTGGTTGACGTCGGTGAACGGCGCCTGACCGATCCACTGGGAGCCCTCCCCGCCCATCTGGGTCAGTCCGAGCACGGCCTGGTCCGGCCGCTCGGTGAGGGTGACCATCGTGTGGCAGCCGATGCCACCGCCGCCGAGCGAACCCTCAGGCAGCGGCGTCGAGCGGTTGTGCGGGCACCCCGAGCAGAAGTACGGCGTGCGCTTGACCGGCGAGATCGACAGCTGCGTGCGCGGGCCGGGGCGGCGGGGTGCGAGCTCGGTGCGACCTGCGAAGACCCTGCGCAGCACGACGTCCAGACGGTCCGCGGAGACCTGACCGTCGGCGGGCACCAGGAGCCGCCCGTCGAGGTCCTTCTTGCCGAGCACGGCCGGAGCGTTGGGGGCGCCGTACAGGACGTCCTTGAGCTGGGCCTCCAGGAAGCTGGTCTTCTCCTCGATGACGAGCACCTGCTGCAGCCCGGTCGCGAACTCGCGGACCAGTGCCTCGCCGAGGGGGTAGGGCATGCCGACGCGCAGTACGCGGACGCCGGCGCGCTCGAGGTCGGTCAGGGACAGCCCGACGTCACGCAGCGCCTGGACGGTCGCGTCGTAGGCCGTGCCGGTGGCTGCGATCCCGAGCCAGGCGCCGCGGGTCGGGACGGTGATCTCATCCAGCGGGTTCGCGGCGCCGAAGGCCTTGACGGCCTCCCACCGCGGGCCGACGAGGGCGGCCTCGGCGATGACGCTGTCGCGCGGGTCCTTCATGAGCAGCTGGGTGTAGGTCCAGGGGCGCCCGTTCCACTCGATCTCCGGGACGACGATGTCGAGGCCCTGGAAGTCGCGGTCCACGGTCCACAGACCGTCCGCGACGTCGGCCAGGACCTTGACCCCGACCCAGCAGCCGGACAGGCGGCTCAGGGCCACGCCGTAGAGGCCGAAGGAGATGACCTCCTCGCCGTTGCGCGGGGTGAGCACCGGCATGCCGAAACTGGCGAGGGTGCGCTCGGAGGTGCAGGGCACGGTGGAGGACTTGGCGCCGGGGTCGTCGCCGGCCATCACCAGGACGCCGCCCTTGGCGTTGGCGCCGTAGGTGTTGCCGTGGCGCAGCGCGTCGCCGGCGCGGTCGACGCCGGGACCCTTGCCGTACCACATGCCGATCACGCCGTCGGGGCCTTGCGTGCCGGGGATCTGCTGGCTGCCCCAGACCGCGGTGGCGCCGAGCTCTTCGTTCAAGCCGGGGACCAGGTGCACGCCGTGCTCGGTCTTGAGCTGCGGGAGGCTGTGCAGGAGCTTGTCCAGACCGCCGAGGGGCGAGCCGGGGTAGCCGGAGACCAGGGTCGAGGTGCGGCCGGCGTCGCGGACGTTCTGCTCGACCAGCAGACGGGCGATGGCCTGCACGCCGGTGAGCAGCACGGGACGGGCACCGGGCACGTAGCGGTCGGCCGGGGTGTACCGGTAGGCGGGCCGGTCGTCGACAGCGGTCACGTAAGGCTCCTGGCGTGGGGGGACACCTCAGGGTCGTGCCCGCTGAGTCCTTCGGTCAACCTTGACCATGTTCGCTGAGCATTCTGCGCAAGTGCGCTGCGTGTCGCAGGTCACATCTGCGCGGCCTGCTCATCCCCGCCCCCTGTTGTCTGCTCGGTCCGTCGACCAGCGGGCGGCCACACCGCTCGGCCACGCTCAGCCGGCCGCCTGGACCGGCGCGAGGCCAACGATCTGAGCAGACAACGTCAGGAGGGGGAGAGCTGGGCGAGCAGGCGCTGCACGCGGTAGGGCACTCGCGTCTTCAGCACGACCTGGGTCGTGGTCGAAACCACGCCCGGCGTGGACAGGATCGAGTGCACGACCCGCTGCAGGTCGTCGGTGCTCATCGCCGCGACCCGCACCAGCAGGTCGCCCGTGCTGCCGGCGACCTCCTCCACGAGCAGCACCGCCGGGTTCTCCTCCAGCGCGGCGCAGGCCTGCTCGATCTCGGCGTGCCGCAGCTGGATCGCCACGATCGCGCTGACGCTGAACCCGATGGCCCGTAGGTCGACCGCCCGGTCGTTGGCGCCGAGCACGCCTGCCTTGTGCAGCCGCTCGAGCCGGGCCTGGGCGGTGTTGCGCACCACGCCCGCCCGCTCGGCCAGCTCGCTGACCGTCAGCCTCGGGTCGGCGACGAGCGCCTGCAGGATCCGGACGTCGACCGCATCGGGTGTAGCCACCAGCACAGGCTAGATCCGGAACGGCCCCTCGACGGTGACCTCGACCGTGGCCACGACATCGGACACCGACCGGGACAGGTGCACGGAGTACGTCCCGCCCTCGACCCACCAGCCGGGCTCGCGCGCCGCGACGTCCTGTCCCGCCGGCACCACCGCTGCGTCTCCCAGCCGCTCCTGAAGGCTCTCCCGCTCCGGCCGCCCGGGGTCCCAGGCCGCGAAGGCGCGGTCGTCGAGCACCAGCCTGGCGACCGCTGTCTCCTGGGGCTCCAGGTGCAACTTCGCGAACGCCTTGAGCTCGCGACGCGGGCGGGTGAGGGGCCCGGGCGGCGGCTCGACGTAGGCCTGCACGACCTCCGAGCCCGGTCGGGTCCCGGTGTTGGTCACGGCGACCTCGATCGTCGTGCCGCTGATGCGTGGTTCGCCCCACGCGAAGGTGGTGAAGGAGCCCCCATGCCCGAAGGCCCAGCGCGTCGGCAGGTGGCGGCTGTCGTACCAGCGATACCCGCTCAGCACGCCCTCCGCGTAGCGGACACCATCGCCCTCCCCCGGAAAGCTCCCGTACGACGGGGAGTGCTCGATCCGGTGCGGCCAGCTCACCGGAAGCCGGCCCGCGGGCTCGGCGTCCCCCAGCAGGACGTCGGCGATGGCTGCGGCGGCCTCCTCGCCAGCGAGCCACGGGAGCAGCACGGCTGCGGCTTCGTCAGCACAGGACAGGTCGACGGGGGATCCGGCGACCACCACGACGACGGTGCGCGGATTGACTTCGCAGACCCGACGTACAAGCTCGGCCTGCTCGCCCGGCAGAACCAGGGTGGTGCGGTCGTGTCCCTCGCTCTCCCAGGTGTCGCTCGTGCCGACGACAACCACGGCGACGTCCGCGGCACCGGCTGCCGACAACGCCCGGTCCAGCAGACCCTCGGCGGGCGGGAGGTGCCCGAGCTCGACGCCGTGCAGGATGACCGAGGCCTTGGAGGAGTACTCCACGACCACCTCGACCCGCTCGCCCTCGCTCAGCTCGAGCTCCACGCTGATCTCCTGCGATCCCAAGCCGAACAATCCCGGCCCGGGAGGGGGCGGAGCGGTGACCCCGTCCAGGACGACGGTGCCTCCCACGCTGACGGTCGCCCGCCCTGCCTGGGTGAGGGTGAAGCGATGAAGGCCGGACGTCGAGGGGGTCAGGAATCCCCTGGCAGTGAAGGAGAAACGGTCCGGGTCCAGCCCCTCGACAGGCTCGGTGAACCAGAGCAGGCGCCCGTCGCGCTCCGTCGTCTCGCCGACGACGGCACCGTCGGCGTCCCGGAACGCGGTCACAAAAGGGATGGCCAACGGCCGCGCTCCGCCGTCGAGGAAACAACCGGGCTCGACCTTGACGTCGAGGCCGCGTGCGAACAGCTCGTCGGCGAGGGTGCGCACCCGGTGCGGCCTCAGCTGGGCGGACCCGCCGCCCATGACGTGCGCGGTCACGGCATGCGGGCCGATCAGGGCGAGACTTGCACTGCGATGCAAGGGCAGAAGGCCATCGTTCTCCAGCAGCACGGTCGCCGCTCCTGCCGCCCGACGCGCCACGGCCCGACGACCGGGGTCGTCCTCCGCACGCTCCGGCACTTCGCTGTCGTTCCACGCCCCGAGGCAGTCGATGAGGGTCAGCCAGCGACGCACGGCCCCGTCGAGCACCTCCTCCGGCACCCTCTCCTCCAGTCCGGCGCCAAGGAAGCGAGCCGGCCCGGGCATCTGCAGGTCGACCCCGAGCGCGGCCGAGCGGGGCGACCCCACTCCGAACCAGTCCGTCATCACGACGCCGTCGAAGCCGAGTTCGTCACGCAGCCAGCCAAGAAGGGCGGGGCTCTCCGTCACCCACGACCCGTTGACCCTGTTGTAGGAGGTCATCACCGCCATCACCCCGGCCCGGACCGCGTACTCGAAGGGCACGAGGTAGAGCTCACGCAGGGTCCGTTCGTCGACGTCCGAGCTCGACGTGGTGCGAAGGTGCTCCGTCTCGTTGGCTACGAAGTGCTTGACGGTGGCCGCGACCCCCCGGCTCTGCACCCCGCCGATGTAGGCACCCGCGATGACGCCTGTGAGCAGTGGGTCCTCCGAGAAGCACTCGAAGCTGCGGCCGAAGAGCGGGCTGCGCGGCAGGTTGACGGTGGGCGCGAGCAGCACCCGCGCCCCCTTCGTGCGGGCCTCCTCGCCGAGCACCTGACCGACCTCCTCGACGAGAGCCGGGTCCCAGGTCGCGCCGAGCGCCGACCCGCAGGGGACGCACAGGGCACTCACCCGACCAGCGCCCAGCAGCGCGGCACCACGCGCGCCGTTCGGCCCGTCGGTCACCCGCAGCGTCGGGATGCCGAGCTCCGGGAGACCGGCGACGCTCCAGAAGTCGGCGCCCGCGGTCAGCGACGCTTTCTGGAGCGGGGTGAGTCGGGCCAGCAATGCGTCGAGGTCCACCCGCCCATCCTTGCCGGACGTCAGCTCAGCTGCACGCTGGCGTCGTGCCTTTCTCGTGATTGAGCAGCCAGGCCTTGGCGGCCAGCCCACCGCCGTACCCGGTCAGGGAGCCGTTGGCGCCGACGACCCGGTGGCACGGCACGACGATGGACACGGGGTTGCGCCCATTCGCCAAGCCCACCGCCCTCACGGCCGACGGCCGACCCAGCGCCTGCGCCAACTCGCCGTAACTCCAGGTCTTGCCATACGGAATGGTGCGCAATGCGGCCCACGCACTCTCTTGGAAGGGTGTCCCGCGTACGGCGAGCGGCAGGTCGAAGTCCTTGAGATCGCCTGCAAAATAGGCCTCAAGCTGCTCGCGTACGGCGGGCAGCCCGGCCTCAACGACGGGGAGGTCAAGCGAAGGGGCGTGCCGGTGGTCGGCCAGGAACACCCCGGCGAGCACGCCCTCCGACGCGACGAGCGTGACAGGCCCCACGGGCGAATCGACAACGGTCTTGGTGCGCATCAGAGGGCTCCTGGTAGCTGGTTGACGGGGTGGTCGCCGAGCGCCCACAGGTGCTGCACCGCGTAGGCGCGCCAGGGACGCCACCGCTCTGCCCGGGCGATCAGGTCCTTGCCGATGGGCAGCCCGGCGATGGGCGCGAGGGTGGCGATCCCGAGGTCGGTGGGGAGGAAGGCGTCGGGGTCGCCGAGGGCCCGCATGAGGACCGTCTCGACGGTCCACGGCCCGACCCCCTTGAGGGCGTGCAAGGCCGCGCGCGTGTGCTCACGATCGGCGCCAGGGCCAAGGTCGAGGTCTCCGTCGGCGAGTGCGCGTGCGAGCCCCAGGAGGGTGTCACGACGGCTCTGTGGCATCGCGAGAGTGGCCGGATCGACTACCACGAGCTGCTCCGGCGTCGGGAACAGGTGCGTGAGACCGCCTGCGGTGTCGACGATCTCGTCACCCAGGGCGCGTGCAAGGCGGCCGCTCAGGGTCTGGGCTGCCTTGGTCGAGACCTGCTGCCCGAGCACCGCGCGCAGGGCCATCTCGTCCTCATCGACGGTCCTCGGCACGCGACGGCCGGGTGCCTTGCGCACCAGGGGGGCCAGCGCCTCGTCCTCCGACAGAGCGGCGTCCACGGCCACCGGGTCGGCATCGAGGTCGAGCAGCCGACGGCAGCGCGCAATCGCGGTGGAGAGGTCCCGCATGTCCTGCAGCGACAAGGTGCAGCGCACGTGATCAGGGTTCGGGGCCAGGGCCACGATCCCCGTCCCGTGGGGCAGCCGCAGGGTCCGGCGGTACGCGCCGTCACGCCACTCCTCGACGCCTGGCACCGCGGTGGCGACGAGATGGCCGTAGAGGTTGTCGGGGAACAGCGGCTGGCGGAAGGGCAGCCGCAGGCTCACCGTGCCTCGGGTCCCGCCAGGCTGCTTGGCCTTTGCCCGCAACTCGCCTGGAGTCGTCGCGAAGACCTCACGCACCGTGTCGTTGAACTGTCGGACGCTGCCGAAACCCGCGGCGAAGGCGACGTCCGCCAACGGCAGGCCGGTGGTCTCCACGAGCAGGCGGCCGGTCTGCGCCCGGTGGGCGCGGGCGATCCCGAGCGGCCCGGCACCGAGCTCGGCTCCGAGGGTGCGCTCGACCTGCCGGCGGCTGTAGCCGAGCCGCCGCGCAAGGCCTGGCACCCCCTCCCGGTCGACGACGCCGTCACCGATGAGCCGCACCGCGCGGGCGACGAGATCGGAGCGCAGGTCCCACTCCGGCGATCCCGGACTCGCGTCGGGGCGACAGCGCTTGCAGGCCCGGAAGCCTGCCGCCTGCGCCGAGGCTGCGGTCGGGTGGAAGTCCACGTTCTTGGGCTTGGGAGGTACGGCGGGACAACTGGGGCGGCAGTAGATCCCGGTGGTTCGGACCGCGGCGAAGAACCAGCCGTCGAAGCGCACATCCCGAGCCTGGAAGGCCCGCAGGCACTGGTCCCGGTCGAGTGGCATACCTCCAGCATGGACGCTCGCCGTACCCCTGTCTGGCGGGATTGCGACATGGACCTAAGGCGACGACCTGCGCGGTAGGGTTTGCTAACCGCCGTTCACATCAAGGAGTCGGGCATGAGCTTCGTCGAGACCGAGGAGCGCATCGCGCTGCGTGCAGCCGTGGCGGATCTCGCAGGACGGTTCGGGCCGAAATACCTGCACGCAAAGGCGATCGCCCACGAACCCCCGCTCGAGCTGTGGGCCGAAGCCGGCAAGGCCGGGTTTCTCGGGGTGAACCTCCCCACCGAGTACGGCGGCGGTGGCGCAGGCATCTACGAGCTCGCGCTTGTCCTCGAGGAGCTCGGAGCACACGGCTCGCCCCTGCTGATGCTGGTCGTCTCGCCGGCCATCTGCGGCACGATCATCAGCCGCTTCGGGACCGAGGCCCAGAAGCAGCGCTGGATCCCGGGCATCGCCGACGGCTCCACGATCATGGCCTTCGCGATCACCGAGCCCGACGCCGGATCGAACGCCCACCGCATCACCACCACGGCAAAGCGCGACGGCGAGGAGTGGGTGCTGTCGGGCCGCAAGGTCTTCATCTCCGGCATCGACTCTGCTGACGCGGTGCTGGTCGTGAGCCGCACCGAAGACGCGAAGACCGGCAAACTCAAGCCTGCGCTGTTCATCGTGCCAACCGATGCGCCGGGCTTCCAGGCCACTCGGATCCCGATGGACCTGCACATGGCCGACAGCCAGTACAGCCTGTTCCTTGACGACATCCACCTGCCCGCGGACGCCCTCGTCGGCACGGAGGACGGCGGCCTCATCCAGCTGTTCGCTGGCCTGAACCCCGAGCGGATCATGGCGGCCGCGATCGCCTCCGGCATGGGGCGTTACGCCCTGGACAAGGCCAAGAAGTACGTCAACGAGCGCCAGGTCTGGGGCCAGCCGATCGGCGCGCACCAGGGCATCGCGCACCCGCTCGCGCAGGCCCACATCGAGGTCGAGCTCGCCCGGCTGATGATGCAGAAAGCCGCCACCCTCTACGACCTCGGTGACGACATGGGGGCCGGAGAGGCTGCGAACATGGCGAAATACGCCTCCGCTGAGGCTTCGGTGAAGGCCGTGGACCAGGCGATCCAGTCACACGGCGGCAACGGCCTCGCGTCGGAGTACGGCCTGGGCGTACTGCTCGCCAACTCGCGTCTGAGCCGGATCGCGCCCGTCAGCCGGGAGATGATCTTGAACTTCGTCGCCCAGCACTCCCTGGGCCTGCCCAAGTCCTACTAGCCCTGCACGGCGAGCAGCCGCCGCAGCCGCTCCGCCGACGCTTCCCCGAGTCGCTGTTGCGTCTGCTCGTGGACCGTCTGGCGCCACCAACCAGCACGCTCGCTGGTCCGGCGTCGGTGGCAATTCGCGCACCGCACGTCGCACTTCGCGATCTCCGCCTCAATGGTCTTCCAGGCGGTGAGGCGAGTGACCAGGGCCGCAACGTCAGCGGCCTTGATCTCACCCGGTACGTGGTCGAAGTCCAGGCAACGGACGTCGCCCTCGCCGCAGTCGATGCAGGGGTGCAAGAGCAGATAATTCGTAATGCGCTGGCGATACTGCTTCCGCATGGCCTTCGCACGGGCCGCGACCGCCACCACGTGTCGGCTCTTGTTTTCGGTGTACCAAGCCTTGCAGCAGTCACGGCACCGAGGTTGGCGACCATCCGGGGCCGACCTGCGGAGGTTGAAGGCATCGAGTGGCTTGGGCTCGTGGCACGTCGAACAAGTTTTCACGGCGTGAACGGTAAAAACTCGGACCGACAAAACCCTTTTTTCCGTGGTGCCCCCGGACGGTGCTGCCCCGCCTTCCGCGGTTTAAAAGACCGCTGCATCACTGAAATGCTTCGGGGGCCGGGACATGCGCGAAACCTACGGCCGAACGATGCGCCGAAAGCTAGGCGGAACCGAAACCCAGCGCAGAGCCTAGTGGCCTCGGCGGAGTTGAGGGTGTGCCCGCCCCCGCTTGTCTCGCGAACAATCGGTTTCCGGGCCGCGAGGCTCGGTTGCCACGCTCAGCAGGGCCGAGACAGGGCCGCGAGACCGACCGTTCGCGAGACAAGCGCGTCGTGGGGTGGGCGTCGAGGGCGCCGGCGTCACGTACCGAGCAGCAGCACCAGGCCACCGCAGGTGAGGGCAACCATGACCAAGAGCATGGGTACCTGAGCGGTCCACGCTCGGTGTGGGCGTCCCTGGGCCTCCGCGTCGATGACAAGGGCTCGGTCGTGCGCCAGCACGAGGCCCAGCAGGTGCGCGCCGACGATCGCAACGGCCGACACGAGGGAGATGACCCTAGGGCTGACCAGGCTGTAGTTGATCGCATCGCCGCGGGTGCCGAACAGGTCGATCCCCTGGTCGAACGGGTCGCTGGCGAGGATCCACGTCATCTGGCCGTCCAGCAGGAGCAGTGAGAAGTAATGGGCAATCGCGTAGCCCGCTGCGATCGGCACCAGCGAGGGGGCATAGCGATCGAGCAGGCCACGACGACCGGCCACGAGCCCTGCGCCGTGAGCCCCCGCGGCGAAGAGGAGCGCGACGGTGCCGACGCACCCGACCATCGCCAAGGTGGCGGTCAGACCCCGCGCCTCCTGACCGTGGCGGGCGTCTTGCCACCAGGTCGTCCGCGTCACCCCGTCGAAGCCGGTGGTGCCGACCAGAACGACCACGACGGCCCACAACCCGGGTACGGCGGGCAGGCCGGCCACGCCGTCCAGTGGACTCCTCCAGACCAGGACCCCGTCCGCGCGCCGACCCAGAACGGCCAGCCTGGCGAGCAACCTTGACCACACCTCGAAGCCGTCGCCCTGAGCGAACCAACCGGCGCCGAACCAGACCGCCGCGAAGAGCTGGGTCAGGGCGTAGACAAGCAGGAACAGGCCAACCCGACGGGGGTTTCCACGCTCCGGTGCAGCAAGCTCCATCCAGGCAAACGCCAACAATCCCAAGGCTCCTGGCCACAGACCGATTCGGGGCAGCAGATGCGCCAAAGGTGCCGGACCAGTGGCTCGTGCGATCCCGGCGTACAGCGTGCGAAGCGGGTTGAGCCGTCCCCAAACCGGGCCGAGAACCAGGCTGGCCGGCACCAGGCCGACCCAAAAGGTGACGTAGAGCGCCCAGGGTGCAGGGTTGTCCTGCAGGAGAGGCGAGCCGACGAGCGCAGCCGCAACGACGACAGCTGACAGGGCGAGGATCAGTCCTCGCATCACTGCTGTGAGGACCGGGCTGTCCAGCAACCGGGCGAGGCGAGCAGGGATCGGACGGCCAGCGATCTCGCCCCTCAGTCGGGGGCTGCGCCAGAGGCCTCCAAGAGCGGCGAACGAGGCCACCAGCGCCAGGGTGGAGCCGATCACGACGTAGGACGTGGGCAGCGGCAGGTCGGTGCGAGTGCCGACTCCGTGGGCGAGCACCTACTGCACCTGAAAACGCACGAGGACCAGTCCGGCAGCCTCGAGCTCGGCCGCGATCACGCCCGGAATGTCGGCAGTGAAGGTGAGGACCGCCGTACCACCGGCCGCGACGTGGGCGCGTTGGTCATAGGTGTGCAGGTGGACCTCGTCGGAGACATCGCTCGTCACGAGCAGACGTACGACGTCACCCCTGCCGACCAGGATCCTCCGGGCGCCACCGAGCACCTCTCCTGCGCGGACCGTGACCGTCACCAACTGGTCAACGCCCGGCGGGAGAGTGCTGCCGGGAGAGCGCGGTGTGGAGGACGACGGGGCCGAGGAGGGCCCGCCGGCCGTCGATGGGGCACCAGTGCCACAAGCGCTGAGCAACGCCGCGGCGAGGGCAAACACCGCGAGGCGCGGCAACGACACGGCACTCTCCTTGGATGGGCGAAAGGCTCATCCTGCCATCGACGTCAGCTCCTGGCGGTCCGATCGCCGCGTCTCTCGCGGTCCGTGGGGAGTCCGGCCCGCGACCACTCCGGGAAGCCGTCCTCCAGCCGCCGAGCCGCGAACCCGCGACGGCGCAGGACTCGCACGGCGTCGTCGGCGTACACGCAGTAGGGGCCGCGGCAGTAGGCCACGACCTCGGATTGTCTCGGTAGGTCCTTCAGCCGTCGGGCGAGCTCGGCGAGCGGCACGGACAGGGCACCCTTCACGTGGCCGGCGGCGTACTCGGCTCGCGGACGCACGTCCAGGACAACGACGTCGCCGCGGCGCAGGCGAGTCCTCAGCTCCGTACGCGAGATCGTCTCGAGCCCCGCGCGGTCACCCAGATAGGCCTCGGCGAGGCGGTCGAGCTCCGCAACGTGGACTGCAGCGACCTCCCGCAGCTGCGACCACAGGTCGATGACCTGGTCGCTGGACAGCGCGTAGAAGACGCGAGTCCCTTCGCGTCGCGTGCGCACTAAGCCGGTCCTGAGCAGCTGTTGCAGGTGCTGGGAGGTGTTCGCGACGCTCTGCTCGATCTCAGCGGCCAGCTCCTCAACCGACCGTTCGCCCTGGGCCAGAACGTCCACGAGCTCAGCGCGACGCCCACTGCCCAGCGCCTTCGCCACCTGGGCAAGGCCGTCGAACAGCGCGTCCTTGGCGGCCCGGTCACCCATGCCCTCACCTCCCTCCGAGCACCAACCTATATATTCAAGCGAATACTTGACAAGGACCAAAGCGGAAGGGAAGCCTGGCTCACATGAGCAGCCCGCTGATCCTCCCCCTGGTCGACGAGGGGCTGGGCAACTCGGCGTACCTCGTGGACCTCGTGGACGGCCGGGCCCTCGCGGTGGATCCTTCCCGCGACCTGCGGGCCCTGCGCAACGCCGCCGCCAAGCACGGCCTGACCGTCGCCTTCTCCGCCGAGACGCACCTGCACGCCGACTTCCTCACCGGCTCCGTCCAGCTTGCCGCAGACCACGACGTCGAGGTGCTCGGCGCTACGGCGGACGGCCGCGGCTTCCGCCACCAGGGCCTGGCCGAAGGTGACGAGGTCGACCTCGGCGGCCTGACGCTGCGCGCCCTCGCGACCCCTGGCCACACCCCTGGCCACCTGTCGTACCTGCTCCTCGAAGGCTCCCAGCAGCTCGCGGTCTTCACCGGCGGATCCCTCATCGTGGGCGCGGCCGCCCGCACGGACTTGTCGGGCGAGGACCGCACCGAGGAGCTCGCGCGGGCGCAGTACCGCTCGCTGCACCGCCTGGTCGACGAGCTCTCCGACGACACCCTCGTGCTCCCCACACACGGCGCCGGGTCGTTCTGCTCCGCCCCACCTGGTACGGCGAGAACCAGCACCGTCGGCGAGCAGCGCCGCACGAATCCGCTGCTAGCGGCCTCCGATGAGGACGCGTTCGTGCGCCAGCTGCTGGACAGTCTCGGCAGCTACCCGTCGTACTTCGATCGCTTGAGCGAGGTGAACCGACGCGGACCTCAGCTGGTGCACGAGCCGATCCTGACTCCGCTGGCCAACGCCGACGTGGTGCGGCTGAGGGAGTCCGGCGCTCAGGTCGTCGATGTGCGGCCCCTCGACGACTTCGCGGCAGCACACATCCCGGGGGCGCTTTCGATCGAGCTGCGCGGAGCCTTCGGGACCTGGCTCGGCTGGCTGACCGACCCCGCTCGACCCGTCGTGGTGGTCCGCAACCCCGAGCAGGACCCGGAGGAGATCCTCTGGCAGGCGCTGAAGGTCGGCTGCGACCAGCTCGTTGGCGAGCTCACCGGTGGCCTCGCCGCCTGGCAGGCAGCGGGAGGACAGACGCACTCGATGCCCGTCATCGACGCAGCTCAGGCTGACCCGGCCCGCCTGCTCGACATCCGTCAGCGGGGCGAGTTCGCGGCAGGGCACGTCCCCGGCGCCCGTCACGCCGAGCTCGCGACGCTCGGCGGGACGAGGGTCCACGAGGCGAGGGTCCGCGAGGCGTTCGACGGGCCTGTGCAGACCGCCTGCGGCCACGGCGAACGCGCCGCCACCGCAGCCAGCCTGCTCGCCGCCGCCGGTCGCCAGGACGTCACCATCGTCCGTGGCAGTCCCGGCGACTGGGCCACGGCCAACGGCATCGCGCTCGAGGTCGGCCTGTGACGCAGGTTCGCCTGGGACTGAAGGAGAATCTGGCGCAGTTCGGCCTGCTCGTCGGGGTGAACGCGCTCGTCGGGGCGATGCTGGGCCAGGAGCGGACCGTCCTGCCCCTGCTCGCCAGCGAGGTCTTCCACCTCACCGCCTACACCGCGGCCCTGACCTTCATTCTTGCGTTCGGGCTGACCAAGGCGATCGTGAACTTCTTCGCCGGACAGCTGTCGGACCGTTATGGGCGCAAGCCTGTGCTCGTCGCCGGTTGGGTGATCGGGCTGCCGGTGCCGCTGCTGCTGATCTGGGCGCCGTCCTGGGGCTGGATCCTTGCCGCCAACGTGCTGCTCGGCGTGAACCAAGGGCTGACCTGGTCCACCACCGTCATCATGAAGATCGACCTGGTGGGGCCGGCACGACGTGGTTTCGCCATGGGGTTCAACGAGGCTGCCGGTTACGGCGCCGTCGCCGCGACTGCCCTCGCGACCGGCTTCATCGCCCAGCACGCCGGACTCCGGCCAGAGCCGTTCTTCCTCGGCATCGCCGTGGTGGCTCTCGGACTCGGGCTGTCGACCTTCGCGGTGAAGGAGACGCACGCTCACGCCAAGCACGAGGCCGCGCACCACATCGCCACGGACGCTGCGATGCACGCCGACCTCACGACGCGTCAGGTGTTCGTCCTCACCAGCGTGCGTGAGAAGGCCCTCTCCGCGGCGAGCCAGGCCGGGCTGGTGAACAACCTCAACGATGGCCTGGCCTGGGGGATCTTCCCGTTGCTCTACGCACGGGCGGGAATCTCGATCTCCGGCATCGGCGTGCTCGCGGCCCTCTACCCCGCGGTCTGGGGCGCCGGCCAGCTCATCACGGGGGCCTGGTCGGACCGCATCGGCCGCAAGCGACTCATCGCGGCCGGCATGTGGCTACAGGCCGCCGCCATCGCCCTGGTCGCCCTGGGCAGCACCTTCACCGTGTGGGCGTTGGCCGCCGTACTCCTCGGTGCCGGCACCGCGATGGTCTACCCGACGCTGCTCGCTGTGATCGGCGACGTGGCGCACCCTGCGTGGCGGGCCAGGTCCATCGGGGTCTACCGCCTCTGGCGCGACGGGGGGTTCGCCGTCGGGGCGCTGCTGTCCGGCATCGTCGCCGACACCTACGGCCTGGTCGCGGCCGTGTGGGTGGTGGCAGTGCTCACCGCGGCATCCGGGACCGTGGTCGCTGTCCGGATGTACGAGACCCACCCGCCCTGACACGGTCGTGAGGTGCGACCGACAAGGCCGCACCTCACGAAGTCAGCCGCCGATCGGCTAGGCGTGCCCGAAGGACGTCGAGTGGTGGCGGTTACGCACGGTGTCGACGAACTCCGTGACGATGCCGGCGACACAGGCCGCGGCCAACGCGATCAGCGCGATGCCCCACCAGGCCATCCCGCCATCCGCCGTGCTCGTGAGGTCGACGTACAGCGAGGGAGATTCCCTCACGGGGTCGGGCTCGGGGACAAGCGCCGACGCTGCTGACGCGGTGCCGACCAGGGCGACCAGGGCCGTGGTCAGGATCGTGAGCAGGCGGCGTACACGGATACGAAGCATGGTCTTTCCTCCTCTACGCGCCACCACCCCCCGCGGTGACGAACACCACGACCATGCTCTGCACCGCACCTGATCGGCATCAGGTCCCACACCTGAAGTTGCGCCGGCTCACCCCCTAGTCCGATCCACCCACCCGCTGATTGCCCCGGCTTGCACCGGACCGGGTGACGACTTCCCGACATCCGGATGTCGCGCTGGAAGGGCTGGCTCCATCGTCATGCTGTGGGTCCTTCGACACCCTTACTCGGACGCGCGGAACAACTCCAGACGCTCCTCCTTTGGGTCGCCACCCCTCGCGCGCCCGCCATGCTCCTGTGCGGTGAGGCCGGCGTCGGCAAGACCAGACTGGTGGAAGAGTTCGCGGCCGCGGTCCGATCCGGGCGTCAGGCTCGGGCCATCGTCGTACGCTGCGCCACTCTCGCCGGCAATCCGCTGCCCTTCGCCGCCCTTATCCAGGTGCTCCGGCAGCTGCTGGCCGAATCAGCCCCCACTTCCTGCGACGAGTTCCTGGGCGACGCCCGGCCGCTCCTTGCTCCGTTGCTGTCCGAGCTCGGCCCCGTCGATCCACTCCCGCCACAGCCGCACACCGCAGGTCGGCTGCTGCTCTTCGAAGCGGTACGGGACGTCTTCGAACGGGCGGGCCAACAAACGCGAACGGTGATCGCCGCCGAAGACCTGCACTGGATGAGCCCGTCGGGTCTAGAGCTCGTGCAGTTCCTCCTGCAGGCCCCTCCCGACGGGGTGCACCTGCTGTTCACCTGCCGGGACCTCGGCAGGGCGACTCCACGGTTGCAACGCCTTGTCGAGGGCACGGAGCGTGAGCACCTGCTCGACGTACTGCATCTGGAGGGACTCGAGTACGCCGACGGGGCAGCGCTGCTGTCAGCTGTTCTGGGAGGCGCACCGGAGCCTTCCGTGATCGAACAGGCCCTCGAGCAATCTCGGGGGAATCCCTTTTACCTGCAGGAGTTTGCCGCGCATCTGGCGGCTCACTCATCGAGCTCACCGACTGCCGAGGCTCCCTCACCCGCTGCCCGCACCGTGCTTCGCACCCTGGCCGTCGGGGGTCACAGGGTGCCGCACCATGTGCTCGCCGCGGTGACCGGGCTCGAGGACCACCAGCTGGACTCCGGGGTTCGCGAGGCCCTTGCCGCGCACCAGCTGGACGTGAGCCCCGACGGCATGGGGTATCTGTTCCGCCACGAAGGAGACAGGCGGGCGGCGTACGACGAGCTGCTCCCCGGTGAGCGGATCAGGCTCCACGCCCGCTATGCCGAGGTGCTCTCGGACCGAGCCGGTGCCGCAGATCTTCCCGTGCTCGTCCAGCTCGCTCATCACTGTCTCGAGGCGGGCAACGAGGAGCAGGCCCTCGATGGGATGCTTCGGGCCGCGGAAGCGGCCGAGCGGATCGGGGGGTACTTCGAGGCCCTCGAGCTCTACCAGCGCGCCCTCACCCTGTGGCCGGCACGAGAACGTCGGCTGCGCACCGATCTGCTCGTCCGAGCAGCTCGCGCTGCAGACGCGATCGACGACCACCGCACCGCTCTGGACCTTGTCGAACAAGCCCTCGCGCTGATCGCGATCGACGACGACCCGGTGACTGCGGGCTTGCTCGAAGAACGGCGGGCCTGGCACCGCCTGCTCACCTCGTCCTCGCCGGTCGCTCTCGACTGCCAACGGGCTCTCGACCTGGTCCCCGAGCAACCCCCTACACGCGAGCGAGCCCGCGTGCTCGCGACCCACAGTCGGCTGCTCGCCCTCAGCGGCCGGACCGGCGAAGCCCTGGCCTCGGCCGAGGAGGCCCTGGCGGTCGCGCTGCAGGTCGGGAGCGGGGCCGAGCAGGTCGCGAGTCTGGTCAGCATCGGGGCCGCCACAGTCCTCGCGGGCGACGCGGAACGGGGCGATGAACTGCTCCGGCAAGCTTGCCTGCTCGCCGAGCAGCACCACGAGCCGAGCGAGCTGGCCCCCGCCTACCGCACCCTGCTCGCGATGCGACTTCTCGCCCACCCCGATCTGGAGTCGGTGCTGCAGCAAGCCGACGCGGGCGGCAAGGCGCTACGGCGACTGGGGCTCGATGACCCCTGCTTGAACCTGTGCGCCGCGATCGCGCACTTCGAGCTCGGCCAGTGGGACCAAGCCTGCGAGCGCGCCCGGTGGGCGGCTCTCGTGGACCACACCAAGCCCTCCGGGTTGTCCGGCCTGCTCCTGAGTGTCGTGGACAGCTGCCGCGAACTTGTTCGGCCGACGCTCGCCAACGGGCAAAGCGGCCAGGAGGGGTTCGGCATGCCGCTGCTCGCAACGAAGCTCCAGGGGGAGTGGACGGCGCAGGTTCTCCTGTTGCACAACGAGCCTGAGCTCGCCGCGAGCTTGGTGATGGACACCCTCGATCAACTCAAAGGCCGCCCCGAGGAGGCCTTTTCCGGTCGGCTGTTGACCCTCGCCCTGCGCGCCGAGGCGGACCGCGCGACCTTGGGGCGGGACGCGGGTGACACCGCGCTCGTCGCGGCCGCGCAGTCTCGCGCCCAACATCTCGTCCTGCGCAGCGCCAGGATCGGCTGCTTCGACGTCGCGAACAGTCCGGCTCCCACGGCGGAGGCCGACGCCACGATCTGGCGCGCCGAGGCCTCACGGCTCGCTGGCGTGTGCGACCCGTCAGCCTGGGCCGACGCAGCGGACATCTGGAGAGGCAGGCCGCTGCACGCGTGTTATGCCCGCCTTCGTCAGGCCGAGGCACTTCTCGCCGACAGGCCTCGGCGCCGGGATGCCGGCCCTGTGATCCGGGAGGGCGCCGAACTTGCCGACCGGCTCGGAGCGGCGCCCCTGGTTCGCCAGTTCGACCTCCTCGCCCGACAGCTCCACATCCCGCTTCAGCGGACTGGCGCAGAGCCGGACGACCGCATGCCCTCCCGAACCATCCTGACCACGCGGGAACGGGACGTCTTGCGCCTGATGGCGGACGGACTCAGCAACCGGGCGATCGCGGCAACTCTCGTGGTGAGCCCGAAGACCGTCGACAGCCACGTGACCCATCTGCTCATGAAGCTGGGGGTCCACGACCGGGTCTCCGCTGCCAGCCGGGCCGCCCGTCTGGGCCTGTTGCCCTAGCTACCCGCCGTACCAGCGGGGAAGAGCCTGCCGACGAGATCGCGCACCCGTGCCTCGACGTCATCGACGATCCGACGCACCGTGGCGAGCTCCCGGCCCTTCGGGTCCTCGACCGGCCAGTCCTCGTAGGTCTTGCCGGGGAAGATGGGGCAGGTCTCCCCGCACCCCATCGTCACGACCACGTCCGCCTGCTGCACACCCTCGAACGTCAGCAGCGACGGGACGTGATCGGTCGTCGAGATCCCCCGTTCTGCAAGGACTTTCGCGACGACGGGGTTGACCTCGGCACCCGGTTCCGACCCGGCGCTGCGGGCGTCGATCTCGGGGAACAGCTGCCGGGTGAGGTAGAGCGCGGCGACCGAACGGCCGCTGTTGTGGATGCAGGCGTAGAGCACGACGGGGCGGGTCATGAGGCGATCTCCTCGGCGATCTCGCGGGCGTCGGGGTAGAGAAGCACGACGGCGCCGAGGGCCAGCAGACCACCCAGCAGTTGCATCACCACGAAGGGCGCGACGGACGAGGGGGCGATGCCCGCGAAGGTGTCGCTCAGGGTCCGGGCGACCGTGATCGCAGGATTGGCGAAGCTGGTCGAGGAGGTGAACCAGTAGGCCGCAGTGATGTAGGCCCCGACGGCGTAGGCGACATGCTCCTTGCGACCGGACCGCACCACGCCGAACACCACGAGCACCAGCCCGAAGGTCGCCACGACCTCGCCCAGGAGCAGCCCTGATCCACTCCGGACGTGCTGGCTCATCGACACGGCCGGGAGCTCGAACATCAGGTTCGCAACGATCACGCCCGTCGAACACCCCAGCACCTGTACGCCGATCAGCCCCGCAGCGGTCCGCGTGCTGATGGCGCCCAGCAGCCGCTCGGTCAGCGTGACCACCGGGTTGAAGGCCGCCGACACCGGTCCGAGGGCGAGGATGAGGGCCACCAGGACAGCCCCTGTGATGAGGGAGTTCTCCAGCAGCTGCAGGCCGAGGTCGTCGGGCGACAGCCGGGAGGCGGCGATGCCGGACCCGACGACCGTGGCGGCCAGCAGGGCGCTGCCGAGGAACTCGGCAAAGGCTCGACGTCGCATCAGCAGCAGGCCGGGTCGATGACGCGGACCAGGGCGGACAGCGCCTCGCGGTTGGCGCGGTAGTAGACGTTGGTGCCCACCTTGGTGCCCTCGACCAGACCCGCCTCGCGCAGCTGCTTCAGGTGGTGGGAGACGGTGGCCTCGGTGAGCCCGACGGCGGGCGCGAGGTCGCAGGTGCAGCAGCCGCGCTCGTCGCTGAGGACCAGGGACAGCAGCTGCACGCGCACCGGGTCGGCAAGGGCCTTGAGCCGCAGCGCCACCTCGAGGGCGGTCCCGGCATCCATCGCGCCGGCGGCCATGGGGGCGCAGCACACGGGAGAGCTCACGTCGATCAGGGGAAGGGCCTTGGGCATGACATCCATCATACGTCTAACTTGACAAACGTCGAACCTGTGCAGAGAGTTAGACATCCGTCAAACGAAGGAGCACTGCATGTCGCGCGTCCAGCTCGCCCTCAACGTCGATGACCTCGAGGCCTCGATCGCCTTCTACAGCAAGCTTTTCAACACCGAGCCGGCCAAGCGCAAGCCCGGCTACGCGAACTTCGCGATCGCCGAGCCGCCGCTGAAGCTGGTGCTCCTGGAGAACCCCGGCAAGGGCGGCACGCTCAACCACCTCGGCGTCGAGGTCGGGACCAGCGAGGTCGTCGGGTCCGAGACCGCCCGCCTCGCCGAGGCCGGCCTGGTCACGCTCCCCGAGAGCGGCACCTGCTGCTACGCCGAGCAGGACAAGGTCTGGGTCATGGGCCCGGGCGGGGAGCGGTGGGAGGTCTACACCGTTCTGGCCGACAGCGAGGACTTCGGCTCGGCGCCCGCCCAGCCCGTCGCCGCCTGCTGCTGAGCGCCCTGGGGAACAGGGGCCTGTGAACGCCGGTTTACTCTGGCAGGACCACCCCACCCCAAGGAGCCCACCGTGCGCGACGCCGTCATCGTCGAAGCAGTCCGTACCCCCGTCGGCAAGCGCAACGGCGGCCTGTCCGGCATCCACTCGGCCGACCTGTCGGCCCACGTGCTCGAGGCGCTCGTCGCGCGCGCCGGGATCGACCCCGTCCTGATCGACGACGTCATCTGGGGCTGCGTCATGCAGACCGGTGAGCAGACCTTCGACATCGCCCGCACCGCGGCGCTTTCTGCCGGGTTCCCCGAGACCGTCCCCGGGACGACGATCGACCGCCAGTGCGGCTCGAGCCAGCAGTCGGTGCACTTCGCCGCGGCCGGCGTCATCAGCGGCCAGTACGACCTGGCGATCGCCGGTGGCGTCGAGGTCATGAGCCGCACCCCCATGGGCGCGACCTTCACGGCCAGCCCCCTCGGGGAGAAGTACACCGCCCGGTACGGCGAGGAGTTCCCCAACCAGGGCACCGGCGCCGAGGACATCGCCGACACCTGGGGGCTCAGCCGCAGCCAGCTCGATGAGTACGCCCTGGCCTCGCACGAGCGGGCTGCGGCCGCCCAGGACGCCGGTGCCTTCGACGCCCAGATCGCTCCCGTCGCGGGTGTCACCCAGGACGAGGGCATCCGCCGCGGCGGCACCCTCGAGGGGCTGGCCGGCCTCAAGACGCCCTTCCGGGAGGGCGGCAAGATCAGCGCGGGCAACAGCTCGCAGATCTCCGACGGATCCGCCGCTCTGCTCATCACGACCAGCGAGTTCGCCGCGGCCCACGGCCTCACGCCGCTCGCGCGGGTGCACACAGCCGTCGTCATCGGTGCCGCCCCCATGCCGATGCTCACCGCGCCCATCCCGGCCACCGAGAAGGCACTCGCCAAGAGCGGCCTGAGCCTGTCCGACATCGGCGCGTTCGAGGTCAACGAGGCCTTCGCCTCCGTGCCGCTGGCGTGGCTGAAGGACATCGGCGCCGACGACAAGCTCACCAACCCGCTCGGCGGCGCGATCGCCCTCGGTCACCCTCTCGGCGGCTCCGGTGCCCGGATCATGACGACGCTGGTGCACCACATGCGCGACAACGGGATCCGCTACGGCCTGCAGACCATGTGCGAGGGCGGCGGCCAGGCCAACGCCACCATCCTCGAGCTCCTCTAGCGGGGTCAGTCCTCGACGGTGATCGTGCCGCCCCAGCTCGATCCGCCGTTGTTCACCCCGAGCGCCAGGGACAGGTCGTACGTCCCGGGTGGCACGACGAAGCCCTCGCGATCCCGGGTGTCCCACTGGGACGTCCACCCGACACAGGTGCCGGGCTCGACGGTGATCGTCGGTCCCGGCGTGGTGTAGCGGACGCCCTCGCCCGCCTGCCACAGCACGCCGGAGGCCGCCGAGACTTTCATGTCGATCTCGCGGGTGGTCTCCGGGCGCATCGTGGCCGTGCGACCGGTGGCCGGCACGCACAGCTCTCCTCCGAGTACGACGGTCCGCCCGCGGTGAACCACGCCCGGGTCGAAGGCCCGCAGGCAGTACCCGTTCGCCGCGACGTTGGGATCGCCGTCGCACAGGTCGGCCTGGTCCATTGCCCGGGTGACCCGGGCGATCGGGCTGATCCGTTTGCCGGCGGTCCGGTGCTGCGCGGGCGGTGCCGACGTCGCGCCGGGTGCCGGCGTACCCAGGACCGGGTCGAGCGGGCCGTCCGAAGGACGGGCCTGGCCTTGGGGGCTCGAAGCGACCGGAGCCTTGGAGGGGGTCGTCGACGCCGACGTGGTGGAGACGGGGCGGGGGCTGTCCTGCGCGGGAACCAGCTGGTCGCGCTGCGATCCTGGTCCGCCCGACAGCACCAGGGTGATCCCGAGCGCCACGGCGAAGGTGGACGACGACGCTCCGGTGAGCTTCGCCGTACGGCGGCGCCGCCCGGCACGAAGCACTGCCGTGGCGCCGTCCTCGGTGGGGAGGAAGTCGAAGTCAGTCATCGTTCACCTCACTCGCGAGCAGAGCCCGCGCCTCGGAGAGCTGTCGCTTGACGGTCCCGGCCGGACGGCCGACGGCCGCCGCGACGTCGGTGACCGTGAGATCGGACCAGTAGTGCAGGAGCACGACGTCCCGCAGCCGCTTGGGCAGCCGCTCGACGGCGGCGCGGACGGTCACCGCGCCCTCGTGGCTGGGCATCGACCGGGCGGGCTCACCGGCGATCGCGCCCACCGCCGATGCGTCCTGGGCGCGCTTGCGCCAGGCCCGCCGGATGAGGTTGGTGGCGACGCCGTACACATAGGCACGCGGGTCATCGACGGTGGTGAGCCGGCCCAGCATCCGGGTGAAGGACTCCTGGGCCAGGTCGTGGGCGAGCTCGCGGTCGCTGACCAACGAGTGGCAGTACCGGGCAAGGCCTGGGTACTCCCCGGCGTAGAACGCGCGGAAGTCGGCGTCGCGCGACACCAGGGACGTCCCCCTCACCGTTTCGTGGGGCAGCGTCGGCGCCAGCCCTGCAGCCATCATGGTCACGGACGGGAAGAGCCTGCGGGAGGGCGAACGGTTCGGTCCATGCAGGTGCGAACCGTTTCGTGACGAATCGACTCTGCACTGGGTAACGCACCCAGTCCGAGGAGTCCCGTGATGCACCTGCCCCGTTTGCTCGCCGTCGCCGCGCTCAGCGTGACTGCCGGGCTGGTTGCGCCGGCCCAGGCCGCGACCGGGCCGCAAGTCCTCAGGGGTACGACGGTCATCACCGCCGACCGCTCCGGAAGCGCCGAGTTCGTGCTCTACGACGACGCCGTCATGCACCTGGCCAAGGACTACACGACGCCAGACATCACGATGACCGGGCCTGGCCGCATCATCGGTTTCAGCCTGGGCCTGGTGAACGGCCAGGACGGCATGGGAGCGGGCCGTTACCGCCGCGCAGGCAAGGTCGTGAACGTCGCCTACGCCGCCGGCACGACCTACCCGCGCCCCTCGGAGTGCAACAGCTACGCCGGCGTGACGGTGCCCATGACGATCTACGGCGTGTACGCCGGGTGCCCTGCCGATCCGGCCCCGAAGTACACCGTGCTGCACCAGGGGCGGTACCGCCTCACCGTGCTGACCGACGGCGGTCGGGTGACGATCACGCTGCGGCTGCGGGGGGTGGCGGGCCGCTCGCACCTGCGCCCCACGAAGGCGCTGCGTTCCGGCGTACAGGACGTGCCTGCACGCGACGTCGTCGCGGGGCGCTTCGTACGGCGGGAGACCGTCGTGGCGCCCGGGGTCCCCGCGAGCGCGGTGATCAACATCGACGCAGACTTCGCCCCGAAGCCGGTCGCCGCCGGCGTCACGAGCTGTGTGTACGACGCTGCCAAGGCGCAGGCCGCGACGGACTACACGACCAACCAGTGTCCTGGCGGTCGCAGCGGCGGCTTCCCCGGGGTGCTGCTCAACCCGACCTTGTCGGAGTACAACGCCGACGAGCTGTTCTCCCGCACCTTCGTGAGCCTCACCGGCGCCCCTGAGCGCGTCGGCTTCTCCGCCCAGGACGAGGGCGGCGTGACCGTCCGCAGCGCCCTGCTTGCCTGGATCCAGGACGAGCCGTCCTAGCGCACGCCACCGTCCGCTATGCTTTTGCGGTCCCCGACGGCAAGCTCAACGGCGTGGACGCTGCCGGCGCCACCGGCGTCGTCCCCATCGTCTAGCGGCCTAGGACTCCACCCTTTCAAGGTGGCTACGCGGGTTCGAATCCCGTTGGGGGCACGTAAGAAGGCCTGATTCACACCAGGCCCCGTAGCGCAGTTGGTTAGCGCGCCGCCCTGTCACGGCGGAGGTCGCGGGTTCGAGTCCCGTCGGGGTCGCCAGATCGCTCCATCGCACGTCACCTGGCCAGGTAGCTCAGCTGGTAGAGCATGCGACTGAAAATCGCAGGGTCGGCGGTTCGACTCCGTCCCTGGCCACCAAGATCGAGCTCCGCCAGCTACACCGGTGCGGTGATGCGGCTCGCGGTGCCGAAGCTGCCGTACGTCGTGACCTGGCGCAGCACGCCCTGGGCGGCGCCGTTCTGCAGCGGCAGCTCCACCGCGAGCCGCAGCACCCGGCCCTGCGGGTCGAGCGCGAGCGTCACCGGGACGTCGCTGCCGCCCTTCGCGTCCAGGAGCCCCGTGGTCCGCACCTCCTCGGCCGTGAGGGTGACCTCGACGAGGCGCCCCACGCGGCCGTCGAAGACGACCTCGCCCCTGTCGACCGGTGCGTCGGCGGCGGCGAGCACCTTCTGCAGGACCACGGCGGGGGCAGCTGCCCGGGCGGTGCCTTTCTCGGGAGCCCAACGGCCGCCCGGCAGGGTACGGCTGTAGCCCTTGTCCGCGACCCGCACGACCTCGACCCTCGAGGCCCCGACGGTGAGGGTGTAGGCGACCCGGTCCGGGACGGAGGCTCGTCCGTCGAGCACCGTCCGCTGCAACGCGGTCCGGCCCGGCATCTCGGTGACGGAGCGGAACGCAAAGCTGGTCAGTGCACCCGCCTGGGTCCGCGCATCGGCGAGGCGGTCCTGGGCGGTGGCAGCAGGGCTCGGGCCGCCGCCGGCTGCGCACCCGACGAGCAAGGCAACGGGCAACAGGGCAGCGGCGGTGCGGGGCACAGAGGCGTCCTTCCAGGGCGAGGCGGGTACGCCGAATGGCTCGGCAGCCCAGTACCCGGCCTGTAGCGCGTGCTGCGCTCGAGCGCTGGCCCGGCTGCCCGTTTCTCACCCGTTCGGCCCTCCAGTACGTCTCCCTGAGCGGACGAGATACAGACCGACCAGGTCGGCACGTCATCCCCTACCCAGGAGCAACTACATGCGTCGTCCCGCGCTCTCCAAGCTCGCCGTCGGCAGCGTTGCCGCCGTCGCGCTGTCGCTGTCCGTTGCCGCACCCAGCCTCGCCGAAGAGGCCACGCCCGCTCCGTCCGCGCAGGAGACCGAGGCTGCGGCCGAGACGCTGCCGCCGGCCGACCCGACTGCCCCCGTGGAGGCCACGACGCCCGTCGACTCCGACCCGAGCACGCTGGCCCCGTCGACCTCAGCGGACGCTACCGAGACCTCGGACGTCGAGACCACGCCGACCGCCACCCCCATCGCGACGCCGACCATCGGCGGCAACGGGGCCTACAGCTACCCGTTCGTCCTCACCGCCGGTGAGGACGGCGCCGCCACCATCGCCATCGAGGTGGCCGGGACCGGCGTCTCCGTCGGCTACACCGTGGACGAGACAGGCAAGGTCACCGACGCCATCGTGGCTGCCGGCGCAGCCACGCTCGTGAAGACGACCCCGCACACGATCTTCCTCGTCCTCGAGAGCGGCGAGTCGGTCAAGGTGAAGGTCCACGGGGACTCGGTGCGCGTGAAGGTCAAGCCGGTCAAGGGAGGCCCGCTGCGTCCCGGTATCTCCACCCCGGCGGAGGTGGCCGAGGACGAGGCTGCCGCCACGGCCGAGGCGACCGAGGCACCGGAGGTCGAGGAGTCCGACGAGGCGAAGCCGGCCAAGGAAAAGAAGGACAAGAAGCAGAAGCAGGTCAAGAAGGCCAACAAGCACAACCAGGGCAAGCGCTAACACCACCCGAAGGCCCGGCGGCGGTCGGCTCCATTAGGGAGCAGGCCGCCGCCGCGCCATGTCCTGAGCGGTTGAGCCGAGTAACGCGACGCGGATAGCGATCGGTCGCGGAGTGAACCTGCCAGGCATCATCTGCTCGTGCTGACCCCGACCCCGGATGGGTGGGGCCTCCGCTTACGTGAACCGCCTGTGCGAACCGACGCTCTCGTCGTACCTTTGCCGTGAAGGGGGCGTCATGCAACAGGACCCTGAACTAGTCGCAAAGGCCGTGTACGCCGTGCGCGGAGCGGCGGACCTGCACGACGCGCTCGAGTCGATGGTCCAGGTGCTTCGCCCGCGCTTTGACCTCTGGTTCGCCTGCCTGGCCGCCCATCCCTCGGGGGGAGAGCACATCACCGTGCTGGCCTCCTGGTCCTTGGCCGAGAACATGTTCGACGCGGGCGCCAAGATCTCGCCAAGCATCTCCGCCACGGTCGAGTCGGTGCTCTCCACCCTGCGGGAGGGGCGCGGCGCCACCTTCACTGTCGGCGCGGACCCCGACTCCCTGGTCGACCACCTGTTGCACGGGCAGGGGGTCGCTTCGGTGCTCACCTTCCCCGTGCACCTCGATGCGGACGACCTGATCCTGCTCGCCCTCGGGGCCAGCTCCAAGGACGCCTTTCGCGACGCGGAGAAGGGCTTTTTCACCGCCCTGTCGGACGGCATAAGCTCCGTCGTCCTGCGCCTGGCCACCGCCGCGAACGGCTAGTCAGGCGGTCCCTCGCCGACCACCGACCGGTTCAACTCCCCGCGGAGGGGAGACGCACCACGAAGGACGCCCCCGACTTTCCATCGGGTCGGGCCCCCACCGTGACGTCTCCGCCGTGGGCGCGAGCGATGTCACGGGTGATCGCCAGCCCAAGCCCGGTGCCGCCACCGTCCTCCCGGCGAGACCGGTCGTTCTCGACCCGTGCGAACCGCTCGAAGACCCGCGCCCGCTCCTGCAGCGGCACTCCCGGTCCGTCGTCGCCGACTGTGAGGACTGCGGTGTCTCCCTCGCGCTGGAGGCCAACACTGATCTGCGACCGAGCGTGCGTGAGCGCGTTGTCGCCAAGGTTCCGGAGCATCCTGGTGAGATCGCGCCCGGAGCCGGCAACGGCCACTGCCTGAAGCCCTGCGAGCGACACTGCGACCCGTCCGTGGGCGCGCAGCCGTTGGACCTCGGACAGGACCACCTCGTCGAGATCAACGCGGTCGCGAGCAACGGACCCCGCGGCGTCCTCGGTACGAGCGAGGAAGATCAGGTCGTCGATGAGCTGCTGCATCCGGCTTGCCTGGTCTTGGACACGTTGGAGCACCACTGCGGTTGAGGTGCCGCCCGGGTACGCCAGCGCTACGTCGACCTGTGCGCGGATCGCAGCGAGTGGGCTCTTCAGCTCGTGTGAGGCGTCCCCGACGAAGCGCCGCTGGCGCAACGCCGAGGCCTGGAGTCGAGCCAGCATCTCGTTCAGGGTCACGGCCAACCGCGCGATCTCGTCTCGACTCCGGGGCACGGGCACGCTGCCCTGCAGGTCCTCGCCACCTATCGCAGCAGCGCGTCGGCGCATCCGTTCCACCGGTCGCAGGGCACGCCCGACAGCGGCCCAGATCACGCCCGTGACAATCGCCAACAGGCAGGGAAGCCCGAGCAGCAGGAAGGTCACGAGCCGATCCACGGTGGCGTCGACCTGCTTCAGGGAGGTCGCGACGTAGACCCAACCGGGGCCTGCGTCGAGGCCGACGGGAACGGCGACGACGCGGAACTGCTCCCCCTCCGCACCGATGGGCAGCCCCTTGCGGCTGAGCGAGGTGACCTGGCGGTGAGCCGGGGGCGAGGGGAGCGTCACTGGTTCGCCTTGGATGTTCGGACTGGCCGACAGGACTGTTCCGTCAGCACCGACCACCTGTACGAGGGCGGTGTCTTCCCCTGTGCTCGCGACGGTTTCACCCAACGAGCTGGTCGTAGCCAACGTGGCGACATCGCGTGCCCGTGCCAGCGACGTGCTGTCGAGGTTTCTCACCAGCGAGCGCTGGACGAGGGCGACGAGGAGCAGCCCACTGACAGTGAGCGCCAGCGCGACCACGGCAGCTGCGGCCACCGTCGCCCCCCAGCGGACACCGATGCGCCTGCGCCCAACCAGCTCAGCGCCGGAGTCGCACATGCTCACTGTCCGCACCTCCGGCCGGGGCGTCGACGAGCCGATAGCCGACCCCCCGAACGGTCTGGATGAGACCGGTGGCGAAGGGCTGATCGATCTTCTTCCGGAGGTAGCCGATGTAGACCTCGACCACGTTGGACTCCCCACCGAGCTCGGCGTCCCAGACGTGCTCGCCGAGTTGAGCTCTGGTGACCACCTGGCCTTTGCGCCGCAACAGGAACTCGGCGAGCGCGAACTCCCTCGCCGTGAGGTGCACCTCAACACCTTCGCGTGTGCAGGAGCGAGTTGCGGGGTCCAGTCGAAGGCTCCCGGTGCACAGGACAGGAGCGCGATCCACGGGGGCCCGGCGCAGCAGCGCCCGAAGGTGCGCCAGCAGCACGACGAAGGAGAAGGGCTTGGACAGGTAGCCATCAGCCCCAAGGTCCAGGGCGTCTGCCTCGTCGTACTCGCCGTCCTTGGCCGAGAGCATCAAGATGGGGACGCGATGGCCACTCGCCCGTAGTTGACGACACACCTCGTAGCCGGACAGCCCGGGAAGCATGATGTCCAAGATGACGACGTCGTAGGACTCCTCCTGCGCCATCCAAAGCCCGTCGACGCCGTTCGCAGCGACCCTCGTGGCGAAGCCTTCAGCCTCCAACCCTCGGCGGACGGCATCGGCGATGAGCGGCTCGTCCTCCACGACCAGCGCCCTCATGGCTCATCCCGTCGTCAGCCTCGCACCGCCGAAGCTCGCCAGTGCGCCCGCGCAGAGTGTGCACACGCAACCTGAGGACTTCCTAAGAGCGCCCTCTCTCATCCAGGTCTTAGGTGGCCGCGTCAGTGTCCTGGACGTCCGACCAGCCACCACTCAAAGGAGCACGCTGACATGTTCAAGATCAAGCTCACGGCCGTCGCCCTTGCCGCCGTCGGCCTCGGCGCCGCCGGTATCGGCACGGCGTTCGCCAGTTCGTCCCACTCCTCGCCGAAGGCGCCCGCCGCGGTCACCTCCGAGGCTGACACCGACGACGTCCAGGAAGGCGACCAGACCACGCCGGACCTGCCCGGTGCTGCTGAGGAGTCCGAGGCGACCGAGGGGGCCGGCGAGGCGGGTCCGTCGGACGGTTACGACGGTGGACACGAAGACCCTGAGGGCGTGGACGTGAACCACGAGGGCGGGCCTGACGAGAAGTAGCCGCCCTGCTCACCGCCGGGCCCGACCTTTTGGTCGGGCCTGGTGTGCGGCCCCGCAAGGTTTTGGCCGTCCCCTTGCCGAACGCGCCCCGAGCGTTGACCAACCACTTCCTAGCGTCGGATACACCGACGACCAGCCCTAGGAAGGAGCCCGCCGTGGACAGCCCCGCCATCGAGCTCCGCGCTCTGGTGCATCGCTACGACAGGGAGCCAGTGCTGCGGGGGATCGACCTGACGATCGAGCACGGCGAGATATTCGGGTTCCTGGGACACAACGGTGCCGGGAAGACGACCGCGATCAACATTCTCACCACCCTGCTCGTACCGACCGCGGGCAGCGCCCGGGTGTGCGGGTACGACGTGGTCACCCAGCGTGCCGAGGTGACGCGGTGCATCGGCTACCTGCCGGCAGAGGTTCGCCTCTACGGCCACCTGACCGCGTCGGAGAACCTCGAGTTCTTCGCACGGCTGTCCGGAGTCGAGCACCCCCGGCGGGCGGCGGCCGAGACGCTGGACTACCTCGGGTGCTCCGGCCTGGCGAACAAACGGGTCGGCGCGTTCTCGACCGGGATGCGTCAACGGATCGGCATCGCCCAGGCGGTGCTGCACCGCCCGCGGGTGCTGTTCCTGGACGAGCCGACGGCCGGGCTCGACCCCAGCGGCGTTCGCCAGCTCCGCGAGACGATCCTGCGACTGAACGCCGACCTCGGCATGACGGTCTTCATGAACACCCATCTGCTGAGCGAGGTGGCACGGGTGTGCACCACCATCGGGGTGCTGAACTCCGGCGAGCTCATCTACAAGGACTCCATCGCGGAGACCACCCGACGCTTCCCGGACGAGTCCTCCTTGGAGGACATCTACGTGCGCATGGAGACGGCCCCTTCATGATGGCCACGATCGCGGCGCAGCAGATCACCGCACTGCGTCGCCAGCGGACCTTCCTGGTGCTGCTCGGCACGTTGCTGGTGATGACCGCAATGGCCGGCGTCCTCGGATGGTCCAGCCACCGGACGATCGTGCGGGTCTACGACCAGGCGGTCCAGCTACTCGCCGTACAGGGAAAGCCGGCACCGCCGAACCCCTTCGGGCTCAAGCCGACGCTGTCGCTGCTGTCGAACATGGCCGTCTACATCCCGCTCATCGGCGCCTTGCTGGCCCTGCTGCTGGGGCACCTGAGTCTGGCGGAGGACCAAGCAGGTGGGATCGGCCGGCTCATCTTCAGCCGCCAGCTCACGCGGAGGCAGTACCTGCTCGGCAAGGTCGCGGGGGCCGCTGCCGTGCTGTTCGTGGTGCTGCTCGCCAGCATGCTGGTCAGCACGCTGTCCCTGCTGCTGGTGAACGGTGCCCTTCCCACCGTCGGAGAGCTCGGCCGCCTGGCGCTGTTCTACGGCCTTTCGTGGCTGTACCTGCTGGTGTTCGCCCTGATCGGCATGGTCACGGTGCTGCTCACCCAGCGCGGTTCCCTCGCCCTGCTGTCGGCCCTGGGTGTGTGGCTGGTCCTGACCTTCGCCGTCCCACAGTTCACCTCCGGGCTGCGCCCGACCACCTCGCTCAACCCGGTGAGCGAGCCGGTCAGCACCTCGCAGCCCTTCTTCGCCGTCACCGCCCGAGCCCGGATCGCCTCGGTGAGCGAGCAGTACAAACAGGCGAGCGCGCGCATCTTGCAGACAGCGCCCGAAGAGCCGGTCCTCACGACCGTGCGCCGTGTCACGCCCATCGGGCTCCTGCTCGCCGCCCTCGGCCTGCTCAGCCTGGGCCTGGTCCACCGCCACGACTACTCGCGGAGCATCAGTGATGACTAGCTCCCACCGTCGCGTCCTGACCCTGGCCCGGCACGAGTACCGCGCGGCCTTGCGCAGCAGGCTGCTGCTCGTGCTGCTGGCGATCCTCGCAGCAGTCACGATTGCTTCCATCTACATCGCGGCGGTCGACTACCGCACACACATCGCGGACTACCGCGCGTACGTCGAGGCGGCCAAGGCCGGCGGGGTGCAACGCATCGCCCCCTCACCACTGGCGCTGCTCTCGTTGCTCAGAGGCGCCCTTGAGTACGTCGAGATCATCGGCGCGGTCATTGCTATCGCCCTGGGCTACCTCAGCATCAGCCGCGAGCGGGTGAACCGGACGCTGCCGCTGCTGCGATCCCGGCCCGTCACCGCCGGTGAGCTCGCCGCCGGATCGGCCCTCGGCGCGCTCGGTCTCATCACCACGCTCGTGCTGGCTACCGGAGCCATCGCGGTGGTGTGCCTGGGGATCATCGGCAACGACTGGGTCGGCGCCGATCAGGCCATCAAGCTCAGCCTCGCCGGCCTCGCCTCGATCGTCTACATGGGCGCGTTCTTCTGCCTCGGCGTGATCGTGACCGCCCGGTCCCGAGTCGCGGTCAACGGTCTGATGCTTGCCCTCGGTGCCTGGCTCGTCGTGGTTCTCGTGCTGCCGCAGATCGGTGACACCCTCGACGCCGACAACCAGGTGCCCGGCGGGTTGTTCGCCGCCCTCACCCTCGATCGGAAGGGAGAGACTCAGGTCTTGTCGCACTTCACGACCTACGAGCACGTGCGGACGGGGTTCGAGGAGGCCTCCCTCGCCAAGCACTACGAGCGGTTCGCCTTCGCGATGACCGACGTGAAGGACAAGTACCGCGGGCTGTCGCTCGGCCAGTTGTTGCACGAGAAGCGCCATGACATCGCCTGGATGAGCTTCTACTCCGTCCTCCTCGGTGCCGGGATGCGACGCAGCTTCCGGCGCCAACTCACCATCCCTGAAGGGGGACAGTCATGATCACGTTCGCCCGCCGCACCGGCGTCCCACGCCTCGGGGCGGCCGCCACGCTGGCGATCGTCGCCCTCACCGGTTGCAGCGGCGGGAGTCCGAGCTCGGCTCCCACCGGCCCGGCCCCCAGCGCGACGAGCACCCTCGGAGGTAGGCAGACGACACCCCCGACCGCCGGGGGGCCGGTCCTGCCCGTGACCCAGAACCCCATCGTCAACACCTCGACCGTGCGGACCCTGAAGATCCTGTCCGTCCTGGTGGAGAACAACGTCGACGCGAGAGGGAAGGCCGTGGACGACCACCTCGAGGTCGCCCTGCAGAACACCGGCACGACAGCGCTGACAGACGTCGAGATCTACTACACCTTCACCGACCCGACCACGAAAGACAGCGAGAGCTACTACAGCAAGCTTCCGGGGTCCTTCACCGTTCCGGCCGGAGGCACCCGCACCGCGCACTTCGACTCCACCGGCGCGGCAGACCACTTCGGGGTCAACAAGTTCAACCTGTACTACACCTCGCAGAACGCCTTGGACGTGACGGTCGAGGTGAGCTCCCCAGGCGCTGCTGTCCAGCAGGCGAGGGTGAAGAAGGACGCCGGCGGCGCCGAGGCGCCCGACTAACCGGGGTCCGGGCGGCAACCGGTCCCTAGGCTCAGGTCATGGCGACCCCGCCCGATCCGTCCGTGCTCATCGTCGAAGACGACGAGGGCATCGGCGGCGGCCTGCTCCGCGCCCTGTCGGGCGAGGGGTATCAAGCGGTGTGGAGCCGCACCGCCACCGAGGCGCTGCGCCAACCACTGTCCGGGTTCGACGTCATTCTGCTCGACCTCGGGCTTCCCGACATGGACGGGTTGGAGCTGTGCCGGCGAATGCGGCGAGAGCTGCCTGACACGGCCTTGATCGTGCTCACGGCGCGCGGCACGGAGAGCGACGTCGTCGTCGGTCTCGATGCCGGGGCTGACGACTACCTCGTCAAGCCTTTCCGGTTGGCCGAGCTGTTCGCCCGCCTCCGGGCGCACACCCGCCGCCGCCCCTCCGCGGCGGAACAGCCGACCGTGCTAACCGTCGGAGATCTGAGGCTGGAGGCGGCGGCACGCCGGGTCTACCTCGCGGAGGCCGAGATCTCCTTACGCCCCAAGGAGTTCGACCTGCTCGCCCTGCTCATGCAGCACGCCGGGAAGGTCGTCACCCGCTCCTTCGCCATGACACAGGTCTGGGACGAGCACTACTACGGCTCCACCAAGACCCTCGACGTTCACATCGCCGCCCTACGGCAACGGTTCGCCGAGACCGACCCGCACTGCAGCCGCATCACCACCCTGCGTGGCGTCGGGTACCGGTTGGAGCTGGCCGAGCCCGAGGGCGTCGACCTGTGAGACGCCGCCTACTTGCCGCGATGCTCCTGGTGGCAGCCCTGGCCGTCATCGGCTTCGGTCTTCCTCTCGCACTCTCGGTGCAGGCGCTGTACCGCGACGAGGCACGGCTCATGCTGTCGGAGGAGGCGGCACGCGCCGCCGTCACGGTCCCCGCGTCCTTCGCCCGTGACCAGGACCTTCCCGAGCTGCCCGAGACGGTGGGGCGCGTCGACGTCGGGTTGTACGGCGCTGACGGTCAGCTGGTCGTGGGCAAGGGCCCGGCCCGCGCCGACGCCGCCGTCGCTGCCGCGTTGCGGGGGAGCCCCTCCCCGCCGTACCGGGGAGAGCTTGTCGTTGCCTTCCCCATCAGCGACGAGGAGGTCGTCGTCGGGGCAATCCGCACCTCCATTCCGGCAGACGTGGTCAGAGCCCGCACCCGCCGTACCTGGCTTGCGATGACTGGACTCGCCCTCGCGGTTCTCGTCGCGGCCGGGGCGCTGGCGGCCCGTCGAAGCCGAAGCCTCGCGCAGCCGCTCTCCGAGCTGCGCGCCGACGCCGACGTGCTCGGCGGAGGCGGGGAGCTCAGGCCTCGCACCACCACCGGCATTGTGGAGATCGACGCCGTGCACGCTGCGATGACCCAGGCAGCGGCGAGCCTCAACGGAGCCCTCGCGCGGGAGCGGTCCTTCAGCGCGGATCTGGCGCACCAGCTGAGGACGCCCCTGGCTTCGCTGCGGTTGCGGGTGGAGACCGAGCAACTGCAGCACCCCGAGGCACAACCCTTCCTGGACGGGGCTCTCGAGGACCTCGACCGGCTCCAGCAGACGGTCGTCGACCTGGTCGAGCTCGCACGCGACACCGGTCGGACGCGGGAACCCACCCCGCTCGCGACGCTTTTGAACGCCGCGGTCGCCAGCTGGGGTCCGCGGTTCGCGGAGGCAGGGCGGACCTTGGAGGCGAGCGTCGAGGCGCACCTGCCCTGGGTCGAGGCCAGCCCGTCCGCGGTTCGTCAGATCCTCGATGTGCTGCTCGACAACGCCCTTCGACACAGTTCCGGTCCGGTGCAGGTGACGGGCACTCGCAGAGGCGAGGGCGCCGTCGTCGCCGTGGCCGATGCGGGCGCTGTGGTCCTTCACCCCGAGGAGATCTTCGTCCGGCGCCACCACGAGGCGATCGGCTCCGGCATCGGGTTGGCCCTGGCGCGACGGCTGGCGGAGGCGGAGGAGCTGCGGCTCGTCCTCGCCCAGCCTGGCCCTGGCGTGGTGTTCCACCTGGTGTTCGGGGGCCCACGCCGCAGCAGGTAGCGCAGCGCTCAGGCGGGCGAGGCGGCCAGTCTGTCTTGGGGCTGCGGCCCGAAGTAGGTGCTCCTGGCGACGTTCTCGCGCGAGTCCAAGTATGAACCGGCAGCCGGTGCGGGGTTCCAGTAGTCGTCCAGGCCGCAGTCGAGCACCTCGACCGGCTGCGTCGCGCACGCCTTGACCAACGGCTTGCGCTGGGTTGGGCACATCACCGACGGGGTGTCCGCGCAGTGACCGCCCCCGTCGCTGTGCGGGGCCGACAGCTGGACCGCTCCAAGGGTGTGGAACAGCTCGTGCACCTGGACCCTGGCCTTGCTCTGGCCCAGCTCCCAGCACGACGGGCCGCGGGCGGTGAAGGTCGAGCGCCAGACGGCCGAGTAGCGCGGCAGCGGCACGCCACCGACTGAGCTCAGCGGGTCGGTACGCGCTCCCACGGTGGGCACGCCGTCATGCACGTTCGCGGGGTGCGGCTGGTCCATGTCCGGCATGAGCTCACCGAGCCCGCAGACGCCCTCGGTGGTGAAGCCGTCGAAGATGACTTGGTACTTGCGGTCGTTCCGCGTGTACCCCAGGCCTTGCAGGGTGTCGATCATGACCCCGAAGCGCTGCTCCGGAGTGCCCTTCTCCGTGCTGGCCGGGAAGCGCACGACAGGCACCGAGATGCCCGCACAGCCGGGGTTGAAGGCGAAGCGGATGCCCAGGTCCTTACCGGCTGCCGCAGCGTTGATCACCGCCTGCATCCGGGGCGCAATGGCGACCCTCAACAGCTTGGTGACGGCGACGGCGTTGTTGGGCCGGCCGGCGGCGTACCCGTAGATCAGCTGCACCCGCGGCCCGGTCGTGCCGTCGCCGTAGCAGGGCACCGGAGCGGTGGCCGCTGCCACGCCCGCCCATCGGGTGGCAGCTGCTTCGTCGTACAGGTCGCCCTCGGGGTGGACGCACGAGAACCGGCCGACGGGTGTGAACCCGGCACAGCGCCCAGACGCAGCAACGACCCGCTCGGCAGGCGCGGCCTGGGCGGGAACGGACAAGACCGACCCCAGGAGGGCGGCCAGCAGGAGCGCACGCACGGTAGGGAGAGCCTACAGACGGTCACGAGGTTCGGCGGACACGACGACGGCGCCGCACCCTGAAGGCGCAGCGCCGTCGTGTCGCGTCCCTGCAGCGGGGGGATCAGCCCCGCAGGGACGTCACGGGCCCACGGGGACCCGCCGTCGTGAGGAAAGTGCTAGCTGGAGCGGGGCTGCGGGATGCCCGCGAGCAGCGCGCGCACCTCGGCCTCGCGATAGCGGCGGTGGCCGCCGAGAGTGCGGATCGAGGTCAGCTTGCCGCTCTTCGCCCAACGCGTGACGGTCTTGGGGTCGACACGGAAGAGCGAGGCGACCTCAGCAGGGGTCAGGAGTGCCTCGGCGTCATGGGTGCGGGTGCTCATCGCGTTCGTTCCCTTCGGGGCTGGTGAGCTGGCTGTTCGCCCTCTCCGTAGCAGACAGTGCCCGATGCCTGCCTTGTCCGGTATGGCACGACCGGGCCATCTTCGGACTAGTCACTCCTGACACCTGTTCGGGTACTTAGTTCGCGGCCTCGATCGCCTGGAGTGCGTGCATCCGCGCCGTCACCCGCCGGTACGCCACGGCAGCGCCCTCGCCGTCCCCTGCCGCGAGGCGTTCCATCGACGTCGCCAGGTCCCGGGCCGACTCGTCCTGGCTCAGCTCGGCGTCGTCGAGCAGGTGCACCAAGCCGCCGTAGTCGAGCTCCACCAACGACCGGGGGTGGAACTCCTCCAACCAGCGGCCGAGCTCCTCTACGCCGCGAGTGACGTCCTCGTCCTGCAACGACACCCGCAGCACCGACAGCGCCCGGGCGATGCGGCGTCGCGCCCGCGACATCGGGGTGCGGTAGACCAAGGACCGGCCTGTACGCCGGGCCAGCCCCAGCGAGGAGGGCTCTGCCGTCTCCCCCAGAGTGACCTGGCGCTCCTGCGGATCGACCAGCAGGAACCATCGCAAAGGCACCTGCCAGGTGCAGGTGCGGACGTGGGTCACCACCGTGCCGCGCTCGGCCCGCCACCGGTCCAGCTCGACCTCCGCGCGTTCCACGAGGGTCCGCGAGGTGAAAGCGTCGAGGACCACCTCGGGCAACTCGGCGGTGAAGTCCAGCAGGGCTTCGTTCGCCCGCAGCATGGTGCGCCACGGACACAGGAGCGTGACTCCGTCGACCTCCAGGACGTAGGCGTGCTCGGGGAGCAGAGGCAGCCGGCGGTGCACCACGGCCGCGGCGACGGCGGCGTGCTCAAGGGCCCCCGCCGCCGGTGCGGGCAGGTGCGCGCCCTCCCGGACGTAGTTCTCCCAGTGCTCGCGCTCGGCCCCTTCGAAGGCCGCCAGCGGCTCGTAGACCCGCAGGCTCGCGGTGAAGGCGGTCACGCCGGCATCGTCGCACGCCTACCCTGGTCGTGACGGGGCACACACCACCCCCGCGACAAGCCAGTCACATAAGGGACCGCCCCACAAGGGCAGGCCCCTCACCGCAAAGGACGACCGTGGGCGTCTTCGACCGCACCGACCACCTCAAGGACGCAGGGCACGAGCAGGTCGTGTTCTGCCAGGACCCGCAGAGCGGGCTGAAGGCGATCATCGCCCTCTACTCCACCGCGCTCGGCCCCGCCCTCGGCGGCACGCGTTTCTACCCGTACGCCGATGAAGAGGCCGCCGTCGCGGATGTCCTGAAGCTCAGCAAGGCCATGGCCTACAAGGCCGCGTGCGCGGGCGTCGACCTCGGCGGCGGCAAGGCCGTGATCCTGGGCGACCCGGCGACCCAGAAGACCGAGGCGCTGCTGCGGGCCTACGGCCGGATGGTGCAGAGCCTCGGCGGCCGCTACTACACCGCCTGCGACGTCGGTACCTACGTGCAGGACATGGACGTCATCGCCAAGGAGACCCGCTTCGTCACCGGCCGCTCGCCCGAGCACGGCGGGGCCGGGGACAGTGCCGTCCTCACGGCCTTCGGTGTCTTCCAGTCGATGCGTGCCACCGCCCAGCACACCTGGGGCAACCCGTCGCTCGCTGGGCGACGTGTCGCCGTCGAAGGCGTCGGCAAGGTCGGCCACCACCTGGTGCAGCACCTGCTCGAGGACGGCGCGCACGTGGTGATCAGCGACGTCAACGACGACGCGGTACGCCGGGTTACCCAGGCCTTCGGTCAGGTCGAGGTCGCCTCAGTGGCGGATCTCCCCCACCTGGACGTCGACGTCTACGCACCGTGCGCCCTGGGCGGATCGCTGGATGACGACCTCGTGCCCGCCCTTCGGGCGAAGGTGGTCTGCGGCGCCGCCAACAACCAGCTCACACACCCGGGCGTCGAGAAGCTCCTCGCCGATCGCGGGATCCTCTACGCGCCCGACTACGTCGCGAACGCCGGCGGCCTGATCCAGGTGGAGGACGAGGCGCTCAACGACACCTTCTCCTTCGAGCGGGCCAAGACCAAGGCAGCGCGGATCTTCGACACCACGTTGGAGGTCTTCCGGCTCGCTGAGGCTGAGGGCGTCCCACCCGCCGTGGCCGCCGACCGGTTCGCCGAGCGCCGCATGGCCGAGGTGTCCCGGCTGCGGTCGATCCTGCTGCCCTGAGCCGTGAGCTACTGCGTGCAGTTGATGTTCTGGATCTGACCGTCGGCGGCGGCCGGGACCGTCGTCCTGATCGAGTTCGCGGCGCCCATCTCGACCGTGCCGGTCACGGTCTCGTTGAGCGAGCGGAAGAAGTCGATGACAAGCACGTACGTGCGGCCGGGCTTGAGCTCTGACTTCGGAAGGAAGACCTTCTCGGTGGCCGTGCCGAAGCCGGCGCAGTGCGCGACCTCGGAGGTGCTGCCGTCCTTGGCCACCTCTCCGACGTACAGGTCGATGTCCGACAGCGGGTTCGTCCACTTCAGGGAGAACAGCATGTCGCCGTTGACGCCCTTGACCGGCTTGTAGACGAAGGGCAGCCGGGCGCAGCGCGGCATCGCGCACTCCGTGCGGTCCGCGGACTCGAGGTCGGCGAAGTCCTGGTCGTGGTCCTGCGCCCCGCCGTTGGCGGTGATCGAAAGCTTCTTGACCTTCTTGCCGTCCATGCTCTTGGGCGCCGCGTCCGCAGTCGAGGACAGCACGGCGAGCGCGCCGACGAGGACAGAGGCGAGGACGGTACGGGCACGCATGGGGTGACTCCAAGGACGCTGGGTACGGCGGTTGCCTGCTCAGTTCGCTGCCTGCGGGCGAACTCCTGCACGACGCGTCGCAGGTCACCGGCCTACCGCCGTGTGGCGCGCCGTTTGCTTTTGTAGACTGGGCGCCCACACCACCCGTACCGCTCCGGCGGGTCACGCACGAATCGAGGGGGTCGAGCCATGGGGCGCGGCCGTGCCAAGGCCAAGCAGACCAAGGTGGCGCGCGAGCTGAAGTACAGCTCGGGGTCGCTCGATCCTGAAGCGCTGCGCAGGGAGCTGGCCTCCCAGGGTCCTGTCGGCCTTTACTCCTCCGCGGAGGACGACTCCGCCGACGAGGAGGAAGACGAGGACGAGGACGAGTAGTCCCACGACCTGACGAAGGGCGGCCCGCATCGCGCGGTGCCGCCCTTCGGCTTCTAACGGGGGTGCGACCCCTGGAGTACGGCGGAGCCGTCGCCCTCGACGAGCTCGCCCAGGACCCAGGCCGGCACGTGGCGGGCGGTCAACAGCGCGAGGGTGCGGTCCACGTCTTCTGCCGGCACGACGGCGACCATGCCGACGCCCATGTTGAACGTCCGCTCCATCTCGGCCTGCTCCACCCGGCCCGTGCGCTGCACGAGGTCGAACACCGGCAGCGGGGTCCAGGTGGACCGGTCGAGCCGGGCCGTGAGGTGCTCCGGCAGGACGCGGGCCAGGTTCGCGGCGAGGCCGCCGCCCGTCACGTGCGAGAAGCCGCGTACGTCGGTCTCCGCGATGATGGCCAGGCAGTCCTTGGAGTAGATGCGGGTCGGGATCAGCAGCCCCTCGCCCAGCGTGGTGCCGAGCTCGTCGACGTGGGCGGTGAGGCTCATGCCGGCGCCGGTCAGCAGCACGTGGCGGACCATCGAGAAGCCGTTGGAGTGCACACCTGAGGCGCCCATCGCGATGACGACGTCGCCGGCCTGCATGCGCTCGGCCCCGAGCACCGCGTCCGCCTCGACGACGCCGACACCGGTGCCCGCGATGTCGTAGTGGTCATCGGCCATCATCCCGGGGTGCTCGGCCGTCTCGCCGCCGACGAGCGCGCAGCCCGCCAGCTCGCAGCCGACCGCGATGCCACCGACGATCTCGGCGACGCGCTCCGGCACGACCTTGCCGACCGCGATGTAGTCCTGCATGAACAGCGGCTCGGCGCCGCAGACCACCAGGTCGTCCACGACCATGCCGACCAGGTCGATGCCGACGGTGTCGTGCTTGTCGAGCGCCTGGGCGATCGCGAGCTTGGTGCCCACCCCGTCGGTGCTGCTGGCGAGCAGCGGCGCGGTGTACTTGGCCAGGTCCAGGCGGAACAGGCCGGCGAACCCGCCGAGCCCGCCGACGACCTCCGGGCGCGTCGCCCTGGCGACCTTGGACTTCATCAGCTCGACCGCGCGGTCGCCCGCTTCGATGTCGACGCCTGCCGCGGCGTACGACGCCTTGGTCAGGCCTGCCTGGTCGTAGGTGACGGTCGTGCGGCCGCTCACAGGTTGCGTCATGGCTGCCGCAGCGCTGTCGCGCCACCCTGGCCGCCGAGCAGGGCCTCCACCGGTTGCGGCTGGGACTCCTCCTCGGTCACGCTCCGGGTCAGCCCCTCGAGGACGTGCTTGCCGATGAGGTCCTGCTCGGGCAACGCGATGGGGTAGTCGCCGGTGAAACAGGCCCGGCACAGCTTGTCGGCGGGCTGGGCACTCGCAGCGGTCAGCCCGTCGAGGGAGACGAAGGCGAGGGAGTCGGCGCCGATGGTCGCGCAGATCTCCTCGACCGACAGGCTGCTCGCGATGAGCTCGCCCTTGCTGGCGAAGTCGATGCCGTAGAAGCAGGGGTCGGTCACCGGCGGGCTGGAGATGCGCACGTGCACCTCGGCCGCGCCTGCCTCCCGCAGCATCCGCACCAGCGCCCGCTGGGTGTTCCCGCGCACGATCGAGTCGTCCACGACCACGAGCCGCTTGCCCTTGATGACCTCGCGCAGCGGGTTGAGCTTGAGCCGGATGCCCAGCTGCCGGATGGTCTGGCTCGGCTGGATGAAGGTGCGACCGACGTACGCGTTCTTGACAAGGCCGTTGCCGTACGGGATGCCTGACTGCTCGGCGTACCCGATCGCTGCCGGTGTCCCGGACTCCGGCACCGGGATGACCAGGTCGGCGTCGACGGGCGCCTCGAAGGCGAGCGTGCGGCCGGTCTCGACGCGGGTGCTGTAGACCGAGCGGCCGGCGATGGAGGTGTCCGGGCGGGCGAGGTAGACGTACTCGAACAGGCAGCCCTTCGGCGTCGGCTCGGCGAACCGGCTCGACCGCGGTCCGTGCTCATCGATGGCCAGCAACTCGCCGGGTTCGATCTCGCGGATGAAGGTCGCGCCGACGATGTCCAGCGCCGCGGTCTCGCTGGCGACGACCCAGCCAGTCTCGATCTTGCCGAGCACCAAGGGACGGACGCCGTGTGGGTCGCGGGCGGCATAGAGCGTGTGCTCGTCCATGAAGACGAGGCTGAAAGCGCCCTGCACCCAGGGCAGGATGTCGCGAGCGGCCTGCTCGACGCTCTTGTCGGCGCTGGCCGCGAGCAACGCGGTGATGAGATCGGAGTCGTTGGTGGCGCCCATCGCGTCGCGCTTGAGCCCGAGCTCGTCGATCCGGCGCGCGAGCTCACTGGTGTTGGTGAGGTTGCCGTTGTGCCCCAGGGCGAGGTTGCCCCCCGTGGGCAGCGGCCGGAAGCTGGGCTGGGCGTTCTCCCAGGTGCAGGAGCCGGTCGTGGAGTAGCGGGTGTGGCCCACGGCCAGGTGCCCGCGCAGGGTGCTGAGGATCGCCTCGTCGAAGACCTGGGCCACCAGGCCGAGTTCCTTGTAGACGACCAGCGCGGCTCCATCGCTGACGGCCATGCCGGCCGCCTCCTGGCCGCGGTGCTGCAGGGCGTAGAGGCCGTAGTACGTCATCTTCGCGACGTCCTCGCCGGGAGCCCAGACGCCAAAGACGCCGCACTCCTCGCCGATCGGCTTCTCGATCTCCTCGATCGACGACACCGGAGCTCCTCAAGGGTTTCGGGGGGAGTGGCGGGCGGGAAGCGGCCACCCCGAGTGTACCGGCGCGCAGGTTGGCCCGAACGTACGAAGGGCCGGTCCCTCCCCCCCCGGGAAGCCGGCCCTTCGTACGTTCGGTGCTGTCGGACTAGCGGGCGTGCTTGCCGCTCCGCTGACCCAGCAGGCTGAAGCCGACGCCACCCAGCAGCGAGGCCAGGCCCCACAGGGCGAGCGAGCTGGTGCTGTCACCCGTGAGGGGCAACTCGTGCGCCGCCGTCACCTCTCCGCCGCCACCCGTGATGGGTGTGGCGTCGGTCGTTTCGGGAGTCTCGGGCGCGGGGCCCTCGACGTCGCCGCCGCTGCCACCGCCGGTGAAGCCACCGGTCGTGGTGTCACCACCGGTCGTCGTCTCACCACCCGTGGTCGTCTCACCACCCGTGGTCGTCTCACCACCCGTGGTCGTCTCACCACCCGTGGT
>JBKJSN010000144.1:0-41186 GCA_046595815.1 Mycobacteriales bacterium
GAGCGGCCTTCGACGCGGACGGCCGGAGCACAGGTCACCTCAAGTCCATGGGCCTGCGCCCAAAGTTCCTGGACAAGCTTTCAGACCACGGCATCGAAGTCGACGTCTCGTTGTTCCGCAACGACCGCGGCGCCGCCAGGTGACCCGGCGTCTCGCCGCCCCCGCCTTGGGGTTGCTGCTCAGCAGCCTGGTCCTGGTGCTCGCGGCCCCGGCGAGTGCCGCCGTACGTGGGCGCATCGTGCAGGTGGAGGCGAAGAACGGCGTGCTGCACGTCGTGTTCTCCGCGGCCGGCTTGGGCGCTACCGAGAGCATCGACCCTGCCAGCGTGAGCATCACGTTGGACGGCGAACGCCTCACCTCCAAGGTCGAGACCGGCAGCGCCGCGAGCACCACCACGGTGCTGCGCCGTGCCGTCCTGGCGATCGACACCAGCGGCAGCATGACCTTGAACAACCGCATCGGCGCCGCTCGGACTGCAGCCCTTGCCTATCTCGCCAAGGTGCCGACCGACGTCGAGGTGGGCCTGGTCACCTTCTCGGACACGGCAGTTGTGCGGGTGGCCCCGACCAAGAACCGGGCGCTGGTGCGGACTGCTGTCACGGGTCTGCGGGCGGCCGGTAACACGGCGCTGTTCGACGCCGTCGGCACCGCCGTGACAGTTCTGGGGCGCACTGGCGACCGCTCGATCCTCGTGCTCAGCGACGGCAAGGACGAGGGCAGCCGCACCACCCTTGCCTCCGACGTCGCCGCGCTGCGCAACGCCAAGATCCCACTGAACGCCGTCCTCCTCGGGGACACCGGCGCTCAGCAGTCCCTGACGGCTCTGAGCAACGCCGCCGGTGGACGGGTCGTGTCAGCGCGTGCGGCGGCCGACCTGACCCGGACCTTCGAGCAGGCCGCTCGCGCGTCGGACAAGGACGTCGTGCTCTCAGCCCGCATCCCAAGTCGCTTCACCGGGGGTGAGGCGCCAGTGACCGTCACCGGTACCGCGGCCGGGCAGACGGTGACCGACACCGCCATCGCGTTGAACCTCGTCAGCAGCGCGTCCGTGACGCGCGACCCCGCAGCCTTCGGACCGCAGCCAGTCGAGCCGCTCAGCGGCATCCTTCGGCACAAGCCGATCCTGTACGCCGGGCTGCTCGGCCTGTTCCTCGGGGTGGGATCGCTGCTTGCCTTTGCCCTCAACGGGGTCTCCAGCCGCCCTCAGACGATGAAGGGCCGACTGAGCCACTACGTGGACACGACGGGTCTTCGTCAACCGGCGCGGGGACCGCGCGGTGTCCGCGAAACAGCGATGGGGTTCGCCGACGAGATCGTCAAACAGCGTGGCCTGGAGGAGTCGCTGGCGAGAAAGCTGGACGCCGGAGGCGTACCTCTGAAGCCCTCTGAGTGGCTGTTGATGCACATCGGCTTCGCGCTGCTGCTGCCGTTGATGGTGATGCTGTTGACCAACATCAACCTCGTCCTGACCCTTCTCGCCGTGGTCCTCGGAATCCTCGGACCTCTGGGCTACCTGGCCTTCAAGGCCTCCCGGCGTACGCGCTCGTTCCTGGCGCAGCTTCCTGACACGCTGCAGCTGATCTCGGGTTCGCTCTCGGCCGGGTACTCGCTGCCTCAGGCGGTGGATGCCGTCGTCCGGCAGGGGAACCCCCCGATCGCCGATGAGCTCCGCAAGGCGCTCGTCGAGGCCCGCCTCGGCGCGCCGATCGAGGACGCTCTTGACGACGTCGCCGACCGGATGGCCAGCAAGGACTTCTCCTGGGTCGTGATGGCGATCCGCGTCCAGCGGCAGGTGGGTGGCAACCTCGCAGAGGTGCTCGCGACCACAGCCGCGACCCTTCGCGAGCGAGAGAGGCTACGCAGGCAGGTGCAGGTGCTCTCCGCAGAAGGGCGATTGAGCGCGGCGATTCTTTTCGGGCTGCCCATCGTGTTCGCGCTCTACCTGATGGCCGTGCGTCCGAGCTATATGAGGCCGCTGTTCACCGACCCCCTCGGTTGGGTCCTGCTCGCGGGCATGGGGATCTTGCTCACGGTGGGCGGCCTGTGGCTCCGCAAAGTCGTGAAGGTGGAGGTCTGAGCCGTGGACAACCTCATGCTGCTCGTGGGCCTGTCGAGCATCTTCGTCGCCATCACCGTCGTCCTCGCGACGGTGGGGGTGCTCACGGGTGAACGCACCCAAGTCAGCCGATCCATGGCCGCGCTCCGCCGTATCGACACCCCTGCAGACATGCAGGCCGAGTTGGACCAGTCCTTCGAACAACGCGTCCTCGAGCCCGCCCGCGCCCGTTTGCTTCGGCTGGGCAAGCGACTCACGCCGCAGGGTCAGCTCGAGAAGATGGCCCGCAGGCTGGAGTCTGCCGGAAGCCCCGTGGGTTGGGATGTCAACCGCGTCCTGTCGGTCAAGGTGCTCGCGGGAGCTGTCGGGACTCTGCTCGGGTTCACCCTGCCGCTGATCGCCGGCGCGCGACCCACCCTCGTGCTCGGCATCACCATCGCACTGGGCGCGTTGGGGTTCTTCGGCCCTGACCTGGCGATCTACCAGGTCGCCTACAACCGACGCGACCAGATCCGCAAGGACCTGCCCGATGCCCTCGACCTGTTGACCATCACCGTCGAGGCCGGACTCGCCTTCGACGCCGCGGTGACCCAGGTCGCGCGCAACACCACCGGTCCCCTGGCCGATGAGTTCTACCGCGTGCTGCAGGAAATCCAGCTCGGCCGCAGCCGCGCTCAAGCCTTGGAGCAGATGGCCGAGCGCGTCGACGTCGACGAGCTCAGGACCTTCGTGAGCGCCATCGTCCAGGCCGACAGCCTCGGCATCCCGATCGCCCAGGTGCTGCGCATCCAGGCTAAGGAGATGCGGATCAAGCGCTCTCAGCGCGCCGAGGAGGCCGCACAGAAGGTGCCGGTGAAGATCTTGTTCCCCCTCATCTTCTGCATCCTGCCGGCGCTGTTCGTGGTCGTGATCGGGCCAGCGGCCGTCAGCATCTACCACTCCTTCTTCTGACCGGGTGTCACGCGTCGACGTGGACCCGCTCGTCGACGAGCTGCTCGGCCACCATCTGACCGTCAGGGTCGAAGCGGCCGTGCGCGAACTGCTTGCGGAACTCCAGGTCAATGCGGTCCGTGCCACCGCGGTTCTTCTCGATCGACAAGATGACCCACTCCCGGAAGCGTTCGGCAGCCCCGACGCCGTACACCAGGTGGTGCCGAGCAACCGCGTCGTACTTGTCGTTGAGGATCAGGACCACATCCGGCTCGTACGCCAACGACGAGCTCCCCCGGAGCTCGTGGACGCGCAACCGGTGCCCTGGGCCGAGCGCCCCCTTCTCCGCCGCGACGACGGCGAGCACGGCGACGCCCTTCTCGAGGGCGAGGTCCTTGAGCTGCTCGACCACCTCCGCATCGCCCTCAGAGGGAACCTTCTGGAGGTAGTCCACGACCACCACCGGCGCAGGCCCCTCCGGGAGACCGTCCAGGGTCGCGCGGATGGTCGCGACCGACGTGCTCCGACCACTCGACTCGTGCACCAGGAAGCGATCCCCAAGGGACTGCAGCTCCTCCAGCGCCTCCTGAGCACCCGGGAGCCCCTGCAGCAGGCCAGCGATGCCGGCAGCGCTGCCATTCGACGAGGCACGTTGGAACCGGTCCCTGATCCGGCGCGTCGTGGGCGCCTCAAGGCCTTCGGCCTCGAAGGCGGACTGAGCGATCACGCGCTCCAAGAACATCAGCTGCTCATGCTCGAACGAGAAGTACACGACGCGGCCCCCGGCGCGCGCCACGTTACGTGCCACCTGGATTGCCCAGGTGGTCTTGCCGAGGCCCTGCGGCCCGCCGAGCAGGACAAGCTCACCGAGGCGCAGTCCCCCGCCCAGCTGCCCGTCCAACGGCACGAAACCTGTTGGCCAGGTCTTGGCCGCGACCGGTCGACCCGCGCGCAGGGTCGCATCGGTGCGTTCAACGATCTCGGACAAAGACGCGATTGGCTCCGTCATGGCTGCATCCTGACACGGCTTGGGTGTGGAACGGTGCTGTCATGCGAAGGTCGTTCCTGACACTGACCGGTTCCCGCGTACACGAGTTGTTGCGTCTGGTCCTGCTCGTCCTGTGCGGCAGCGTCGCCTCGACGCGCCCCAACCCGCTGCCGAGTCTTGCCTGGCTCGCCCCGCTCGCCGTACACGGCCTGCTGGCCTCTCGCCCCCACGGCAAGCGCACGGCCGCGGTCCTGCTGTGTGCCTCGGAGGGCCTGCTCGTGGGGGCGGCCCTCGCGGCGACCGGCATCGCCGACAGCCCCTACCTGCCGTACCTCATCGCGCCGGCGTTCACCGGCGGGTTGGCGGCGGGACTGCTCGGCGGCGTCACACCGATCGGTACGGCGGCCTTGACGCTGCTGATCTCGCCCGCACTCGGGACGGACCCCAGCGCGCAGCGCCTCTCCTCCGACCTCGCCCAGTGGGTGGTGCTTGCCACCATCGTGGCCGTCGTCGCGGCGTGGATCCGCACGGTATTGCTTCAGGCACACCAGGGTTCTGATTCAGCAGCGGCACAGGCTGAGGCGTTCCGGCTCCTCACTGAACTGCGCGCGGTCGCTCGCCAGCTCCCCGGAACCCTGGACCCTGAGACGAGCGGCGAGGCCATGCTCGACCGTGCCCGCGCCGTCTGCCGATACGACACCGGAGCGGTTCTGGCGTCTACGAACGGCAGCAAGCAACTCACCGTTGTCGCACGGCACGGCCAGCATCGGCCGCACTGGGACCTATCCCTCGATGGCGATGCCGCACTCGCCGAGACCTGGATCACCCAGCAGGGGCGCGTGCTCGCTCATCGACTTCCCCGGACCGATGAGGAGGCGCCGCCAGGCAGCGGGCTGGTGGTGCCGCTGCTCTCGGGCGCACGCACTTTCGGTCTGGTCATCTTGGAGTCAGGGATCGCACACGGTTTTCCTCCCGAAGCCTCCGAGCGGGTTGCTGAGGCTGTGCAGGGACTCGCCCTGCAGTTGCAGACCGGCCTCGTGTTCGACGAGGTGCGCGAGCTCGCGACCCATGAGGAACGCCGACGGCTTGCACGCGAGATCCACGACGGCATCGCACAGGAGCTCGCCTCGCTGGCCTATGCGCTGGACAACGTGGCCGCTGACCTGGACAGCGCAAACCCGGTCGGTGAGCAGGTTGACCGCATCCGCACCGAGGTTCGCCGCTTGGTGACCGAGCTGCGCATGTCGCTGTTCGACCTGCGCAGCGATGTCGATCCTGATGAGGGCCTCGGGGCCGCGATCGGGCGCCATGTCCGCGCGGTCGGCACGGCGAGCGGCATGACGGTCCACCTGAGTCTCAACGAGGCACCGGTCCGCCTCGGCGCGGAGGTCGAGGCCGAGCTGCTGCGCATCGTCCAGGAGGCGGTCACGAACGCCCGCAAGCACGCGCAAGCCCGCAACCTCTGGGTCAGTTGCACCGTGGACCCCCCCATAGCTTCCATCACCGTCGAGGACGACGGCGCAGGCCTAGGGCCCAGGGGCTCGGGGAGCCACGGATTGGCCATCATGGCCGAGCGGGCCGCGCGCATCCGAGCGGACTTCCGGGTCGAGCAAAGGCGACCTCACGGCACGCGGGTCCAGGTCACCGTGGGTATGGTGCGCTCGTGACCGGCCCCACGACAGTCCTGCTCGTCGATGACCACGAACTGATCCGCCAGGGTCTGCGACGCAACTTCGAGCGCGACGCCGGTTTCGAGGTCGTCGGCGAAGCCGGATCTGCCGCCGAGGCCGAGGCGATGGTGGCGGCGCTGTCGCCCGACGTCGTCATCATGGATGTCAGGCTTCCCGACGCGAGCGGGCTCGACTGCACCCGGAGCCTGCGGGCCAAGCACCCCGGCCTCGGGATCGTGGTTCTCACGATGTACGCCGGGGACGAGCAGGTCATCGGAGCGCTCGACGCCGGGGCAAGTGCCTTCATCCCCAAGTCGGCGCCGGCGCAGGAGGTCATGGCGGCCGCTCGGCATGCGGCCGTCGCGCCAGGGACCTTCAGCGCCGCGGACCTGTCCGGCGTGCTGCGGCGTGCGGCGACGAGCAAGGTCCAACTCACTGCCCGCGAACGCGATGTGCTGGGGCTGCTGGCGCAGGGCATGCCCGTCGCGGCCATCGCCAAACAGCTCTACATCAGCCAGTCGACCACTAAGAGCCATATCGCGCGGCTGTACGACAAGCTCGAGGCCGGCAACCGAGCCCACGCGATGGTCAACGCCATGCGTTTAGGGTTCCTCCCGCCCGGGACTGACGTCCCCTGACCTGTCAAGTGGTCGAACGGTCGAAGATGCCCGACCTCGTTGCCCTTGCGCCTGATGCACGATTTTCGACACGATGGGCTCCTGCTCGAGCCGCCAGGGCTCGGTAACACGAACCTTATAGGGGGAGCTCGACATGCTGGCTTACCTGCGCAACCTGACCAAGAAGGACGACGAAGGCGCGTCCGCCGTGGAGTACGGCCTGCTCGTCGCCGCCATCGCCGCCATCATCATCCTCGTCGTGTTCGCCCTGGGCACCTTCGTCAAGGGCGCCTTCAAGGACACCTGCACGAGCTTCAAGAACTCCAACAGCGTCAACTCCGCTGGCGGCGCCGCGAACGACTGCACCAAGTAGCTGTCATGGCCGGGGTCAAGGGGGCCGTGCATCCGCACGGACGTGGGGACCGGTCAGACGCAGGAGCTTCGGCAGTTGAGTACGGGCTGCTCGTCGCGGCGATCGCGGCCATCATCATCCTGGTGGTCTTCGCGCTCGGGACCTTCGTGAAGGGGTCCTTCAACGACACCTGCACCGGGTTCAAGAACACGAACAGCGTGAACTCCGCCGCCGGCGCGAGCAACGACTGCAGCCAGTAGTCATGCACAGCGGGTGCGGACGCCTGTGGCGTCCGCACCCGCTGTGCGCGCGGGGATGAAAGGGCCGAAGAACTGACCATCAGGGAGCTCGCCGGGGCAAGCACTCGGGCTCGTGACCCCCGACGTCCACGGCTAAGGACCGCCCTGGGCTCACCTCAGCTGGTGGCGACGGCCCTCGTGGTCGGGGCCGCAGTCTTCGCCTTAGCTCCCCCGGCCGACCCCGACGTGTGGTGGCACGTCCGCACCGGGGACTGGATCCTGGCCAACCACCAGCTGCCGAAGACCGACATGTGGTCCCTCGGCGGGCAGGGCCGCGAGTGGGTGGCGCACGCGTGGCTGTCCGAGGTCGTGCTCTCGCTGTTCCGCAAAGCGTTCGGTCTGCGCGGGCTGAGCCTGTTCCGCAGCCTTGGGGTCACAACCTTGTTGACGTGCCTGGCCGTGCAGGCCTTCCGTCGCACCAGCTCCGGGCGGGCACTGCTCGTCACCCTGCTCGCGGTCTTCGCCACTGTCGGAGGCTGGGGAGAGCGACCGCAGCTGTTGTCGTTCCTGCTGCTGGTGCCGGCAGCTCAACTCGTCCGCAGCGCGGTCACTCACGGCGGACGGCGGGTGTGGTGGCTCGTGCCGCTGACCTTCCTATGGGCCAACCTGCACGGGTTGTGGTTTCTCGCTCCGGCCCTGATCACGCTCGGCGTGGTCGGGGCGCTCACCCAGCCGGGACGGGAGCTGACCCGGCATCGCGATGCGCTGCGACTGCTCTCGGTTGCCGGCGCCTGCGTGCTCGCGGCGGGCCTGACCCCGAACGGCCCGAGGCTGCTCGCACAGCCGCTGCGAGTCAACGGCTACGGCCAGTTCGTCTCTGAGTGGGGACCCCCCGACATCCACTCGGTGTTCGGTCTCGCGTTCTTCCTCATGATCGGCACGCTGCTGGTCGCCTACGCCCGCTCGCCCCGCAAGCAGGACGCCCACACGGTGGCGCAGGTGTTGTTCGCTGTCGTTCTTGGCCTGCTCTACATCCGCACGATCGCCCCCGCTGCTGTGCTGCTGACCCCACTGTTGGCGGACGCGCTGCGCCCCGACACCCTGCCGCGGCCGCGCGCTCTCGCCCCGGCCTTCGTGCGCAGCGCACTTGCCGTCCTGCTCGCCTTGGGGGTGGGAGGTGCCGCGGTCGTGCTCACCCAGGTGCCGGACCTCCCGCCCGCCGCCCCGGTCGCCGCGACGAAGGCCCTCCTTGCCGCCGTACCCGGGGAGCAGCGTGTCCTGGACGAGTACGCCATCGGCGGCTGGCTGCTGCTCTTCGCACCGACGGCCCGGCCCGCCATCGACGGGCGGGCCGAGGTGTACCCACTCAGCTACGTCGGCGACTACATCTCGGCGCTGAAGATGAGCGGCGACTGGCGGGCTGTCATCGAACCGTTGCGTGCCAACTCGGCGCTGCTCCACCCCGACACTCCGCTGGTCAACGGCCTACGCGATCAGCTTGACTGGCGGGTGGTCTACGAGGACGACACGTGGCTCGTACTGGTGCCGCCGGGTGGTGGTTCGTCATGATGGGGCAACGATGACAGGAACCGGAGTCCCACAGGCACGACGGCTGGTGCCAGCCGCCGACGTCCTGTCGCTGGTTATTCCGGTCTTCAACGAGGTGGAGGTGCTGCCGCTACTCGTCGAGCGCCTGCGGCCAGTGCTAGCCGGGCTGGTGGGCCAGGGCTTCGTGCTCGACTACGAGGTCCTGCTCATCGACGACGGTTCAACTGACGACACCGTGACCAACGCCCTCGAACTCGCAGCCCAGTGGCCTGCCCTCTGCGTGGTCGAACTGCGCCGAAACAGCGGTCAGCAGGCTGCGATCGCGGCGGGGCTGCGGCAGGCCCGCGGGGACTGGGTGGTCACGATGGACGCCGATCTGCAGGACCCGCCCGAGCTGATCCCGGCCATGCTCGACGCGGCCGACAGCCACCGCGTCGAGGTGGTCTACACCTGCCACAAGGACCGCAGTAGCGACGGACCCGTCATGCGCCGACTGGCGGGCATGTACTACGCGATGGTGCGCAAGGTCGCCGGCGTCCCGGTCGAACCGCACGTCGGGGACTTCCGGCTCATGAGCCGCACCGTCGTCCGCGCGCTCAACGCGTTGCCTGAACGACACAGGGTGCACCGGCTCCTGCTCCCCTGGCTCGGCTTCAGTTCCGTGACTCTCCAGCACACGCGGGCGGCACGCCCCGCCGGCCGAACCCATTACTCCATGCCCCGACTGCTGAAGGTCACCGCCGACTCCGTCGTGTCCTTCACCACTGCACCGCTGCGCTGGGCCACGCTGCTCGGCCTCGCCACCGGCGTCCTGAGCTTGTTCCTCACCTGTGTCGCGGTGATCGCCCGCCTGACCGGGGCGGCAATCCCCGGCTGGGCCTCACTCGCTGTGATGGTGACGTTCATCGGCGGTATCCAACTCATCTGCACGGGCATCCTCGGGGAGTACCTCGGCCGCGTGTTCATCGAGGTCCAGCGCCGGCCGCTGTACGACGTGGCGCGCGTGAGCCGGCCCGGCGTCAACGGTCAGCAGGCTCCTCCGTCGGGCGAGCGCGAAGACCTCCATGGGTCCTGAGGAGCTGCAGCGCCAGGCCGAGTTGGAGGACCGACACTTCTGGTACGCCGCACGCCGCCGCCAGGTGCTGCGAAGGCTCCCCGCAGCCACCTCCGGGAACTCATGGGCCCTGGACCTCGGGGCAGGCTCGGGTGGTAACACCCCCCTGCTAAGGGACAAGGGCTACCGCGCGATTGCCCTGGAGCACCACCCTGTCGCCGCGGGCTTCGCCCGAACTCGAGGGCTCGACGTCCTGCGCGCCGACGCACACCGCCTGCCCTTTGCAGACGAAAGCTTCGCTGTCGTGCTCGCGTGCGACGTCCTCGAGCATTTGCAAGACGATCAGCAGGCAGTGCGGGAGATCCGCAGGGTGCTGCAACCAGGCGGACTGCTCGTCGCGACGGTCCCCGCCGATCCCCGTTTGTGGTCGGCCCATGACGTCGCCCTCCAGCACATGCGGCGCTACACACGCGAGTCCCTGACCCAGGTGCTGACCGAGCAAGGCCTGGTGGTGCACACCCTGTCGGCCTGGATGGTTCTGCTCCGCCCGGTGGTGGCCCTGCGCCGCCGCCGCCACCTGAACGAGCCCACGACCGACACGGACGAGCTGGATTCCGACCTCGAACCGGTCGCGGCCCCGCTGAACCTCGCCCTGGGCCTGGTGCTGCGCTTGGAACACCACCTTCCCTTTCTGGGGCGAAGCCGGCGCGGGGTGTCGTTAGTCGCCGTGGCAAGCAAGTCGGCGTGAGACTGCGCTTCGGTCGCGAGACCTTGGCGCCAGGGGCCGTTCTCGTTGCCGCGGTCGTGCTCTGGCTACCGGCGTTGTGGTGGCCGGTGAGCACTCTCGACGAGGCGATCCTGCTCGTCTACCCGCAGCGGATGTCGGCCGGTGATCTGCCCTACCAAGACTTCTTCGCGGCCTACGGCCCGACGTACTGGTGGGGACTGCACGGGTGGTACGCCGTCACGGGCTTGACCATCGAGTCCATGCGGGTGCTGGGGCTGCTGCTCCACCTCGCGCTGGTGCTCGGGGTCTTCCGCCTGGTGCGCCCCGCGGGTCTAGCGACCGCCACCACCTGCGCCAGCCTGGCGGCGCTGCTGCTCTTCCGCCTCGGGGCGGCGCCCTACGCCTGGCTGCTCACGACCGTCCTCTGTGTGTGGCAGGTGCACCTGGTACGCCACAGCCCGCTGCTTGCCGGGCTCCTCGGTGGACTGGCCATCGGCGTGCGGCCTGACGTGGCGCTGCTCGCTCTGCTGCCTCCGCTCGTGCTTGCCCACGACCGGCGTCGGCGCTGGCTCGCGGGACTGGCCTTGGGCCTCACCCCGGTCTGGATCTGTCTCGTCATCACACCAGGCGGCCTGGTCGAGGACATCCTGCTCGGGCGCGCCGGCAAGGGCGCCGGGCAGAGCCGACTCCCCATCCCTCCTCTGGTGATCGCGGACAGGCGTCTGCTCGCGGTGCTCGTGGCCACCGTGCTGCTGACCCTGCTCGCCGCGGGTCTCGTGCGCAGCCGCAACAGCGCCGCCCTGGGACTGCTGGCCTTGCTGGCACTCCCGCAAGCACTGCAGCGCGCCGACTACACCCACTTCGTGTACGCCGGCCTCCTCTGCCTGCCCTTCCTGCCCCACGTCCTGGCTCAGCTGCTCCGGCAGCTCCCGCGCTCACCTGCTCGCCCACAGGTGCTCGGGTCACTGCTGGGGGTCATGGTGTTCCTGCTCGCCGTACCTGAAGTTCCTCGCAACATCGTGGACATGCTGGCCCACGGCAACATGCAGGCCACGACCGTCCGGCACGCAGGCCGCGCCCTGCCGGAGGCCCCCGCGCGCGCGGACGTTCTCAACGTGCTGCTGCCGGCGATCTCGCGCCTGACGAGCGACGACGACACGATCTTCGTGTTCGACGCGAACTTCGAACGCCCTGCCGTCAATGACGTGTCGCTCTACTACTACCTGCACCGGCTCCGCCAACGCGCCTTCCACCTGGAGATCACACCGGGCATCACGAGTGAGGCCGGATCAGGCCTGACCGAGGACGTGCGAGCCGCCGACGTGGTCATCTTGGTCCGCACCCCCGAAGACGAACGGCGCACGCTCTTCCCATACGCCACAGGCGGTTCCACCGACGCCCGTGTGGCCCTGACCTCTGACTTCTGCCCGGTGCGCGTCATCGACCGCTACGAGGTGTGGACCCGGTGCTGAGCAAAGCTCGGGGCGCCTTCGGGCCTGCCCTCGTCGCGATCGTCACCCTCGCGCTGGGGCTGCCAGCGCTGACCTGGCCGGCCAACACCCTCGACGAGATGATCCTGCTCGTCTACCCGCTGCGGATGATGGAGGGCGATCTGCCCTACCGCGACTTCTTCGCCGCCTACGGCCCCGCGCACTGGTGGCTCCTCGAAGGCTTGTACCGGCTGTTCGCACCCACCATCGCCGTGGAGCGCGCCTTCGGCCTCGTCGTCCACGTCGCGCTCACTCTCGGGTTGTTCGCGATCTGCCGCCCTGCCGGGCGCCTGCCCGCGGTCCTGAGCGGCCTGTTGGGAGCTGTGTTGGTCTTCCGGCTGGGCGACGCGCCGTACGCGTGGCTCCTCGCGACTGCCCTCATCCTGTGGCAACTGGCCCGGCTCTGTGGCACGCCCGCAAGGGCTGGAACGACGGTGCTGGCGGGGGCGCTCGCCGGCCTTGCAGTAAGCGTGCGGCCGGACGTGCTGCTGCTCGCCGTAGTTCCCGCTCTTCCCTTGCTTCGTGGGACCGGCCGCGCCCGGCACTGGCTGGCCGGCTTCGCCGTGGGGCTACTTCCCCTGATGGTGGGTTTCGCCCTTGCCCCGACAGACCTCGTGCGCGACATCCTGCTGGGGCGGGCCGGTCGCGGTGCCGGGCAGAGCCGACTTCCCCTCCCGCCGATCGACTCCGCGGACCAGGTGTTCCTGGGCGTGCTGGCTCTCGCCGTCCTACTCACCCTGGTCGCCGCGATCGCCTCCTCGCAGCCGCAGTTGAGGTCCTTCGCCCTGCTGGGTGCCCTGGCGATGCCACAAGCCCTGCAGCGCGCGGATCAGGTGCACTTCGTCTACGCCGGCCTCCTGTGCCTGCCCGTGCTTCCCCTGGTGGTGGGCCAGCTCCTGCGGCACCTTCCTTTCCCCTCACGCCGACCGCACGTGCTGGGCGCCCTGATCGGGCTGTCGCTGTTCCTCGTTGGGACAGCTCAGGGCGTCCTGCAGCCCCTGCTCCTGACTCTCGCGGGTGACGGGCCCGAGGCTGTCTTGGTGACGCACCGCGGGCGCACAGTCCCTGAGCTGCCTGCTCGAGCGAGCGCGTTGCACGAGCTCCTCCCGCGGCTCGAAACGGTGACCAGGCCCGGCGAGAGGGTGTTCGTCTTCGACACCGACGTGACCCGTCCCATGATCACGGACGTCGGTCTCTATTTCTTGCTCCCCCACCTGCGTGGCCGGGGCGTCAACCTGGAGATCACACCCGGGGTGTCGAACACCGACGGGTCCGGCCTGGCACAGGACCTTCACGAGGCTGACGTCCTCGTCCTGGTGACTGCCCCCACTGCTTTCCGCCAGGCACTGTTCCCCTATGCGCGCGACGGTTCCCTCACGGCATCGCGCGTGCTTGCCGACGAGTTCTGCCAGGTTCTCGAGGTGGACTACTACCTCGTCTATCGGCGATGCCGATGATGCTGCTGCGCCGGATACCTGCTGACTGGCGCTGGTGCCTGCTGGCCTTCACCCTCGGACGCCTGCTCATCTCCGTGTTGGCCGTCATCGGATGGCAGCTCCCGCACGAGGTACCCGAACCCGCGACCTTGTGGACCCCGCAGCCGCCCGCTCACCCGTGGTACGCCGCCTTCACCGGCCTTGAGCACTACGACGCGAGCTGGTACCTGCAGCTGGCTGAGCACGGCTACAGCGACGGCGACCCCAGCAGTGCCTACTTCCCCCTCTACCCGTTCCTCGTCCACGTGGTGGGCGTGCTGACCGGCGGGCGGTGGCTGCTGGCCGCCTATCTCGTCGGGCATGCCGCCCTGCTGGTCGCGCTCGTGCTGCTCTACCGACTCACCACCCGCGAGCTCTCCGAGACCACTGCACGCGCGACGATCGTGCTGCTGCTCGCGAGCCCGGTCGCCTTCTTCCTCTACGCGCCGTACTCCGAGCCGCTTTTCCTCGCGCTGAGCCTGGCGTGCCTGACCTGGCTCCGACAAGGCCGTTGGGCTCCCGCCGCCACGGCCGCAGCCCTCGCCTCGGCGACCCGCAGCACCGGGCTGGTCCTGGTCATCGCCATGGCCGCGCAGGCGCTGAGTCAGACAGGTTGGCGCCCCCGCCGCGAGAACCTTCCCCGCCTGATGCGGTCCCTCGGCTGGAGCGCAGCAGGCTCCCTTGGTACGGCGGGCTACTTGCTGTATTGGGCTGGGCGGGGGAACTGGCGCGCCCCCCTGGACATGCAGGGAACGGCGTTCCAACGGGATCCGACGTGGCCTTGGGCGTCACTGGCTGACGGGCTGCGCATCGCTGGGGAGACGCTGCGTTACCCGGGGTGGCTCATCACGAACGTCGAGGTCGCGCTGGCCCTCGTCAGCATCGGTCTGGGCGTAGTGGTCGTCCGCCGGTATGCCTCGCCGTACGTCGCCATGACCGTAGCGAGCCTGGTCCTTCCTCTCACCTTGACCCGCGCGTCCTCTCCGCTCACCTCCACACCGCGCTACTACCTCGTGGTGTTCCCGCTGTTCTGGGCGCTGGCCGAGGTGAGCCGCCGCCCCGCCGTACGCGCCGCGGTCCTGACCCTCTCGGTCTCGCTGCTCTCGCTGCTCACGTTGCTGTTCGCCAGCTGGCACGACGTCCTCTGAGCACCGGGTACGGTGCTCAGGTGGAACCCGTTCTTCGCGCCCAGGGCCTCGTCGTGGACTTCGGGGAGGTCCGCGCCGTCGACGGGTTCGACCTGTCTGTCGGGGCGGGGACCAGCGTGGCCCTCGTCGGGCGCAATGGTGCGGGCAAGTCGACGACGATGCGGGTCCTGGCGGGTGTGCTTCCCCCTACCAGCGGACAGGTGCAGGTAGCGGGCATCGATGCGGCACGTGACCCCAGCGGGGTGCGGGCGGTCGTCGGCTACTGCCCCGACGTCGGCGGCCTCATCCCGCGCGCCACGCCGTGGGAGCACCTGCAGCTCGCGGCGTCGCTCCGGGGCATGAAGGACTGGCAGGGCCGTGCACGCGACCTGCTCGAGCGCTTCGACCTCGGCGGTACGTCGGACCGCATCACCGCTGGGTTCTCCCACGGGATGGGTCGGCGCCTCTCAGTGGTGCTTGCGGTCTTCCACGAGCCGCGACTGCTGCTGCTCGACGAGCCGTTCGACGGCGTCGACCCGCTCGGTGTCGACGCGACGCTCGAGGTCGTCAGCGAGGCCCGGTCAAGCGGGGCCGCCGTCTTGGTCTCGACGCACCTGCTGGCCCTCGCCGTACAGGCCTGTGAGGAAGCGGTCGTACTTCGCGGTGGTCGAGTCGTCGGCGCCGCCCCCGCGCAGGAGCTGGCCGGCGCTGAAGGGGCTCACCGGTACCGTGCGCTGATCTCCTGAGATCGTGAACAGCGACGTCGCGCTCCCAGGCCGAGCGGGTACGACGGGTGGCTGGACCACCTCGGCCGCCACCTGCGGCTCGACGGCGGGCTCCGCCATGATCACCGGCTCCTCCACCACCGGCTCCTCCAGGACTGGCTCCGCCACGAGCTCGGACGGTGGGAGCATGCTCACAGCAAGATCCAAGGCCTGCTCGGTGTCGCGCAGCCGACTAGCGAGCGGACCGAGCGCGAGGCGAACGACGTTGCGCCAGGCCAGCGGACGCCCCCACTCGTCGATGGCGATGAGGGTCCCGAGACCTTCGCGGAGCCGGGCCACCATCTCCTCGATGAGGGGATCGGGATCCATCTCGTTCCGCAACCTCGGGTCGGCCTCAGGCGCAGCCGGCCGTACGGGGGGCTCGATCACTTCGGTCTTGCGCCGCGTCTCAAACACCGGATGCCTCCTCAGGGGTCCCGCCTGTCCAACGACGGGAGGCGCCTATCGTGACGCACGCAACAGCGATTGCGCGACAAAAGTCGCAGGTCGGGCTATTCGGACGTCGATCCGATGCCGAGGTAGGACGACGTGACCCCAGCCTCGGCTCAGTTGTTCAGCCTGCTTCGGTTGCGCTGGGCGATGGTCCGCTCTCGGCGCGTGCGCCTCGTCCTCGGGCTCTCAGGACTGCTCATCGGCTACCTCGCCGTGGCGGTCGCGAGGAGCGGCGACGAACTCGACCCGGCCAAGCTGGGGACCGCCATCGAGCTCGCTCCTGTCGCGTTCTTGGGCTTCGCCGTCCTCGCCGTGATCGCTCCCCTCACCGCCGGCGGCGGCAACGAAGTCTTCCCGCCTGATCAGCTGGCGGCCTTCCCCGTGCGACCGCGCACCCAGTTCCTCGGTGGGCTCGCGCTCGCGCCGCTCAACCTGGTCTGGGTGCTGCAGTTGCTCACGATCACCGCGGAGACGGCGTTCGTCAGCCGGGACGGCAGCAGCTGGCGGGCGGCGCTCACCTCGACCTCGTATGTCTTTTTCGCCACAGTGCTGGGCCAGGCGCTCTCGTGGTGGGTGGCCGGCCTGCGGATGAGCCGAGCCGGGCGCCGTCTGGTGAACAGCCTTGGCATCACGGCGGTGCTCGCGGCCATCGCCGCCATCCGACTCGGCCTCGGCAGCGAGATCGTGGACCGCACCCCGACCCGGACCCTGGTCCACGCCGTCGCCGCCCGTCCCGACGAGCTCAGCCGTTGGGCACTGACAACAGGTGTGCTCCTCCTGCTCACGATCTTCAGCCTGTGGTTGGGCACGGCCCTGTGCGGCTGGGCGCTTCGCCGGCCGACCGACACGACCGCCCGTGCAGACCTCGGGCCGGTACGGCGGCGTGGCGCCCGTTCAGGGCAGCTGACCGAGCTCGTCGCCGTCAACCGGGCGAGCGCCTGGCGGGCGCCTGCGCTGCGCCGCGGCGGGGTGGTCCTCGCGGTCCTGCCCGGCATCGGCGCTGCCGGAGCAGGGGTCCCCTGGGAGTCGCTCACGATCCTGCCCGGGCTCGTCGCCGCCGGAGCCGGGCTGCTGTTCGGGGTCAACGCCTTCGCGCTGGACGGCAGCGGTGCGCTGTGGATGGCCTCACTCCCCCACCGGCCACGGCTCGTCGCGACGGCGAAAGTGCTCGTCCTGGCCGAGACCGTCGTGGCGGCCGTTGCCCTGGCCGCCCTCGCCGGCGGGGTGCGCAGCCCTGGGGCCCCCTCACTGACCCAGCTCAGCGCCATCGTGTTCTCCGGCCTGGCGTGCACCGCCGTCGTCGTGGCGGTCAGCCTGTCGTGCTCTGTGCGCCGGCCCCACCACGCCCTGCTGCGCAGCCCTCGGGACTCGATCGCACCGCCTGGCGCCCTCGCCCTCGCGAGCCTGCAGCTGTCCATCCCCGCGGCCTTCGTCGGCCTGCTCTTCAGCGGTGCCGCCCAGACCGACCTGCCCTGGTTGCCGCCGCTGCTCGCCGTACCCGTGGTTGCTGTCGCTCTGCTGTCGCTCCAGCGGTCCTTGGCGACCTATGACCGGCCACTGCCGCGGGCCCGGGTCGTGGCCGTCGTCAGCTCGGGGTAGGGACACCGGCCAGCAACGCGCGCAGCCGGGCAGCCAGGACGTCCCAGCGCCAGGACTGCTCCACCCACGCCCTGCCCGCTGCCCCCATCGCTCGGGCCGCGACAGGGTCGGCCAGCAGCGTGGTGATGCGGGCCGCGACCTCGGGCACAGCAGTGCCGTCCACGACGTACCCGGTCGTGCCCTCCAGCACTGCGTCCGGGGAACCGCCCGAACGCCCCGCGACGACGGGCAAGCCCGTGGCGGAGGCTTCGAGGAACACGATGCCCAGGCCCTCGACCTCCAGTCCCCGCAGCCGGTCCCGGCACGGCATCGCGAACACGTCACCGGCGTCGTAGTGCGCCGGCAGTTCCTCCCACGGCACGGACCCGGTGAGCACAACGTCGTGCTCGAGTCCGAGGGAGGCGACCAGCTTCTGAAGCCCCGGCATCGCCGGGCCGCCGCCGACGATCAGGAGCGCAGCGTCGGGAATCTCCTTACGTATCAAGGGAAGTGCACGGACGAGCACGTCCTGGCCCTTGCGGGGCACGAGCCGGGACACGCACACGACGACCGGTCGGTCGCTGAGCCCATGGCGGGCTCGCACCTGTGCCCCACCGGCCCCCGGACGGAAGACGTCGGTGTCGACGCCGCTGGGCAGCTGGGCCATCGCGACCGGACCGAACGCCGGTGCCAGGCGCGACCGGGTGTACTCCCCCAGGTAGGTGACCACGTCGACCTGCCCGCCGATGCGCCGCAAGGCCTGGCGCGTCCCCGGGGCCAGCGCCCAGCCGACCTCGTGCCCGTGGGTGGAGGCCACCGCTCGCTCCAGCCCCAGCCGCCGGGACATCAGCCCCAGCGGAGCCGACGCCCCGAACCACACCCGGTCACACCCCTCGGCGCGGGCGACAGCACGGGCCTGCCGGATGGCACCCGGCGAAGGCAGCAGCACCTTGGTCTCGGCCCGCACCACGGGGAAGGGCTGCTCGGCATCGAACGCCCTCGCTCCCCGCCAGCTCGAGGCGAAGACCACCACCTCATCGGCGGGCTGGCGCACCGCGAGGCTGTGTACGAACGCCTGGATCCCCCCGGGGCGAGGGGGGAAGTCGTTGGTGACGACGAGGGTCCTCACCGCTGCTGCTCCCAGGCGCGTGCCATCGCGATCCGCTCGGGAGTGCTCGGGTGGGTGAAGAACCAGGTGTAGACCAGCGGGTGCGGGTCGAGGTCGGACAGGTTCGTGCGGGCCAGCCGCTGCTCGGTGCTGATGAAGGTCCTCACATCCCCTGTCAGCTCGAGGGAGTGCAGGTCTGCCCGCGCCTCGACGTGCCGGCTGAGCACGTTGGTGCCCGGCGCCAGCAGCAACGGGACGGCGGTGGCGAGGAACACCACCAGCGGCAGCACCCTTGGGTCGCCCGGCCCGCTGGCACCCACCTTCGCGAGGAGCCGCTCGGAGGACAGCAGCAGGAACAGCCCGCAGACCCCGGCCGCCGCCAGCAGCGCGGCCACCAGCGTCCCCACCAGCACGTCCTGCTGCTTGGCGTGCCCGAGCTCGTGGGCCACCACCAGCTCGACCTCGCGCGGTGTCGCCTCACGCACCAAGGTGTCGTAGACCACGATCCGGCGGCTCGCCCCGAACCCGCTGACATAGGCGTTGAGAGCGGTCGTACGGCGGGAGGCATCCGCCACCAGGACGTCCTTCACCTCCACGTCATCGCGCGCGGCCAGCTCCAGCAGGGCAGTCCTGAGGGGGCCCTGCTCCATCGAGGAGAAGCGGTTGAAGACCGGCTCGACCACGACCGGATAGACGTAGGAGCCACCGATCGTCAGAAGCACGGCGGCCACGGCACCGGTCGCCCACCAGGAGCCTGGGAGGCGGCGTACCAAGGCAAGCACCACGAGCACCGCGATCCCCGTCAGGACGATCTGTACGGCGAGCCCGCGCAGGCGGTCGTCTGCCCAGCCGGACCAGCTCTGGTTGGACAGGCCATAGCGGCGCAGGACCGACTCGGACCGCACATCCAGGGGCAGCGTGACCAACTGGGTCAGAGCCAGGAGCAGCGCCGTGCCCAGCACCGCCTTGACGGTCCAGTGGCCGGGTACGGCTCCCACCAGCCTGGCCCCGGCCCGGGTCAGCCCGAGCAGGGCCACGACGAGCAACCCCAGCAGCAGGGAGCCGTAGGCCCACGGCCGTAGCGCCGCGTGGAAGGCCCGCTCCCGAGCCAGCTCGCTGCTGCTGAAGTCCCGGGCAGCATCGACGTGCGGCTGCACTCCGGTGAGCACCGGGAACGGCACGGTCAGCGCGACGAGCAGCCCCACCGCAACCAGGCAGCCCAGCAAGGTGAGCCAGGGTGCCTTCACGGGTGTGCGCTCACGACAGGCGCCGCACCAGCTCGGCGCGCCAGGCATGCAGGAAGCGCCCCTCGGCGAGCCGGGGCTGTGTCACCCCGGCATCGCGGTAGAGGTCGAGCACGCGCTGGCTTCCCCTCTCGCGCAGCAGCAGGTCCACCGCCAGCCAGGCCTGCTGGTAAGCCAGCGCGGGTCGGGCCGTGAAGTCGGTCTCGGACGGCAACGCCTCGGGCAGCCGGTGGGCACGCACCTGCGCCGCGAGTTCCTGCGCGACCACCCGATCCGGCACGGCCCGCACGTCCGACCAGGCGACGGCCTCGGCGAACCCCTCGACCAGCCACGACGGCGTCCGCTGCGTCGTCAAGCTCTCGGTGGCGACGTGGACCAGTTCGTGCGTGAGCACCGCCTGTCGACCGTCCTGCGTCAGCACGCCCCACGCCGCCAGGTGCACGGTGACCGTGTGGCCCTCCGCCTGTGCCGCCACAGCGGGATCGCCGTCGTCGACCACCAGTCGCGCTGCCCCAGCCCAGGAGGGGACGGCCTTCCGGACCGCCCTGCAGGCCCGCAGCACATCGACCGCGAGGAGGGCCGAAGGGCCGGTGAGGCAGGAGGTCGCCTCGCGACCAGCCAGAGCGGACGGGGCCGAGGCCGAGGCCACTGCCGCGACGGGCGCGACGAGCAGGGCCCCGGCGAGCACGATCGGGGCTGTGCGACCACCGAGACCGGTCAGCACTCCTGGCATCCCGCTGCGTGGTGCCGGTTGCTCACTTCTCGCCGCTGGGAGTCGTGCCGAGCAGCACGTCCGCCCAGCCGGGGACGCTCGCGCGTACTTTGACGCCTTCGCGTTCATCGGCCGCAGAGCGCTTGGCCGGGGTCGACCGCTTGCGGGACGCGGGCGCGGAGGTGACCGCGGGCGGATCGGGGACGACACGCAGCCGGGGCCGCGAAGCCTTGGCAGCCAGCTTCGCGGGCGACTTCGTTGCCTTGGTTGCCGCTGTCTTGGTCGCTGTCTTGGTCGCTGGCTTGGTCGCTGTCTTGGTCGCTGTCTTGGTCGCTGGCTTGGTCGCTGTCTTGGTCGCTGGCTTGGTCGCTGGCTTGGCTGCGGGCTTGGCTGCGGCGGGCCGCTTCGCAGTGGGCTTGACCGCTGGCTTCTTGACCGGTTTCTGCACCGGCTTCTGCACCTGCTTCTTCACCGACGGCTTGGCAGCGGCACGGCGTACTGGCGCGGGGTTGGCATCGACGTGCGCGAGCGCCGCCGAGGTCGGGTCGACGGCCTCGAGCAGCCGACGGTGCGGCTCGAAGAACCAGGCAGCGCTCCTGGCCCGCCCTCGAGCCGTCCAGTCGACCTGCACCCGCCAGCGACCGTCCTCCTCGCGCCGGGTGGTCCACACGACCGAGTCCGGACGGGCGTGCTCGGCGAGCGCTGCATCGACTGCTGCCCCCAGCGATACCGCCGACCGGCCCAGGCGCCCGCGCACGACGAAAGCCTCCCTGGCCTGGTCGATGGTCCGGGCCAGCTCCCCAGCGACGGGACCGGCGAACCGCTCCACCCGGCTCAGCGTCATCCCTGCCGACGTCGCGATCTGCTCGGCGGACTCCCCGGCCCGCAGCCGTGCCTGGATCTCCTTGGGGCTCAGGTCATGTCCGGTGTCGGCGCCGAGCTCCCCGCGTGCCGCAGCCAGCAGTCGTGCGTCGAGCCGGACCTGATGCGAGCCCTTGGTGGCCCCCTTGGACGAGGCGAGCACGACGTAGCGACCGTCCTCGCTCACCGCGACGACGTGGAGCTCGCGCACCGCACCTGCCTCCCTGCACTGGATGTGACCCGCGCAGTCTGTCCGTCCCGGCCGGTCACGGCAAGGACTGCAGCAGAGCGAAGGCAGGACTACGGACGGACGGCTCCGACGTAGTCGTCGCGGTAGGCGTTCTGGAGCTTCACGACATCGCCGGTCTGCGGGGCGCTGATCATGCGACCGCCACCGACGTAGACGCCGACGTGGTGGATCGGGCTGCCGTAGAAGACCAGGTCACCCGGCTGCCAGTCGTCGCGGCCGACGTGGCGGCCGCCGGCGTACTGGGCCTTGCTCGAATGCGGGAGCGAGACGCCCGCCTTGCCCCACACCCACATGGTCAGGCCGGAGCAGTCGAAGCGGTCCGGGCCCGCCGCCGCCCACTTGTAGGGGCTGCCGAGCTTGCGGTAAGCCTCCTGGACGGCGATCGCCGCCCGCCCGCTCGCCGGGCCGTTGTAGGTCTCGACGGCGCGGCTGCGCGTGGCGCGCGGGATGGCCGCGCGGCGCAGCGCCTCAAGCCGCCGCCGCTCATCGGCCTTCAGGCCGGACAGCAGCCGCTCCTGCTGGGACAGCAAGGCCTGGATCTGCTCCTTGGAGTCCGACATCCGCTTGGCAACAGCGGCCAGCGCGGCCTTGTGCTGCACCAGCTCGCGGCTGACCGTGTCGAGCCGGTGGCGGGCTGTGGCCGCCGCTGCGAACTGCGCGCTCTGGCCGGCCGCGATACGGTCCAGCGAGGAGGCACGGTCCAGGAAGGTCTGCGGGGTGCTGGTGCTCACCAGTTGCACGAACTGGTCGGCCCCGCCGGAGCGGTAGGCCGCCGCGGCCAGTCGGGACATGCGCGCACGGATGACCGCCAGTTGAGCCTGCGCAGCACGGACCCGTGCCTGCGCCACCGCGGCCTTGCGGCTCGCCGCAGCCAACTCGATCTTGCTGTCGTTGAAGCCCTCGATGATGGCCTCGGCCTTGGCGTTGAGGGCGTCGACGCGACGCTGGACCTCAGACAGGGACGGGCGGGGCTCAGCCTGCGCGAAGTTGCCGGGCAGGACCGACACCGCTGCGGCAGAGGCAAGAAGCAGAGCGACGATCTTGGGCGCGCGGGCAGGGCGGGGGCTCTGGGGGGACGCCAAGAGGGCGGCACTCCTTCTTCCGTCGACCGCCTACCGGGTGAGCTGACGGGTTCGGGCGGGAAGTTGGCCCTACGACGCCTCCTCCGGTGCGGCCAGGTGCGGCCGCCTCGGTCTCAGCGCCGATTCACCCCAGGGAACGTGGTTCCCCGGCTCCACTCAGGCTGGGGAAGCCCTGCGCAGACTCGGCGGTGGCCCAAGCGCCGTACCCCCTGGTGGGGAACTGTCGCGCCGGTGGACCATGCAGAACTTTACGCGCTAGCACGCAGCCCGGACAACACAGGGTGAGGTGTGTCACGCCCGCCGTACGTGCTGCAGCGGAGGCAGGAGCCCGCCTTCGGCGAGCGCTTGCAGCGCCAATCGCTCCGCTGGGTCGACCTCATAGACCCCGGGCGATCCCAGCAGGACCGTCATGACGCACTCGCCGCACTGCAGGTCACGCACGCTGCAGTCGTCGCAGTCGATGAGCACCAAACGCCTCCCGATCCCCCTGCCAGCCCGCTTGCGTCCTCCCAAGTGGGCGGCGCAGGTGACCAGTGGTGAGGACGTTAGGAGGGGCCTGTGACAGAACGCTCCAAGAGCCGGAGCAGGGCCGTGCTGGGTACGGCGATCGCCCCCGCCTCAGTGACCCCGTCCGCCACCTCCCGGTCGGTCGAGACGACGACGACGGGACGCCCCACGGGCTCGTGCCGGACGAAGCGGCGCAGCACCTCGTCGGCGGTCTCCCCTCGGCGGCTGAACAGCAGCCGCACGCCCCGCGGTGCCGGGAGCGCCGTCGCGAGGGTTCCCTCGGCGCCGTCGAACACCACGGTGACCTCCGCGCCGGTGCGCGCCGCGAGGCCCCCGAGCCCGGCCAAGAGCCGGGTGCGCTGCGCTTCCAGGGTGAGCCCGCCGTACCCGGTTTTGGTGACGTTGTAGCCGTCGACGAGCAGGTGGGTGGTGGGCACCGCCAGCAGGGCATCCAGCCGTGCCGGGTCCTGCACAGCCCTGCCCTGGGCAGACGCCGCTGCCTCTGGCGCTGCATAGTCGCCGGCCAAGGCATCTGCCGGCCGACCCTCAGCCGGCGGCAGGGCGAGCTCGCGGCGCAACCCCTGAGCCGCTCCTACGAGAGCGTCGAGCAGCAGGCGCAGCCGGAGCTGGTCACCCTTGGCCCCGTCACGCGCCGACTGCCGAGCCTCGGTCATGGCGTGCTCGGCATCCACCAGGCGGTCCTGCATCCTGCGCAGCTCACCCTCTCGGGCAGCGAGTGCGGCATCGCGCTCGGCTGCGGCAGCGCGCGCGAGCGCCTCGGCGTCGGCTTGGGCCTGCTCCGCTCGGCCGAGGCGCGAGCCGAGTTCCCGAACCTTCCGGCGTACGACGGCCAGCTCGTCCTTCGCCTGCTGCGCCTGAGCCTGAGCCTGCGCCACCTCGACGCGGGCGGCGACGCGCTGGGACTCCAGCTGCTCGGTGAGGCGGGCCACCGCCTCGTCGCGGTCGGTGTCGGACTGCACTGCGGCGTGCTGCTCGGCCGCCTCAGCGACCCGTTCCTGCCACCCCTGGGCGCGTTCCAGGCAGGCGCACACCACGTCGTCGGCATCCAGCTGCCGGGCCTTCTCCAGCACACGCTGCCGGAAGACCGGGTCGGCCTCGACGGTCGCGAGCAGGTCCGCAGCACCGAGCCGCGCACGCTTTGCCGGGGTGAAGCGGGCCACCTTGCGCAGGGCCGAGGGCACCTCCTGCTCGCTCATCGCGGCCAGGGCCGCGGCGGCGAGGGCCACCACGCGGCTGCGTACCGGCTCGGGGAGGGCGCTCATCGCGACCTCAGCCGACGGCAGGACGAGGAACGAGCTCCACCGCGTCGACCGCCGAGCACCAACGGCACGTCACATGCTCGACGACGTCCTCTTCGACCCCACGCTCCTCGACCGCGGGTTCCCCGGCCAGGTCCACGTGGACGTACTCCCTGCAGCGAGTACGGCGAGTGACGTCGAACCGCGTCAGGTTGCCGCACTGGCGGCAGCGCCAGCGGCTGTCGGGACCGGGCTGAGGGACAGGCACGGCTCGACCCTACGACCCAGGAGCAGGTGACAACTGCAGTCCCGCCATGGGCGGCGGGTGCGGCAGATCGGGGTGTTACCACCCGGTTGAGGCGATTGCGCCTTTCGGAGCAACGGGAGCGCAGGAAAACGCCCGATTGTGCCCTCGTTGTGGTCTTCGTCACACTCGGAGGTGCTCGTGTCCGTTCGTACGTTCCTTGCCCGTCACCGCGGTGCAACCGGCTTTGTCGCAGGAGTGAGTACCAGCGTCCTGCTGGGCAGCAGTCTGGCCCTGGCGGCCATCCCGTCCTCGGCCACCGGCTCGATCACCGCGTGCGTCAGCAGAAGCTCCGGAGCCGTTCGCATCATCGACTTCCAGGCCGGCGCTCGCTGCACAACCCGGGAGACCACCCTCGCGTGGTCCAAGGGCTACCGCTACCGCGGCACCTGGTCCGCCAGCGCGACCTACGCCCCGCTCGACGTCGTGTCGTATGGCGGTGGCTCCTACCTTGCACGCGTCCCCTCAACGGCCAAGACGCCCAGCCTAACGGCGTACTGGGGGCCGCTTGCCCTGCGTGGGTCGGCTGGCCCGGCTGGTGTCCGCGGGCTGAACGGGTTGGCCGGCCCCGCGGGTGCGGACGGCGCCGACGGCGTTGATGGGGCAGACGGGGTCGACGGCGCTCCGGGTGCCGCCGGCGCGGTGGGTCCGGCGGGCGCGACAGGCCCCCAAGGCCCGGCGGGACCGACAGGCCCCCAAGGCCCCGCCGGCCTCCTCGGCCGCGTCGTCGTCACCCTGACCGCCGATCTGCCCGCCAACTCCTTCACCCTTATAGACCCCCAGTGCCCTACTGGCACCGTCCCGCTGTCGGGCGGCGCGCACGTCGGGAACACATTTCCAGGCTGGGGCAACGCGTCAGTCGCGTACGTGGCGGAGTCGGACCTCGACAACGCAGGCACAGGATGGGCGTCCACCGTGGTGACAACCGCGAACGCGAATCCGTCGACGCGCTTCGTGGCCCACGTGATCTGCGTGAACGCGGGGCAGTAGTCCCGCCGTACCTGGGTGTCCGCGGACCGGCCCGCCTTCCCCGAGCGGCCGGTCCGCGGCCCCACCTGTCCCCTGCCTGTTCCCTGTTTGACGGCGCGCGTCCCCCGCGCTGTCGGACCCCGCTCCTAGCGTGCAGCACGTGGGAATCGCCGTCGACAGCTCATCGCTGGTGCACACGCTGGACCAGATGTCCTTCGATGAGCTCGGGACCCCGCTGCGCGCGACCACGTTCGTCGTGGTCGACCTCGAGACCACCGGCGGCTCGCACCTGGACAGCGCCATCACCGAGATCGGGGCGGTCAAGATCTGCGGCGGCGAGGTGCTCGGGGAGTTCCAGACGCTGGTCAACCCGGCGCAGGCGATCCCTGCCTTCATCGCGGTGCTCACCGGCATCACCGACGCGATGGTCGCCGACGCGCCCAAGGTGGACAGTGCCCTGCCCGCGTTCCTTGAGTTCGCGCGCGGGTGCGTGCTGGTCGCGCACAACGCACCGTTCGACGTGGGGTTCCTGCGCACCAACACCCAGCGGCTGGGCCTGGCCTGGCCGGACTTCCCCGTGCTGGACACCGCGCGCCTTGCCCAGCGCGTGATCACGCGCGACGAGGCCCCCAACTGCAAGCTCGCCACCCTGGCCCGGTTGTTCGGCGCCGGCACCACCCCTGACCATCGCGCCCTGCACGACGCCCGCGCCACCGTCGATGTCCTGCACGGGATCCTCGCGCGCCTGGGCAACCTCGGCGTGCACTCGCTGGAGGAGCTGCGCACCTTCACCTCGACCGTCAGCCCCGCCCAGCGACGCAAGCGCCACCTCGCGGACGCCCTCCCGCACGCCCCGGGGGTGTACCTGTTCAAAGACGGCCAGGGCCGGGTGCTGTACGTCGGGAAGTCCCGTGATCTGAAGTCCCGGGTCCGGACCTACTTCACTGCCTCCGAGATGCGCACTCGGATGGCCGAGATGGTCGGCATCGCCGAGCGCGTGGACCCCGTCGTCTGTGCGACCGACCTCGAGGCCCAGGTGCGCGAGCTGCGCCTGATCGCCGAGCACCGGCCGCGGTACAACCGCCGGTCGAAGTTCCCGGAGAAGGCCTCGTGGGTCAAGCTCACCGTCGAGGCCTTCCCTCGGCTGTCGCTGGTGCGGCAGGTCGCTGACGACGGGGCTGTCTACCTCGGCCCGTTCGGCTCGAGCCGGACCGCAGAGCTCGTCGTCGCGGCTGTCCACGAGGCCATCCCGCTGCGCCAGTGCACCAGGAAGCTGTCAGCCACCAAGGCCACCAGCGCCTGCGTGCTCGCCGAGATGGGCCGCTGCGGCGCGCCCTGCCTCGGCCCTGGTGAGGGTGAGTCCGTCGAGGCCTACGCCGTGCACGCCGAGGCGTTCCGGGCCCTCGTTCGGGAGGACCCCACGCCGGCGGCGACTCGGCTGCAGCACCGGATCGCCGAGCTGTCAGCGGCGGAGCGCTTCGAGGACGCAGCCGCGCAACGTGACCGACTGGCCGCGCTCCTGCGGTCAGTGACCTCCCTGCAGCGCATCGTCGCCCTCACCTGCGTCCCCGAGGTCGTCGCCGCGCGGCCCACCGACGACCTCGGCTGGGAGATCACCGTCATCCGGCACGGCCGCCTCGCCGCGGCCGGCGTCCTGGAGCGCGGTGCACCGCCCGGCCCGTTCATCGACGCGCTGGTCGCCACGGCCGAGACGGTGCTCCCAGGTCCCGGCCCCCTGCCCGCCGCCACCGCCGAAGAGGTGAGCTGCCTGCTGCACTGGCTCGACGCCGACGACACCCGACTGGTGCGGCTCGAAGGCACCCTCGCCTCCCCCATCGCGGGAGCAGGTCGCTGGCGCACCTGGCTCGGTGACCTGGCGGATGCCCGCGACAGCGTGCACCCGTTCGAGGACAAGCGTCCGTTTCGTCCTCTGGCGCAACCGGCCCGCGCGAGCGCATAGTGAACGACAGCACACGCTCCGGCACGATCGCTCCACCGCACAGAAGGAGGAAGCTCGTGCTCGCACGCATCGGCAAGACGCTCTCGACCAACGTCGCCATCGGCGGACTCGCCCTGGTGGTCCTCGGCGCCGGTGGCGCCGGCGCGACCCTCACCTCGGGCAACAGCGAGACTCCCAAGCCTGACAAGGTCCAGAAGGTCCAGACGCCTGACGCGACCGAGACCGACGGCGACGCCGAGAGCGAGGGCGGGGGCACCCGCCCCACCGACACCCATGGCTACTGCGTCTCGCAGGTCGCGAAGACCAAGCCCGCAGCGCCCACCGGCACGGGGCCGGACAAGGTCAACCACGGCTCCCTCGTGCGTGAGGCCGCGCACGCGTGCGGCAAGCAGGAACGAGCTGCCAAGGCGGCGAAGGCCGGCAAGGCTCACGGCCGCGGCCACGGCACAGGCCGGCCCAGCACCGTCACTCCGGGCGGCACCGTCTCGCCGTGACCTAAGGTCGGCGGCACCACTTTCGGAGGTGCTCGTGCCGCTCGACCCTGGCCTGACCTGGCTGCTCGACCTGCTCAACGCCGCGCCCGCGCTCAGCGCCGGGACCCCGGTGCAGGCCCGCGCCCACTTCCGGGCCTCGACCGTCGACCTGCGCGATCCGGCGACCCTGGCTCCGGTCCGCAGCGTCGAGGACACGACGTACCCCGGGGCCGAAGGCCCGCTCGCGGCCCGGATCTACCGCCCCTTCGCCGACGGGCCGGTCCCGACGGTGCTGTTCGTGCACGGTGGCGGCTTCGTCATCGGGGACGTCGACACCCACGACGACCAGGCCCGCTTGCTGTGCTCAGAAGTGGGCGCGGTCGTGGTGAGCATCGACTACCGCCTCGCCCCCGAGCACCCGTTCCCCGCGGCCCACCTCGACACCGTCGCCGCCCTGCGGCATGTCGTGGCCACCCTCGCCGACCTGGGCGGGGACGCCAGCAGGATCGCGATCTGCGGCGACAGCGCCGGGGGCAACCTCAGCGCCGGTACGGCGATCGCAGCGCGGGACGAGGGGCTCCCGCTCGCGGCACAGCTGCTGCTCTACCCCGTCACCGACTTCACCGAGGTCGAGGACGAGCACCCCAGCCGGGTCGAGAACGCGCAGGGAATGTTCCTGACGGTGGACGACATGCGCTGGTTCGCCGACCACTACCTTCCCGACCCGGTGGACCCGCGTGCGTCGGTGCTCGCCCATCCCGACCTCACCGGTGTCGCTCCTGCGATCGTCGCGACGGCCGAGTGCGACCCGCTCAGGGACGAGGGCGAGGCCTATGCCGCTGCCCTCGCCGCCGCGGGGGTCGCCGTCCGCACCCGCAGGTACGACGGGCTGATCCACGGCTTCTTCGGGCTAGGCCACGTCCACCCAGCCTCGGACAAGGCGAGCCGCGAGCTGTGCGCCGACCTCAAGGAGCTGCTGGGATGATCACTGCCATCGTCAACATCAACGCGGCGGTCGACCGCATCCCCGAGGTGGCGCAGGCGATCGCCGACCTGCCCGGGGTGACAGAGGTCTACTCCGTCGCCGGCGACGTCGACCTGGTCGCCATGGTGCGTGTGCGCCGGCACGAGGAACTCGCCGAGGTCATCGCCGGCCGACTGAACAAGGTCGAGGGGATCCTCAGCACCCAGACCCTCATCGCCTTCCAGTCCTACTCACGGCACGACCTCGAGGCGACCTTCTCCCTCGGCATCGAGCCCTGAGGCCAGCCCGTCCTGCTCGTCGGTGAGCGCCCGGCGCAACCGGAAGGACACGACGGCCGCCACCAGCGCCGCGACCACCAGGCCTAGCAGCCAGATGCGACCCAGGCCGTTGCCGATGAGCACCCCCGACAACGCCGGCCCGATGACGAAGCAGATCGAGAACATCAGCCCTGACAGGGCGTTGTAGCGCCCGCGCAGTCGATCGGTGGCGAGGGCATTGACCAGCGGCTGCATCATCGGCGCCATCAGCACCTCCCCGATGCCGAACATCGCGCCGTACACCAGCAGGGCAGTGAGCCGCAGTCCGTCGCTGCCCACCGACACCAGGCCGAGCAGCCCCCACGACAGCGCCCAGAGCAGTCCCGTCGCGCCGAGCGCGCTGCTGCGTCGCCGCCCGGCGAGCAGTCGCAAGGCCAGCATCTGCAGGGACACGATGACCACCGTGTTCACCACGAACACGAGTCCGATTGCCGAGGGGTCGATGCCGCCGACGACCCTCGCGAAGGCGGGTACGCCTGCATCGACCGAGGCGTACCCCGCCAGCGCGAGCAGCAGCGAGACCACACAGATGCGTCGTAGCAGGGGGTCCGCCAACGCCTCGCGGTACGACGGGCGATCCAGCTCGGCGTCGTGCGGCTCCGGTGGGCGGCCCTGGGGCAGCAGGACCGCACCGAGCAGGACACACAGGGCGTTGCCCAGGAACAGCGCCACGAAGGTCGCCGGCCTGCGGACGTCCACGACCAGGGAGGCGAGCAGGGCGCCGGTGCCGATGGCCGCATTGAGGCCCGTGAAGTTGAGCCCGAACGCGCGCTGCATCTGCTCCGGTCCGGTGACCAGTCCGTTGAGCAGGGCGGCTCCCGCAGGGAACGACGGGCCCAGTCCACTGCCGAGCAGCAGCAGCCCGGGGAGGACTGCGAGCGGGGACTCCCCCGCCGCGATCAGGACGCAGCCTGCGGCCTGCAGCAGCTGGCACGCGGCCAGCACCGGGCGCGGCCCCACCCTGTCGATGAGCGCCCCGCTGACAGGGACCGCGATCAGCCCTACAAAGCCGGGTACGGCGAGCAGCGCCCCCACTGTCGGCAACGCGATGCCGCGGACCTCGTGCAGGTAGATGAGGGTGTAGGGCATCGTCAGGCCGGCGCCGAAACGGGACAAGATCACGGTCAGGATGAACCGCCGGGCCGCCGGGGGAAGTCGCTCGTGGCCGGCCATGCCGCTACTCAACCGCTGTCACCCGAGGGACGCGATCGGTTTCACTGACCGAGTCCTACTCAGGGCGCAGACGCTGGGAGGTCTGCACCCAGCGGTCCAGCGCGGCCGAGGCGGCGCCGCTGTCGAGGGACTCGGTCGCGCGCGCCAGGCCGGCCGCCAACCTGTCCTCCAGCGACCCGGGCACAGCCTCGAAGGCCGCTACTGCTGCCGCCGCGTTCAGGAGCACGGACTCGCGCACCGGGCCGGGCTTGCCCGACAGCAGCGCCCGCGCCACCACGGCATTCGCCGTCGCGTCCCCGCCTCGCAAGTCCTCCAGAGTCGCCCGGCGCAGGCCCAGCACCGCAGGGTCGAAGACGGTCTGCGTCACCTTCCCCCCGCCGACGACCCAGACGGTCGACGTACCGGTCGTGGTCAGCTCGTCGAGGCCGTCGTCGCCCCGGAAGACCAGCGCATCGGCCCCGCGGCTTGCCAGCACCCCTGCCATGACGGGGGCTAGACGGGCGTCGGAGACGCCCACGGCCTGAGCCGCCGGACGCGCCGGGTTGGTGAGCGGCCCCAGGACATTCATGACGGTCGGCACGCCCAGCTCGCGGCGAGGCACCGCCGTGTGCCGCATGCCGCCGTGGAACACCGGAGCGAAGCAGAAGGCGATGCCGGCCTCAGCGAGGCAAGCCCCCACGCGTTCGGGCGTCAGGTCCACGACGACGCCGAGCTCCTCGAGCAGATCGGCAGACCCGCAGGCAGAGGACGCCGCCCGGTTGCCGTGCTTGGCCACCGGGATCCCGGCGCCGGCGACGACGAGGGCAGCCATCGTGGAGATGTTGACCGTGTGCGCGCGGTCCCCACCCGTGCCACAGGTGTCGACGACGCGGTGCGGGACCGGCAGCGGAGCCGCGAGGTCGAGCATCACCTCGACGAGGCCGGCGACCTCCTCAGGCGTCTCGCCCTTGGCCCGCAGCGCGATGAGGAAACCCGCGGTCTGCACCGGCGAGGCGTCGCCGGTCATCACCTCGCGCATGGCCCAAGCGGTGTCCTGCCTGGACAGGGACTGACCGGCGAGCAGCGAGGTGAGCAGCCCCGGCCAGGTCTGGGTCATGTCGCCGCTAGACGGCGGCGGCGCGGCGCACCGGAAGATCGGCCTCGCGGTGCTGGATCAGACCCACGACGGCCGCGCACAGCGACGGCGCGTCGATCGGCAGCGGCTGGACGGCATCGGCGAGCGCCCAGGACGCCAGCCAGGCGTCGCCGGGACGAGCCACGAGCACCAGGGTGGGCGGGCAGTCCTTGAGCTCGTCCTTGAGCTGCTTGGCGATGCCGAACCCACCGGCCGGCCGGGCCTCCCCATCGAGGACGAGCACGTCGATCCCGCCCTCGTCCACCGCAGCGAGCACGGCCCGCAGGTCGGCGGCCTCGACGTACTCCAGGCGACCGAGCTCTGTGGAAGGACGGCGCCCGACGGCCGTGCGCACGGTGTCCCGCAGCGCGGCGTTGTCGCTGTAGACGAGAACGGTGTGCGTGCGCGTGGTCATAGCGCGGCAGCCTACCGACCGCTGCGACCAGCATCGAGGCGGTCCAGGCGGCGGTCCTCCCGCGCAGCCTCGCGGTCGCTGGCCTGCATCCACTGCACCGCCGCCACGAAGATGAACAGCAGCCCCACCAGGTCGCCACTGGCCCAGATCAGGCCGCCGCCGACCTGCTGCTGGAAGACCGCATCCGCCCGGCCGATGAGCGGCAGGTAGTGCGCCGCGGCGAGCAGGCCCTTGCCGTCGCTGTCCACGCTCATGATCGCGACGCCGAGGAAGGCGTGGAAGGGCATCGTGGCGAACAGCAGCAAGATCCTGAACGGATGACTCACCCGCCCTGGAACGGGGTCCACACCGATGATCGGCCAGAAGAACAACGAGCCGGCGAGCACGAAGTGCAGGTGCATCAACCCGTGCAGCAGCGGGCTCTGGAGGGTGGCGGGGTACCAGCCCGAGAAGTACAGGGCGAACGGCGACCCGATGAAGATCACCCACGGTACGGCGGGAAAGCTGAGCACCCGCGCCGCGCGGGAGTGGAGCAGACCGAGCAGAGCGCCGCGGGGGCGGACCGGGAGGGTCCGCAGGGCCAGGGTGACCGGCGCGCCGAGGGCCAGGAAAACCGGCGCCACCATCGACAGCAGCATGTGCTGGACCATGTGCACCCCGAAGAGCCGGGTGTCGTAGGCCGCCAGACCGCTCAGCAGGGCCACGCCGAGGGTCGCAATGCCTGTGAGAAACGCCACGACGCGACCCCAGGACCAGCTGTCCCCGCGAGCCCGGAGCCGGTGCACGCCCAAGGCGTACAGGCCCGTCACGATGAGCAGCGCGAGCGCGGGAAGCAGCGCAGGACGCGCCGCCGTGAGCACGCTGAGCGGGCCGAACGGCTCCGTCACGGCGTGAGCAGACAAGGCCGGGGGCATGCCGTCAGCCTAGGCATCGCCGTACCAGCCCTGGCCGCTGGCGGGGCCCTTCGAGCCCTCGCGCGCGACGCGCCGGTGACCCCCACGTGGAACCTGCGGCCCGACCCTGCCAGAATGCCCGCGTGGCTACTGCTTCCCTGACGGAGAAGACCTCCGGGCACGGCTCCCCGACGCGACCGAACATGGTTGCCGTGGGGACGATCGTGTGGCTGTCCTCCGAGCTCATGTTCTTCGCCGGCCTGTTCGCGATGTACTTCACGATCCGGTCCGCGACCGGCGCGGACAACTGGCCCCCGGAGCACGTCGAGCTCAACGTGCCCTACGCCGCCTTCTTCACGACGATCCTGATCCTGTCCTCGTTCACGTGCCAGTGGGGCGTGTTCGCGGCCGAGCGCGGCGACGTCTACAAGATGCGGTTCTGGTACTTCCTGAGCCTGCTCATGGGCCTGGCGTTCGTGCTCGGCCAGGCGAACGAGTACCGCGTGCAGTACGCCGAGGGCCAGACGATCCACACCGACGGCTACGGCTCGGTCTTCTACCTGACGACGGGCTTCCACGGCCTGCACGTCATCGGCGGCCTGGTCGCGTTCGTGTTCGTCCTGCTCCGCTCGACGGTCGGGACCTACACACACGAGAAGGCGACCAGCGCGATCGTCGTGTCGTACTACTGGCACTTCGTGGACGTGGTGTGGGTCGGCCTGTTCGCCACCATCTACCTGATCAAGTGAGGGACGTCGCCTTGAACAGCACGGTGACCAGCACCCGCTCCCGGCTTTCCAGCTACGCCGTCGTGCTCCTTGCGCTCGTGCTGCTGGGCGGTCTGTACACCGCCGTCGCCGCGCCGAAGCCGCAGGCTCAGGCCGGCGCGAACCAGTCGATCGCGGTGGAGGAGGGCCGGCAGCTCTACCTGCAGGGCTGCTCCACCTGCCATGGCCTGAACAACCAGGGCGGCGCCGGTGGCCCCTCGCTGGTGGGTGTGGGCGCCTCCGCCGTCATCTTCCAGGTCGAGTCCGGCCGCATGCCGCTCGCCCGAGGAGCCGCACAGGCCCAGCGCAAGCCGGCGAAGTACGACCGCACGCAGACCGACCAGCTCGCGGCCTACATCCAGTCCATCGGTGGCGGCCCCGAGCTGCCCGCCGGCCGCCTCGACGACGGCGAGCTCGCCCTCGGCGGCGACCTGTTCCGCACCAACTGCTCGAGCTGCCACAACTTCGCCGGCGTCGGCGGTGCGCTGACGCGCGCCAAGTACGCCCCGCCGCTCACCGAGGCCAGCGCTCGCGTCATCTACACCGCGATGCAGACCGGCCCGGAGAACATGCCGCGGTTCAGCGACAACACGCTCACGCCGGATGAGAAGCGCGCCATCACGCGCTACGTCCGCTACCTCACGACCGAGGCCAAGGACCCGGGCGGCGCGGCGCTCGGCCGCTACGGACCCGTTCCCGAGGGCCTGGTGGTCTTCCTCGTCGGCATGGGCCTTCTCATCGTCATCACGCTGTGGATCGGAGCACGAGCATGACCGACTCCATCCGGGACCGCCTCAAGGCGACCGGGGAGGACGCGGAGCAGACCACGCCCGTGTCACACGGTGAGCACCCCGTCGGCGACCCGACGGTGAGCACGCACCACAGCTACCACGCCGAGCTGGACCCGGCCGCGGCCAAGAGCGCCGAGCGTGCCGTGGCGGCGCTGTTCCTGCTCTCTGTCGTCGGGGTCTTCGGCTTCATCGCGACCTTCATCTTCTGGCCGTTCGACTTCGGCGAGAAGAACTTCGAGTTCTACACACCCCTGCTCGGGATCTTCATGACCTTGGCGCTGTGCGGCCTCGGCGCCGGCGCGATCCTGTGGGCCAAGACCCTCATGGTCGACGAGGAGACCGTCCAGGAGCGCCACCACCTGGCCTCCGCCGACGAGGACAAGGAAGGTGCGGTTGCCATCCTCAAGGAGGGCGCCGCTGACAGCGGACTTGGCAACTACCCGATCCTGCGACGGTCCTTCCTGCTCGCCAACGGCGCGCTGGGCCTGCTCGTCGTTCCGCTGCTGTTCGGCATGGGCCGCTTCCAGCACAAGGAAAAGGTCATGGCCACGACGGGCTGGCGCAAGGGCTCCCGGCTGCTCGATGAGCTCGGTCGTCCGGTCAAGCTCGGCGACCTCGAGGTCGGTGGGGTGAAGTCGGTGTTCCCCGACGTACCCGGCGGTCGCCGGATGGCCGACTCGGCCGCGCTCATCATCCGCATGCGCCCCGAGGTGCTCAAGACCCGCGAGTCCCGCAAGGACTGGGTCGTGGACGGGCACGTCGCCTACTCCGTGATCTGCACGCACCTGGGCTGCCCGGTGAAGCTCTACGAGCAGCAGACGCACCACTTGTTCTGCCCGTGCCACCAGTCGACGTTCGACGCCGCCGACAGCGCCAAGGTGCTGTTCGGGCCTGCGGCGCGCAACCTGCCGCAGCTCGCGCTCGCGGTGGACGACGAGGGCTACTTCGTCGCCCAGGGCGACTTCAACGAGCCCGTCGGCCCGAGCTACTGGGAGCGCAAGCCCCACTACGCAGACAAGGTGAAGTGATGGCGTCCTTCGGCGAAAAGGCGGCCGGTGGCACCGGCAAGTGGGTCGACGACCGGCTAGGTTCGGCCAACTTCGTCCGCCGGAGCATGAACAAGGTCTTTCCGGACCACTGGTCGTTCATGCTCGGCGAGGTCGCCCTGTACTCGTTCATCATGTTGCTGCTGACGGGTACCTACCTGACGCTGTTCTTCGAGGGCAGCAGCAAGGAAGTCCTGTACGACGGCAGCTACACGCCGCTCAAGGGCATCCCGATGACGGCTGCCTACGCGTCCACGCTCGACATCTCCTTCGACGTGCGCGGCGGCCTGATCATGCGCCAGATGCACCACTGGGCAGCGCTGCTGTTCATGGCCGCGATCGTCGTGCACCTTGCCCGGGTGTTCTTCACCGGCGCCTTCCGCAAGCCGCGCGAGCTCAACTGGGTGATGGGCGTCGGCCTGTTCGTGCTGGGCCTGGTCGAGGGCTTCGCGGGCTACTCGCTGCCCGACGACCTGCTCTCCGGCACGGGCCTGCGCATCGCTTACTCGATCGCGCTGTCCATCCCTGTTATCGGCACCTGGGCGGCCTTCCTGGTCTTCGGCGGGGAGTACCCCGGCGGTCAGATCATCGAGCGGCTCTACCCCATCCACATCCTGCTGGTGCCGGGCATCATCTTGGCCCTCATCAGCGTCCACATGGGCCTGGTCTGGTACCAGAAGCACACCCAGTTCGCGAGCCCTGGCCGGACCGAGAACAACGTCGTCGGCAGCCGCTTCTTCCCGGCGATGATGACCAAGATGGCCGGCTTCAACATGATGGTCTTCGGCGTTATCGCCCTGCTCGGTGGTCTCGCGCAGATCAACCCGATCTGGCTCTATGGGCCCTACGACCCCTCGCAGGTGTCAGCCGGCTCTCAGCCGGACTGGTACATCGGCTTCCTCGACGGGTCCACGCGTCTGATGCCGAACTGGGAGCTTCGCTTCTGGGACTACACCTTCTCCCCCAACGTGCTGTTGCCCACGCAGGTGCTGCCCGGGGTGCTGTTCGGCCTGCTCGCGATCTACCCGTTCCTCGAGGCGAAGCTGACGGGCGACAAGGGCTACCACAACATCCTCGACCGCCCGCGCGACAAGCCCGTCCGGACGGCGCTCGGGGCGATGGCCATCACCTTCTACGTCGTGCTGCTGCTCGCCGGCGGCAACGACATCATCGCCTCCATCTTCCATCTGTCGATCAACGAGATCACCTACGCGCTGCGCGCCGGGCTGTTCATCTTGCCCATCGTCGCCTACTTCGTGACCAAGCGAGCCTGCTTGTCGTTGCAGCGCTTCGACGACGACCTGCTGCACCACGGCATCGAGTCCGGGACCATCCGACGGCTGCCCTCGGGTGAGTTCGTCGAGGACACCGTGCCGCTGCCCTCGCAGTACGCCGTACTGCTGGAGACCACGCCGGAGCGCAAGGAGCTGGCGGCGCACAACGCGCACCGGCTCGAGGGCGCGCAGACGGCGGTCGCGACCAAGCCCCGTGGCTTCTTCCGCCCCAAGGGCGGCGCCCCCAAGGACGACCAGAAGCAGCTCGAGAGCTAGGCGGCTTTGTCGCCCTCCGGGGTGACAAAGCCCGACCTCGGTTACTGGCAGGCTCACAGTGTGGACGACACTCCCACCGCCGTAGCCGGTGCTCGACCCGATCTGGCGACCTTCCGAGAGCCCGACCGGGCCCAGGCCGAGCGCCTGCTGTCCTTGGGGATCGACGAGGACTCAGTACGTCGACTGCTTGACGCCGTTCACGACGCGCGGGCCCTGCAGGGCCACCTCCCAGGGGCGCTTGGCTCCTGGTCACCACGTGAACCCCAAGACTCCGAGCTGGGCAGCGGTTCCTAGGCAGCAGTTCCTAGGCAGCAGCGACCGAGACTCAGCCGCTGACCGGCACTGCGCAGACCCAGCCGAAGTCCTCGTGCGGGTGCAGTTTCACGGGGAAGCGCAGACCGGGCACTGATGTCGTGCCGGTCGACTTCTCGTCATTGGGCGACACGGTCTTGGCCCCACGGCCGCCGTTGTCGATCTGGATCACGTCGAGCCCGCGGGTGTAGTCCGAGACGTACACCAGGTCGGGCCGCCCCGGGACGAAGCGCGCCTGCCCCGCCGTGGTGCTGTCGCCACGCCAGACCCCGATCGGCCGCGGCTTGCGCGGGTCGCGCAGGTCCACGAAGCGCACCCCGGCGCCGTACCACGCGTCGGCAACGACCTTGTGCTGGTTGATGGTGAACCAGTGACTTGAGCACAGCTCCGACAGCGGCCCGCTGGCGTCGGCGTCCTTGGGCGCGTCATAGGACCCGATCTGCACCAGGCGCTTGTGGGCCCGGTCGATGCGCCAGGTCTGCAGCGAGCCGTCCTCGTGCGAGGCGCTGCTGCACCGAGCCTGGTAATCCTCTTCGGCGATGACGACGGTGTCGCGGTCGAGCCGCTGGGAGCCGTGGTGGATCAGCTGCACGGCTCGGCGGCTGTCGCTGGTGCTCATCTTCGCAAGCAGGGTCGGGGCCAGCGGATTCGCGGTCAGCCGGTAGAGCGCCGTACCGCCCGACCCGGCGACCCACACGTCGCCGAACTGGTCCACGTCAACGTCGTGCACGACCCCGGGGGCGTAGCCGGTGCTCGCCGCTGCAGCCGGCGTCTTGAAGCCGCCCAGCAGCTTCGGCGCCGCGAGGTCACGGATGTCGACCACGTAGACCTTGCCGTCGCGCGAGCCGGAGACCCACAGGAGCTCATCGTTCGCGACGAGCGACGCTGTGTGGCCCGGGCCGCACAGCGAACGGCCGTCTTCGGCGTTGCCGAACTGGGCGGGGAACACCAGCGGCGCCGCCGTCAGGCGCATCGCCTGCGGGGCCGAGACATCCACCAGGTAGAGCCGTCCTGGCAGGCACGGGCTGCTGGTCACCAGCCCGCTGGCGCGGGTGGGCTGCTGGCTGATCACCGCCAGCTTGCGGCGGGCCGACAGCGACAGGTCCTCGTTCTGGTGGTGCGGGATGCGCAGTGCGCCGGTGACGACGGGGGCTTCGGGGGTCGAGACGTCGAAGGCGAGCAGCCCGCCGAGCACCCCGGGGCTGCCCGTCGGGGAGGTGAACCAGGCCGTGTCCGCCGACGTCTGGAAGTAGGTCTTGCCAATGAACCCTCCCCCGACGCCGGTACCCGTCGGGAGGTTGGTCAGCAGCCGCACGTTCGGGGTCGCCATCCCCCCAGGCCCTACGGGTAGCTGGGCGGGGCCCGCGCTCGCGGGGACGAGCATCGTCGTACTGGCCAGGGCAGCAAGGGACAGGCAGGAGCGCAACTTCACCACACCACGTTCAACGTCGGGGACCTGAATCCTGCGCAGCAGTGCGGCACAGTGACTTGCATGAGGCTCCTCACGCTCGCTCTGTCCGGTCTCCTCGCCGCCTGCGGCAGCTCAGCGCCGACCCCAGCGCCGACCCCAGCGCAGACCACCCCTGGTACGGCGGAAGGCACCGTCCACGACCTGCGTGCCCTGGCCGGCAACCGCTGGTCGACAGCCACCCTCACCATCGAGGTCGGCGACGCGGTGAAGGTGACCGACGTCGATCCCGACGCGCCGCACAACTTCGTCGTCGAGGGCGTGGGCCGTTCGCAGACGATGAACAACGGCGACGTGTTCACCCTGCGCTTCGACCGGGCCGGGGCCTATGCGTTCGTCTGCACCTTCCACGAGGAGCAGGGCATGGCAGGCACCGTCACCGTCGGCTGAGCCGACCGGCCCCTTCGTGGCGCAGCAGCTAGTGCTGCTCGCCGAGGAACTTCGTCGTGGAGGTGGGCAGCTCGCCCATGGCCTGCACCGTCGACAGGGTGTAGCCCTGCGTGCGGTTGGCGCCGACGTAGTACTCGAACAGCAGGCCCGACAGCGAGATCAGCAGCGCGAGCAGACCGATCAGGACCAGGAACAGCCCGAACACCAGGCCGAGGGTGGTCAGGGTGAAGGACGCGCCGAGCGCGATCGGCCACCAGGAGTGTGGTGCGAAGAAGCCGACCTCCCCAGCGCCCTCGGCGATCTCGGCGTCCTCACGGTCCTCGGGCCGCTCGTCCATCTGTCGTGCAGTGAACAGCGCGTAGTAACCGACGATGAACGCCAGCCCACCCGACAGCAGGATGCAGGTGAAGCCCGTTGGGTCCCGCGACAGGATCCAGTAGACCGCCGCCACGACGAACAAGAAGACGGCGAGCAAGGCGAAGATCAGGCCCTCGACCCTCATGTCAGACCTCCGAGCCGGTGGGCGCGATCGCGGGCTGCTGGGCAGCTGCGACGGCATGCGGGTGGTGCAGGTCGAACGCCGGGCGCTCGGACCGGATGCGAGGCATCGTGACGAAGTTGTGCCGCGGCGGCGGGCAGGACGTCGCCCACTCCAGCGAGTTGCCGTAACCCCACGGGTCGTCGACCAGGGCGCGCTCGCCCCTGGTGTAGCTGACGAAAACGTTGTAGAGGAACGGCAGCGTCGACAAGGCCAGGACGGCCGCGCCGATCGAGGAGATGGTGTTCAGCGTCGTGAAGCCGTCGCTGGCCTTGTAGTCAGCCACCCGGCGCGGCATGCCTTCGTTGCCGAGCCAGTGCTGCACCAGGAACGTGGCGTGGAAGGCAAGGAACAGCATCCAGAAGTGGACCTTGCCGAGGCGGTCGTTGAGCATCCGGCCGGTCATCTTCGGGAACCAGAAGTACACGCCGGCGAAGAAGCCGAAGATCGCCGTACCGAACACCACGTAGTGGAAGTGGGCCACCACGAAGTAGGTGTCGGAGACGTGGAAGTCGATCGGCGGGCTCGCCAGCATGACGCCCGTGAGACCACCGAGCAGGAAGGTCACGAGGAAGCCGATGCAGAACAGCATCGGGGTCTCGAACGACAGCTGGCCGCGCCACATCGTGCCGATCCAGTTGAAGAACTTCACACCCGTCGGTACGGCGATCAGGAAGCTCAAGAAGCTGAAGAACGGCAGCAGGACCGCGCCCGTGACGAACATGTGGTGGGCCCACACGGTCATCGACAGCGCTCCGATGCCCAGGGTCGCGAAGACCAGGCCCTTGTAGCCGAACAGCGGCTTGCGGCTGAAGACCGGGATCACCTCGGAGACGACGCCGAAGAACGGCAGCGCCACGATGTAGACCTCGGGGTGGCCGAAGAACCAGAACAGGTGCTGCCACAAGATCGCACCGCCGGTCTCGACGTCGTAGATGTGCGCGCCGAGGTGCCGATCGGCCTCCAGGGCCAGGAACGCCGCGGTGATGACCGGGAACGCCATGAGCACCAGGATCGAGGTGACCAGCATGTTCCAGGTGAAGATCGGCATCCGGAACATCGTCATGCCGGGGGCGCGAAGCGTGATGATCGTCGTGATGAAGTTGACAGCGCCCAGGATCGTCCCGAGCCCTGAGGTCACCAGGCCCACGATCCACAGGTCCGAGCCGAGGTTCGGGGAGTGGATGATGTCGTTGAGCGGCGCGTAGGCGAACCACCCGAACGACGCGGCGCCGTCGGGGGTGAGGAAGCCGGCGACGACCGTCAGCCCGCCGAACAGGTAGAGCCAGTAGGAGCACGCGTTCAGGAGCGAGGAACCCGGCCACGACGGTGAGCCCGCCGAACAGGTAGAGCCAGTACGAGAAGGCGTTCAGGCGCGGGAAGCTCATGTCCGGCGCGCCGATCTGCAACGGCATGATGAAGTTCGTGAAGCCGTACGCCAGGGGCGGGGCGACCAGGAACATCATGATCGAGCCGTGCATCGTGAACAGCGAGTTGTACTGCTCCTGCGACACGAAGTCGAGGCCGGGACGGGCCAGCTCGGCCCGCATCAGCATGGCCATGAAGCCGGCGGCCAGGAAGAAGCCGAACGACGTGCAGAGGTAGAGCAGGCCGATCGTCTTGTGGTTGG
>JBKJSN010000207.1:0-13311 GCA_046595815.1 Mycobacteriales bacterium
TGCTGGGCGTAGGTGAACGCCCAGCGTCCCTTGTCGCAGTTCCACTCCTGGTTGACCTCGGGGTCGTTGCCCGCCAGCCGGCGCAGGACCGTCCCGCGGCGCGAGTCGGTGCGGATGGAGCAGCCCGACGCACAGTGCTCGCAGACCCCCGGCGTCGAGCGCAGGTCGAAGGGACGCGACCGGAAGCGGTACGCGGCACCGGTGAGCGCACCGACCGGGCAGATCTGCACGGTGTTGCCCGAGAAGTAGGACTCAAAGGGCGTGTCGGCGTAGATCGCGACCTGCTGCAGTGCGCCGCGCTCGAACAGCTCGATGAACGGGTCGCCGGCGACCTGCTGGCTGAAGCGGGTGCAGCGAGCACAGAGCACGCAGCGCTCGCGGTCGAGCAGCACCTGGCTGCTGATGGCCAGCGGCTTGGGGAAGGTGCGCTTGACGTCGTGGAAGCGCGACTCGCTGCCGCCATGCGACATCGACTGGTTCTGCAGCGGGCACTCGCCGCCCTTGTCGCAGACCGGGCAGTCGAGGGGGTGGTTGATGAGCAGCAGCTCCAGCGTGCCCTTCTGCGCCTTCTCGGCAACCGGGGAGGTGAGCTGGGTCTTGACGACCATGCCGTCGGTGACCTCGGTGGTGCAGGAGGCGACCGGCTTGCGCTGCCCCTCGACCTCCACGATGCACTGGCGGCAGGCGCCGACCGGGTCGAGGGCGGGGTGGTCGCAGAAGCGCGGGATGGCGATGCCGATGAGCTCGGCGGCCCGGATGACGAGGGTCCCCTTGGGAACCTGCACGTCGAAACCGTCGATGGTGACGGTCACGAGGTCCGTCTGAACGGCGACGCCTCCGGGGCCAGGGACAGTCGCGGTCATGCGGGAACCTCTGCGAAGACGGTGGAGGCGGCCGGGTCGAACGGGCAGCCGCCGTGGGTGAGGTGCTGCACGAACTCGTCGCGGAAGTACTGCACCCCGCTGACGATCGGGCTGGTCGCGCCGTCGCCGAGGGCGCAGAACGACCGGCCGAAGATGTTGTCGCAGGTGTCGAGGAGGGTGTCGATGTCGGCCTCCGTGGCCTGACCCGCCTCGAGCCGCTCGAGGATCTGCACCATCCAGTAGGTGCCCTCGCGACACGGCGTGCACTTGCCACAGGACTCGTGGGCGTAGAACTCGGTCCAGCGCAGCACGGCCCGCACGACGCAGGTGGTGTCGTCGAACACCTGCAGCGCCTTTGTCCCCAGCATCGAGCCGGCGGCGGCCACACCCTCGTAGTCCAGCGGCACGTCGAGGTGCTCGTCCGTCAGCAACGGGGTGGAGGACCCACCGGGGGTCCAGAACTTCAGCTGGTGCCCCTCGCGCATGCCGCCCGACAGGTCGAGCAGCTGGCGCAGCGTGATCCCCAGCGGGGCTTCGAACTGGCCAGGCCTCTTCACGTGCCCCGACAGCGAGTAGAGCGTGTAGCCCTTGCTCTTCTCAGTGCCCATCGAGGAGAACCACTCCGCGCCGCCGAGCACGATGCTCGGCACGCTCGCGATGGACTCGACGTTGTTGACGACCGTCGGGCAGGCGTAAAGACCATGCGTTGCAGGGAAAGGCGGCCGAAGACGCGGCTGGCCGCGGTACCCCTCGAGGGAGTCCAGCAGCGCCGTCTCCTCGCCGCAGATGTACGCACCGGCGCCGGCGTGCACGACCAGCTCCAGGGCGTAGCCCGAACCGTGGATGTCGGCGCCGAGGTGGCCGGCGGAGTACGCCTGCTGCACCGCCTCCTGCAGCCGACGGACGACGTGCGCGACCTCGCCGCGGACGTAGATGAAGGCATGGCTCGCCCGGATCGCGTAGGACGCGATGATGACGCCCTCCACGAGCACGTGCGGGTTGGCCATCATGAGCGGCACGTCCTTGCACGTGCCCGGCTCGGACTCATCGGCATTGACCACGAGGTAGTGCGGCTTCGCGCCCTGACCCTCAGGCCCTTGCGGGATGAAGCCCCACTTCATGCCCGTGGGGAAGCCGGCCCCACCGCGACCACGAAGGCCGGAGTCCTTGACGAGCGAGATCAGCGCGTCAGGCTCCATCGTGAGGGCCTTGCGCAGCGCCTGGTAATCGCCGTACCCGTCGAGGGTGAAGGCGTTGGGCTTGTCCCAGTTCGCCGACAGCACGGGGGTGAACACCGTCCCTTGCTGCATGTCAGCCCTCCTGGCCGTCGTTCGAAGAGCTGGGGTACGCCGGGGCCTGGTCGCCGCGGCTGCGGGCGATCTCCAGACCGACGAGCGACGCCGACCCTGCCGCAACGCCCTCGGCGCCACGCCCGTCGTTGAAGCCCGCCAGCACGCGCGCCGTCTCCTTGAAGGTCGGCAGGCTCGCCGGCCCGCGCGTCGGGGCGATCGGCGTACCGGCCCGGAGGGAGTCGACGAGCTCGCGCGCGCTCTGTGGCGTCTGGTCGTCGTAGAACTCCCAGTTGACCATCACGACGGGGGCGTAGTCGCAGGCCGCGTTGCACTCGATGTGCTCGAGGCTGACGATGCCGTCCTCGGTCGTCTGGTTGTGGCCGATGCCAAGGTGGTCCTTGAGCGAGGCCATGATCGCGTCGCCGCCGAGGACCGCGCAGAGCGTGTTGGTGCAGACGCCGACGTGGTAGGTCCCGGCCGGGGTACGGCGGTACATCGTGTAGAAGGTCGCGACCGCGCCGACCTCGGCCTTGGTCAGGCCGAGCTCCTCGGCGCACAGGGAGATGCCCTGCGGCGAGACGTAGCCCTGTACGGACTGCACCAGGTGCAGCATCGGCAGCAGGGCGGAGCGCGAGCGGGGGTAGCGCGCGATGAGCTCCCGCGCCTCCGCACGCGTCTGCTCGGTGAGCGGCGGGACACCGGCGGGCACCGTAGTGCTGGCCGGGAGGCCGAGGTCAACGTCCACTATCGGTCCACTCCACCCATCACGGGGTCGATCGAGGCGACGGCGGCGATGGCGTCTGCGATGAGCGCGCCCTCGCACATGGCCGACGCCGCCTGCAGGTTGACGAAGCTCGCATCGCGCACGTGCACCCGGAAGGGCCGGGTGCCGCCATCGCTCACGGCGTGCACACCGAGCTCGCCGCGAGGCGACTCGATGGCGGTGTAGACCTGGCCCGCCGGGACACGGAAGCCCTCGGTGACCAGCTTGAAGTGGTGGATGAGCGCCTCCATCGAGGTGCCCATGATCTTCTTCACGTGATCCAGGGAGTTGCCCATGCCGTCGCTGCCCAGAGCGAGCTGCGCGGGCCAGGCGATCTTCTTGTCCTCGACCATGACCGGTCCCGGGACGAGGCGGTCGAGGGCCTGCTCGACGATCTTCATGGACTCGCGGATCTCACGCAGCCGCACGCGGTATCGGGCCCAGCAGTCCGCGCCGGTCTCGACCGGGACCTCGAAGTCGTAGGTCTCGTAGCCGCAGTACGGCTGGGTCTTGCGCAGGTCCCACGCGAGGCCGGCCGAGCGCAGGATGGGGCCGGTGACGCCGAGGGCGAGGCAGCCCTGCAGGTCGAGCACCGCTACGTCCTGGGTGCGCTTTTGCCAGATGGTGCTTCCGGTGAGCAGCTTGTCGTAGTCGGGCAGCCGCTCCTCGAAGGTGGCGAGCAGCTCGCGCACCTTCTCCACCGCACCCGGGGGCAGGTCCTGCGCGACGCCGCCGGGTCGGACGTAGGCGTGGTTCATGCGCAGACCGGTGATGGTCTCGAGCACGTCGAGCACCAGCTCGCGCTCGCGGAAGCCGTTGGTCATCGCGGTGAGCGCACCGAGCTCCATGCCGCCGGTCGCCAACCACACCAGGTGCGAGGCGATGCGGTTGAGCTCCATGCACAGCACCCGGATCGTGGTCGCCCGCTCCGGCACCTCGATGCCGAGCAGCTTCTCCACGGCCAGGCAGTACGCCGTCTCGTTGAAGATCGGCGACAGGTAGTCCATGCGCGTCACGAAGGTGACGCCCTGGGTCCAGTTGCGGTACTCCATGTTCTTCTCGATGCCGGTGTGGAGGTACCCGATCACCGTGCGCGCACTGGTGACCGTCTCCCCCTCCAGCTCCAGGACGAGCCGCAGCACGCCGTGGGTCGAGGGGTGCTGCGGGCCCATGTTGACGACCATGCGCTGGTCGTCGGCCGCGCCCTCGACGACGGTGTCCCAGTCGCCACCGGTGACGGTGTAGACGGTGCCCTCGGTCGTCTCGCGCTCACTCGCGTAGGGGACTTCGTACAGATCACTCACGAGTAGGTCCTCCGCTCGTCCGGCGGCGGGATGGTCGCGCCCTTGTACTCCACCGGGATCCCGCCGAGCGGGTAGTCCTTGCGCTGCGGGTGCCCCACCCAGTCATCGGGCATGAGGATCCGGGTCAGGCCCGGGTGCCCATCGAAGATGATCCCGAACATGTCCCACGTCTCGCGCTCGTGGAAGTCCGCGGTCGGGTAGATCGAGCAGACCGACGGCACATGCGGGTCCGCCACCGTCATGGCGGCCTCGACCCGGATCCGCCGGCGGTAGGTCAGCGAAGTCAGGTGGTAGACCGCGTGCAGGCGGGTCTCGGTGTCGGGGTAGTCGACGCCGGACACCGACGACAGCAGCTCGAAGCGCAGGTTCGGCTCGTTGCGCAGCACCGTCAGCACCTCGAGGACGGCGGCGGGCTTGACGTGGAGCGTCAGCTCGCCGCGGTCCACGACCACGCGGAGGACGTTCTCGCCGAACCCGGGCCACGCGGCCTCGAGGGCGTCAGCCGCTTCGTCGAACCATCCGCCGTACGGGCGGGGGGTGGAGAGCTCCACGGTACGGCGGGGAACCAGGCCGCCGAACCCGCTGGTGTCGCCGCCGAAGGCGGCACCGAACATGTCGACGCCCGGGTCTACCGGCGACGCCGGAGGCGTGACAGGGGTGAGCTCGGTCAGTGACACGATTCGCTCCGGCGTTCGCTCGCTGCGCGAGCTCTCTTCTGCGCTCATGACTCACTCGCAGCGCGGGCGGCCTTCTTGCCCGCCTTGGTGTACCGCTCGGAGCTCGCGACGAGCTCGCGGGGCGCATAGCCGTGCGCGTCACGACGACGGATGTTGGCCCCGAGGGGCTCCTCCATGATCTTGTCGTGCAGCTTGAGGATGGCGTCCATGAGCATCTCGGGGCGCGGCGGACAGCCCGGCAGGTAGATGTCGACGGGGATGATGTGGTCGACGCCCTGGACGATCGCGTAGTTGTTGAACATGCCGCCGGAGCTGGCGCACACACCCATGGCGATGACCCACTTGGGCTCGGGCATCTGGTCGTAGATCTGCCGCACGACGGGCGCCATCTTCTGCGACACGCGACCCGCGACGATCATCAGGTCGGCCTGGCGCGGCGAGGCCCGGAAGACCTCCATGCCGAAGCGCGCGAGGTCGTAGCGACCGGCACCGGTCGCCATCATCTCGATCGCGCAGCACGCGAGGCCGAACGTCGCCGGCCACAGCGAGGACTTGCGCGACCAGTTGACGACCTTCTCGACGCTCGTCAGCAGGACGCCGCTGGGGAGCTTGTCTTCCACGCCCATGGGGCTAGTCCCATTCCAGTCCGCCGCGACGCCAGACATAGGCGTAGGCGACGAACACCGTGAGGATGAACAACGTCATCTCGACCAGCCCGAACAGGCCGAGCTTCCCGAAGGCCACGGCCCACGGGTAGAGGAAGATGATCTCGATGTCGAAGACGATGAACAGCATCGCCGTCAGGTAGAACTTGATCGGGAAGCGGCCGCCGCCCATCGGCTGCGGGGTCGGCTCGATCCCGCACTCGTAGGCGTCGTACTTCGCGCGGTTGTAGCGCTTCGGGCCGGTGAACGTCGCGGCACCGACGGAGAACGCGGCGAAGCCGAAGGCGAGCACGAACAGCACGATGATCGGCAAGTACCACTGCAGCACGGTCGGTGCTCTCCTTTCGTTCTTCTGGGCCCCGGCCAGCCTAGGGGCTGGCCGGACCGGGGGGTCAGGCCGAGGGTGCGATCTTCGACAGGCCGTTGACGAGCCGGTCGAGGGAGTCGCCGCCGCGCGGGTCGGTGAGGTTGGCAAGCAGCTTGAGCGTGAAGCGCATGAGGGTGGGCCGCTTGAGGCCGTGCTTGGTGCAGAACTGCATTACCGCGGGGTTGCCGATGAGGGACACGAAGGTCCTCCCCAGCGTGAAGTACCCGCCGTACCTGGCACTCATGGCGTCGGGGTAGGCCTGCAGCGCGCGCTCGCGCGCCGGACCCTCCGGCCGCGTCAGGGCCTGCGCGGCGACCTCTGCGGCCATCCGGCCTGATTCCATGGCATAGGCGATGCCCTCGCCGTTGAACGGGTTCACGGCGCCCGCGGCATCGCCGACCAGCATGAGCCCGTCGCGGTAGTGCGGCTTGCGGTTGAACGCCATCGGCAACGCACCGCCGCGCACCGGACCGGTCGCGTGCGCCTCGTCGAACTGCCACTCACCGGGCATCGAGGCGGTCCAGCGCGCCATGAGCTTCTTGTAGTCGGTGTCCTGCCAGGCCTTGGTGGTGTTGAGGATCCCGAGGCCGACGTTGGACGTGCCGTCGCCGACGCCGAAGACCCAGCCATAGCCAGGGAGCAGGTCGCCGTTGGGCGCGCGCAGCTCCAGCCAGGACTCGAGCATGTCGTCGTCGTGGCGCGGGCTGGTGAAGTACCGGCGTACCGCCACGCCCATCGGGCGGTCGTCGCGCTTGGTGATGCCCATGCTCAGCGCGAGTCGCGCGCTGGAGCCGTCGCAGGCGATCGTCAGCGGGGCCCGGAAGGTGAGCTCGCGGCGGTCGCTGGTGCGGGCCGTGACGCCGACGACGCGACCGTGCTCCAGGACCGGTCCGGTGACGGTCGTCAGCTCCTGGAGCCGCGCGCCGGCCTTCATGGCCGAGCGGGCCAGCAGCTCGTCGAAGTCGAGCCGGGGACGCACCAGCCCGTACGGCGGGTAGCTGGCCAGGTCGGGCCAGTCCAGCTCGAGGGTGTGGTCGCCGCCGATGATCCGCAGGCCGCGGTTGCGGATGAAGCCGTTGGCCTCGGAGGTGTCGATGCCCATCTCGACGAGGGTCTTCACCGCGCGCGGGGTGAGGCCGTCGCCACAGACCTTCTCGCGGGGGAACGCGGTCTTCTCCAGCAGCAGCACGTCCAGGCCGGTCTGCGCGAGGGCCTGCGCCGTGGCGCTGCCCCCAGGCCCTGCGCCGACGACGATGACGTCGGCGTCCCGGTCCGTACTCACGTCGCTGAGGTCTCCGCTGCCTAGGGGTCTGCGCGCTTGTGAAAGTTTTCACGAGCGACGCCACAGTCTAGTGGGCCGATCCTGTCGCACGACACCGGAGTCCGGAGCAGGAACCGGTCAGCAGGCACCGAACCTAGAGCGGTCCCCCGGGCTCATCAGGACGCCATCCCCTGTTCTGTGCCCCGCACCACCCCAGGCAGCCCACGAGGAGCCATGACGGTCGACCCTGCCGCTCTTGACGGCATCGCAGCCCCCACGACCGACCGCCCCGGCAACCCGCTCACGCGCGGGACGAGCGCTGGCCTGACCGGGCTGCGCCGCTGGCGCCGGCGCCGCGCAGCCAAGGGCGCCCGCCGCAAGGGTGCGCTCGGCCTGATGGCGCTGCTGTTGTTGGAGGTCGTGGCCTTCAGCTGGGCTCTGGGTACGGCGTTCCAGGCGCCCTCCCCCGGGAAGGCGCTGTCGCTCGACGAGCTCGTCGGCCTCGCCCGCGAGGGGCGCGTGACCTCGGCGACCCTGCTCGACACCGACGACCGGCTGATCGGTGAGATGCTCGCCGCCAAGGACGGGTCGGTGCCGTTCCCGGACCCGCTGCTGTCCGGCAGCTTCCACGTCGACTACCCCGCGAGCGCGCCGCTGACCGGCGACCTCTACCGCGCGCTGCAGGCCTCGCACTCGCGCATCACGGTCGACAAGCAGGTGCACAAGCAGCAACTGCGCCTGGTGACGACCTTCCTGCTCCCCCTTCTGATCCTCGCGACGGTGTTCGCGCTGCTGCTCGCCCCGGGTGGACGCAAGGGCAGCGCCATCGGCGGGATCGTCGACTTCTCCACCCTCAGCAAGGGCCGGTCCCGCAAGGGCTCGAGCAGCACCGGCTTCGGACAGGCCGGCGGCGTCCACGAAGCCGTCACCGAGCTGCAGGAGGTCGTGGACTACCTGCGCGACCCGGCGAAGTACGAAGCCCTCGGCGCCTCGCCGCCCAAGGGCGTGCTGCTGTTCGGCCCGCCCGGGTGCGGCAAGACCCTGCTCGCCCGCGCGGTCGCCGGTGAGGCGGGCGTGCCGTTCTTCTCCGTCGCCGGTGCGGAGTTCGTCGAGGCGCTCGTCGGCGTCGGTGCGGCCCGCGTGCGCGACCTGTTCGCCCGGGTTCGCGCGGCTGCCCCGGCCATCGTGTTCATCGACGAGCTCGACGCTGCCGGCCGCAAGCGCGGCGCGGGTGGCGCCAGTGGCGGTTCGGACGAGCGCGAGCAGACCCTCAACCAGCTGCTCGTGGAGATGGACGGCTTCGAGGCCAGCAAGGGCATCGTGGTCATCGGCGCCACCAACCGCCCGGACATCCTCGACCCCGCCCTGCGGCGGCCGGGCCGCTTCGATCGCCACATCACCATCGAGCGCCCTGACCCCGAGGGGCGCCTGGAGATCCTGCGGATCCACTCCACCGGCAAGCCCCTCGCCGAGGACGTCGACCTCGCCCGGGTGGCGCAGCGGACCCCCGGCTTCACCGGAGCCGACCTGGCGAGCGTCGTCAACGAGGCCGCCCTGCTCGCCATCCGCGAGGCACGGGTGACCCTCACCGCACGCGACCTCGAGGAGGCGATCCGCCGGGTCCTGGAAGGGCCCAAGCGCCGAGGTCACCTGCTGTCCGAGGCCGAGAAGGACCGGGCCGCCCATCACGAGGCCGGACACGTCGTCGTGTCCGTCGCCCTCGGCGAGCCCGAGCCGCTGCAGCGCGTGTCCATCCTCGGCGGCGGCCGCTCCATCGCCACCACCGAGCTGCGCTCGGACGACGAGGAGACCCTCATCACCGAGGGGCAGCTGCGTGCCCGACTGGCCGTCCGCATGGCCGGTCCGGCTGCGGAGCGGGTTGTCTACGGCGACACCAGCACCGGCGTCGAGCGCGACCTGGAGCAGGCCACGTCGATGGCCCGCGACATGGTGGCCCGCTACGGCATGGTCCCGGGGATCGGGCTGAGCCGCCTGCTCGGACCTGACAGCTCGGCCTTCCTCGGCGACGACACGCCCTGGGGCGACATCGCCGACCAGACCAAGGCTGCGGCCGATGCTGCGATCCGCGAGCTGCTCACCGAGGCATCCGACACGGCCCTGCTGCTGCTCGAGCGGCACCGGGCAGCGCTCGACCTGGTGGCCGGGACCCTGCTCGAGCACGAGACGCTCGAAGGCGTAGCTCTTCAGGAGTCGCTGACCGCCGTACGCTCCGTGCTCGCGAACGGGCAGGCCAAGAAGCCGGTCCGGGCCCGGCGGACAGTGCGCGTCTGATGCTTCGACCGCTCCGGCTCGTTGTCGCGCTGGCCCTCGTGGCCGGTACGGCGGTGGGCGGGCTCACCGCGTCGGCGGCCCCCACGGCCTGCGGGCCGGGCGGGACGGTCGAGGACGTGGGCGGGGACTGGCTCGCCCTGCGGCCGTCCTTCCCCGGCGGGGGTCCGGCGATCACCTTGGCGGCGGCTCCGGCGTACGACCCGAACGTGCTCTACGCGACCAACGGCACGGTCGTGATGAAGTCAGACGACGCCGGCTGCGGCTGGCGCGTGTTCTGGTCGGTGACGGCGCTGGGCAAGCCGGCCGGGACCGTCTCCACGATCACCTCGTTGCACGTGCCGAGCTCAGCGAACAACTCCCGCTTCCTCTACCTCGGCGTGACGACCGGCGTGGGCGTGGAGCCGCTCGACCTGCTGTTGCCCACCGTCGTGGTGTTCTCCGAGCAGCTGGGCAAGCAGGTCGTCACCGTCTCCGACACGCAGCAGGGCCTGCCCGCCCTGGGCACAGTGCGCGAGGTGGCCGCGAACGCGCAGGTGCCACAGGTCGGGTACGCCGTCGTGGAACTGGCCGGAGGCCTCAAGCAGCTCTATGCCACCTCCGACGCCGGCGTCACCTGGGCGCTGCGCTCCGCGCCAGGTGCTGTCCTTTCCGCAACCAGCCTGACGGTGCACCCCACGATCCCGACCGAGGTGTACGGCCTCGCTGAGGGCAAGGTCGTCGGGAGCTCCGACGGCGGGGCGAGCTTCAGCCCGCTCGGCCTGAGCGCCAACGTGGCCGCGCTCGCCGCTGCTCCCGGGGCCGGTGGGGTGCAGCTCACCGCTGCCCGCGCGGGCGAAGCGTCGGTCGAAGGGAGCACCGACCGAGGCCGCACGTGGCAGCGCCGGGCGAGCCCCGTCGTCGCAACGTCGCTGGCCCAGGTGCCTGTGCAGACGCAGCGCGTGGCGCTCGCTGATGCCAAGGCCGTCTGGCTGATCGGTGGCCGCGCACCACAGGACATCAGCCCGAACGGTGCAGCGCCCACGCTGATCGGCGCCACGGCCCCGACCGCGAAGGGGTTCTACGTCACGGGGCTGCGGGGGGGCGCCCTCCTGCAGGTGGCCATGGACTTCCTGGGCAACACCCTGCCTCCGCAATTCGTGAACGGCGTGCTGCGGCCCGTCTCTCTCCTGGCGCGAGGGCGGGTCACGCAGTTCCCCTCGACGCTGGCGCCCATGGGGCTTCGGGTGACCCTGCCGCCCGGCGGTCGAAGGACGGTCCCCTACGACCTGCTGGTGCCCAGGACCCCTGCGCCGGTGGACGTGATGTTCCTGCTCGACAGCACCGGGAGCATGGCATCGGTCTTCGACAGCCTGCGTCAAGGCATCGCGTCGATCACGAACTCCCTCGACGCCGCCGGGCTGGACTCGCGCTTCGGGCTGGGTGACTTCCGCGACTACCCCCGGCCCTACGGGCGTGCCGTCTCTGGCGACTGGCCCTACCGGCTCGACCGCCGGATCGGCCTCGCCGACAAAGAGCTCGAGGACGCCATCAGCGGCGTGCAGGCCGGAGGCGGCACCGATGACGCAGGCGCGTCACCGCTGACGGCGGTCGTGCAGTCCACGACCGGGGCCGGGGAGGTGCTCGACGGTTACACCCTCGTGCAGCCGGGCCTGCAGGCCGGCTACCGCCCCGGCGCCTTGAAGATCGCGCTGCTCTCGCACGACACCCCGGCGCACGAGCGCGGCCAGTCACTCGGCAACGGCCGCACCAACCCCGGGCCTTCGTTCGAGAGCACCATCGCGGCGCTGCAGCGGCACGACGTGCACCTGATGGGTCTGGCCATCGGGGAGAAGCCCGTCGACGGCCTGCGCCGGCTCGCAAAGGGCAGCGACACGCTGGCGCCCGAAGGCGGGGTCGACTGCGACGGCAACGGCCGGGTCGACGTGCCCACCCGCGAACCTCTCGTGTGTCTGGTCGAGACCACCGCGCCCTCCGTCGGCGTCGGCGTCAGCGTCAACGGGGCGTCACCGACGTCCGACGTGCCGGGGCAGACCGTCGGGGTCGCCTCCGCCGTCGTGGGCCTGGCCGCGGGCATCGCCGACATCAAGCCGGTGACCCTTGGGGTGTCGGGCGGTGGACCCCTGGTGACGCTCGCCTCTCCCGCGTCCCAGCGGGTCAACCTGCGGGCCGACAACCAGCTCGGCTTCGAGCTCGCCCTCCGCTGCCCGCGCGCCGCACCGTCGCGGCACGACGTCACCGTCACGGCGCGCACCCCGTTCGCGACGCTGGCGCAGACCACACTGACCCTCGACTGCGAGGGCGTGCCCGCGCTGAGCCGCCCGGAGGCCGCAGCCGCCCTGGCCGCAGCAGCGGCCGCGCCCGCGGCTCCCGCACAGGGCGTGCCGAACGCCAACCCCAACCCGAACCCGAATGCCAACCCCAACCCGAACCCCGCGCCCAACGCGAACACCAACCCGGGGGTGGCGGACCAGGAGGAGACCGAGGGCCAGCTGGCCTACGCCGAGGGCGAACGGGTGACGCAGGTGGAGATGAGCGCGGTGCGCGAGCGGGCCTTCGTCGGGACGGCAGCGCTGCTGCTGTGCGCGGCCACGGCCGCGGCCTGGCGCCGCCGCGACGAGGGCCAGTTCGCCCGCGCCGACTGACCACTTGCGACGAGTGTGAGTCAGGCGGGCTTGGTCCCGCGGTGCAGGGCCACGATGCCGCCGGACAGGTCGCGCCAGGCCACGTCGGCCCATCCGGCCTGCTCGACCAGCCACCCCAGGCCGGCCTGCGCGGGCCAGGCCCGGATCGACTCCGCCAGGTAGACGTACGCCGCCGGGTCGCTGCTGATGCGGGTCGCGACCGCGGGCAGGGCCTTCATCAGGTACTCGTCGTAGACGGTGCGGAACGGCGAGAACGTCGGGTGGCTGAACTCGCAGACCACCAGCCGGCCGCCGGGGCGGGTCACGCGGCGCAGCTCGGCCAGGGCCCGGTCGACGTCCTGGGTGTTGCGCAGGCCGAAGCTGATCGTGACCGCGTCGAAGGCGCCGTCCCGGAACGGCAGGCGCAGCGCGTCCCCGGCCACCAGCTCGACGCCCTCGTGACCGGCCCTGGCGCCGACCCGCAGCATCCCGAGCGAGAAGTCGCAGCCCACGACGTCGGCGCCCGTCCCGGCCAGGGCGGCCGAGCTGGTCGCTGTACCGGCCGCGAGGTCCAGGACGCGCTGGCCCGGGCGGAGGTCCAGCGCGTCGGCGACGGCCCGCCGCCAGCCCCGGTCCTGACCGAGCGAGAGCACGGTGTTGGTGAGGTCGTAGCGGGCGGCGACCTCGTCGAACATCGCGGCGACCTCGGACGGGTGCTTGTCCAGCGTCGCCCTCATGCCCCCAGTGTCAGGCCTAGCGGGGCCGCCCGCCGCCCCAACCCCCCGCCGATCATGGAGTTCCTGCTCACCTCGTGAGCGTGGCGGGCGTGCCACAACTCCATGATCAGCGCAGGGTTGGGGGTGGCAGGGTTGGAGGTGGCAGGGTGCGGCGGTGGACGAGGCGGCCGGCCACCACCGTGGCGGTGCAGCGCCCGGGGCCGTGCTCGAGCAGGGCGGTGTACGGGTCGCCGTCGGTCGGCACGTCGAACACCGCGAGGTCCGCGCGGACGCCCACCGCCAGCACACCCGACCGTGCCACGCCCCCCGCCAGCCCCAGCGCGGCAGCCCCGTCGACGGTCGCGGCGCGCACCAGCCGCTCGGCCAGCCCGTCCGCCGACGCGCCCTGGGCCAGGGCCAGGTCGTGGCAGGCGCGAGCCTCCGCGAGCAGGTCGAGGTCCGGCGCGCTGGCCAGCGAGTCGGTGCCGAG